>CAJUDN010000022.1:0-21449 GCA_910585355.1 uncultured Lachnospiraceae bacterium
TGTCCTCGGTTCCCCTTGTCAGGATTTCATCCAGCAGGCGGGCGTACATGACCTCTGCCATACTGCTGACCGGAAGCCGGAGCATTGCCTTTGGGAGCGGCATACTGGGCGACAGGGGCGTACTGGCTATCATAAATTCACAATTCATTGAGTGGTGTCCTCCTTTTGGCTCGTTTAGATAAATAGCGGGGTCAGTCGATAATGACAGCCTGGAAACTCTGCTTACATTCATGCTGTCATTCCTGCCCCCGTCTTTGGCGGCGTTTCGCTCCCTCCGATACGCTCGTTCCAGTCAGGGGGCCTCCATTTCCCTGCCGGAAGTCGTTGCGCTACATCGCCGGGGAGCATATCCCATACAGGCCGGTCATTCGATTGGAATAATCCATGGATAAACTGCCTATATCATAGAACATTTTTGTGCCCTGTGCCGTATATTCACAAAGCAGGAATCAAGCGCAAATATTAGAAATTTCCACGATTGCGGAAAGTGTGGTGTAATCAGTTAAGCGGCAGGAAAGCAGCCGCCGGAAAGGAGCATGCGCCCATAAAAAGAGCAACTACCATACAGGAACGCCTTTGGGAACTGTGCAAGGACAAAGGTTGAATCTGGAAGAATTGGCACGACTGACGCAGATTTCAAAATCTGTCCTTACCAGCTATGAATCCAACAAGTATAAAGAAATCAATCATGACAATCTTATTTATATACACTGAAAATCGAAATTTGCATAATTCCGTAATTTCTGTCTGTCCCAAAAAAAGCTGTCTTTTCAGACAGCCCAGACTGTCAAAAGAGGCTGTCGCAAAATAAAAAATTCATTAATATATAGTATTCTGTCCTCAAATAGAATCCTATATCTTGTTTGAAAAACTTATTTTGCGACAGCCCCCTTGGGTATATAAAACCAGAGGTGATACTATGTTGGCAAATGAAAAATCGGAAAGAAATACCTGGGAAATAGTCAGTGTCGAGAGGCTTGTTCCACTGGATCATCTCCTTCGGAAGATCGATTCCGCTGTGGATTTTACCCATATCTACGATTTCGTGGAGGATCTGTATTCCTTTGAAGACCAAAACGATTACCCGCCATTTGATAGAATTCAACACGGCCTAATGTTCCTGCACCTGTGAAGTTGACAACTACATCGCCATCCTGCATATATTCATCGACAGGATATCTGCTCAATGTGGCCTCATCCAAGTATAATGCCAAATCAACATCAATGCTGTTGTATTTTGAGTTGCATTTCTGAGCAAACACAAGTATGCCGCTTTCATCTACATACTTCGGTAATTTTCCACGACGTATCTTCTTGGCGCAGCTGTTTTCTAAGCATACCCATTCCCATGTATTAGGGATATCAAATGGAATTTCTTCGCCAATACAATGAACCTCACTACCAGCCTTCTCATAATAAGAGGAGATAGAACCTCAAACCTATATAATTTGTTCAGCGAGTTATCGCAAATAAATTATGGAGGTGTCTTTTTATGAAGAAAAAAATTACATTTGAGCAATATCTAAAAAAAGATAACCTTGCTGAAAACAGCATTGGATCTTGCCTGTGGACAGTCAATTATTTTACTGCAAATTATGAACAGGTATCATCGGAAAGTCTGCTTGCATACAAAGGTTTTCTGATGATAATACATTTTAAATCTAGGACTGCAAATCTAAGAATACAGGCTATGAACAAGTATCTTGATTATCTGGGGAAACCGCAACTTAGACTCAAAGTGGCAAAAATTCAACAAAAACTTTTAGAAAATGTAATCAGTAATACAGATTGCAGGTTCTTAAAGCAACAGTTTAAAAAAGATGGAGTCAAAGAATTATGCCGATAAATGTGGTCTTATAATAAATAGTTTATCCTTATTCCTTTCGTCATCGCTATGTTAAGAATTTTCTCGAAAAATATAATGATATTGCTTTGCTTGCTGATCTTATGGGGAATGAAAGCATCAAGACTACCCGTATATATCTTCACTGAACCTCCAGCGAACAACAGGCACTTGTAGATAAGATTGCAACATGATAAAAGCACAGCCGCCCTCGTAGTGAAAGCGGCTATCTGTTAAGATAATGCATCTGAAATTATATTGATATATTCAAATACATTGCCAATTTGATGAATAATGCGCTCTTGCTCCTTGATAGGTGGGAGTGGGAAATAAGCACCTTCAACATATTCCTTGCTGATACGTTGTTGTCCTACAGCTCCTGTAAAAGACTGCTTTCCATTTTCAATAAAAAAATCGGACTTTATATACGCCAGCAAATATTGTGCAAGTATTGTATTTCCATAAGGTCGTAATACATGCAGCTCTGTTGTACCTGCGCCATATCCGTTTGACAGATGCTTAAAAACTGTAGATTTTCGATTTTCAAAACAAGGGGTGATTTTAGCAACGCCAACGTCACCTTCTGCAAAATGAGTGAATCCTGTTTTCACCTCTTTCCATGGACGTACTTCTGACGTGTGCTTTCCACTATAGCCGTCGTCGATCAGCGGCATCGGAATAAAAGATACATCCAAATCGTCATTTAATTTATTTCGAGGATTAATAACAAAAACATCTTTGAGACGAGTCCAACACCACGAATCTGGTATGGCAAACGGAAGAGCATCGTTGATATTTACCGTAAGCTGACCATCCTTTAAATAATAAGAGTTATCCTCACCTCGAAAGATAATAGATTCCTTTTTTTCACGCTTAATTTTGCCTTGTTTTATCAGCCCCTCTTTCTCGGCACGGATATGTTCCAAAAGGACGGAAGCGGGCTCATCATCCGGGTCTTGCGGTACAAGTTTACCACAGATGGCTAGGTCGAGAATTTTGGATTTAGTTTGATTAATGATGTCAATAAGCTCATTTCTATCTGCGCTAATCGCATCAGTAAAAGCTATAAGTTGCTCTAATCGGTGAGCCATCCTTTCCTGTTCTCCAAGTGGCGGAATAGGAAATAACACAGAACGCACTGTATCAGATTTTAAGTTTTTTACTGTTGACCCTGCAGCCAGCAAGCTAAGTGTTGTATACATGAAATCTGAGCTGAGAGCATAGTACAGGAAGTCTTGATTAAACACAGTATCAATATTGCAAATTACGAGCCAACCGTCATGTATGCATCCATCGATTTTTAGGATATATGGCCTTCCAAAACTCATTGAATTGGTTAGCAAAAAATCGCCGCTACAAACATATCTGGTTTTAGAAAGTCCCGCTGGCTTAATTTTCTCCTTGGTATGCAAAATGTACTTACTATCTTTTGTGGTGTCGCCTATTTTTATCCAGTTGATACCTTCAGCATCCTCGGTTAAAAATTCTTCTATGGGGCGAGGAGAACCACCTCTTGCGATTGTGCTTACATTTCCGAGACGTTCCCATTGCCACCCCTCTGGCACGTCAAACGGTATCTCATCCTCGATACATTTCACCGTCCCATCCTGAAACTTCTCATAATGCAAATTATCCTCACCAACAAAGATGACAGAATCATTCTTAATATCTTTCTTTTTTAGCTTTCCTTCCTTAACCATCTGCTGCTTCTGTTCGCGGATTCTTTCCAGAAGAACTGACGCCGGTTCATCATTTGGATCCTGTGGAACAAGCCTGCCACGGATAGCAAGGTCTAAAATCTTTTGTCTTAATGCCTTGGTATCCATTATTCTTCCACCTCCCCTATTAACCGCTCCAGTTCTGCAACTGCTTTTGCGATATTGCCGGATTTTTCTTTAATCATATCAAGCAATTCCGCAAGGGTATAACCATCCGCTCCAGAATCAGATTTCATCCATGTAATATCCAAGCTTGTCTTATCACGGGCCAAAATATCCTCGATAGTAAATTTACGCCATCTGCCGTTTGGATTTTCTTCACTATACGTTTCCTTACGTTTGCACAAATCACCATCAGCATAACAATTCACAAAATCGCCAAAATGTTCAGTTTTTAGAGGATTCGTCTTACCAAAAGAAGGCATGTCATTTCTCAAATCATAAATCCAAACTTCTTTTGTATTATGCTTATCTGTTTTACCACGAGTAAAGAACAGTACATTAGTTTTGACACCCTGAGCGTAGAAAATACCAGTAGGAAGACGAAGGATTGTATGCAGATTACATTTATCCATCAAGTCGAGGCGGATACGTTCTCCATCGCCATCAGCAAAGAGAACATTATCCGGAAGAACTACTGCCGCACGAGCTTCACCGTTTGTTTTCAAGCTACGATAAATATGCTGAAGGAAGTTCAGCTGCTTATTACTTGTTGGGAATGTAAAGTCATCACGTGTTGCGCGCTCACCCCCTTTTTTTGTTCCGAAAGGCGGGTTAGTTAATACAACATCATAATCTTTCATGCTCATACCCGCACTGGACAGAGTATCACCTAAAGTAATTTTACCGTCAATATCATGCAGCATAGCATTCATCAATGCCAGACGGTGCGTATCATGTACCAATTCACAGCCGGTAAATGCTTCTTCCCTTTCAAATTTTGCTGTATCTGCATCCAAATCAAAGAAATCATCCGTCTGTGAGCGTACATACTGACTGGCAGAAATCATAAAACCGAATGTTCCGCAGGCAGGGTCATTACAACGTTCCCCTGGCTGCGGTTTCACTAATTTTGTCATAACATCAATCAATACACGAGGAGTAAAATACTGACCTGCGCCGGATTTCTTTTCATTAGCGTTCTTTTCCAAAAGGCCTTCGTAAAGATTACCGAGCCCTTCTTCTCTTGCTGAGAACCAATCAAGACCATCAATAGTTGTAATGATCTTTTCAAGATTCTTCGGTTCATCAATATTGGTGGCCGCCCCCTGATAAATTTCACGTACACGGCCAGTACATTCTTCACCCAGATGAGTCAGTAATTCTTTATAGAATTTCTTCAATTCTATTCCACTTTTCGATGTAAGATTAGCCCAACGATATTCCTCTGGAATCTGCGATTCAGCACCAGTTTCCTTTGCCATTTTTAAAAACAAAATATAGGTTAATTCAGTTACATACTGATGATATGTGATACCGTCATCTCTAAGTACATTACAGAGATTCCAAAGTTTTGAAACAATTTCTTGCGTTGTCATTATGCAACTTCACCCCCATCATCATAAAGATATTCATTTAATTCAAGTACAATACTTTCTAATTGGTTTTGGAAAATTTTATTGATTTTTGCAAATCCGCCTTTGCTTTTAAAGCGACTGTCTTCATCGAATACTTGAATATTTAATACAGATTCCTCCATCAAATATTTTTCCATACGTTCAATCCAGCTCATCTCCTGCTTTGAAAAATTATGAGCTTTCTTCAATTTATCTACCGCTCTATGGATTCTTGCTTCATGGCTAATCAACGCAGAACCAATCGCATATCTGCGAATAAAGCCAATAATATCAGCTGCCATTTCTTCATTCGTAAGCTCTGAGATTGCCGTATTCAGCCGCTGCGTTGTAAAGCCTTCTCTATCAAGCGTTAATCTTAATGCCTTCAAAGCATCTCTTGTCAGGTCTCCCGGTCTAGTGCAGATAGTACTCAATACAGCAATCTCATTCATATGTGTTTTTACATATTCAGAAAAAGCATCCAAATAATCTTCTGGCTTTTCAGAATCACCATATCCTCTTGTATGTCCAGTCAGAACATCTTCTTCCTCAGAAATAATCACTGGATTACCACTGTTCGTCTTTGTTTGCTGAATATACGCAAACATATCTCTATATGAAAGCAAACGTTTTTTAGCATTTTCCGGAGTTTGTTTTTCAATATCAATAATGAACTGAGTCGGGTCCAGTCCATCTGTCATACTTTTAAATTGCTCCATAGTTTTTCCATCCATACGACGCTTTTTACGTTGAAGCTTTGCGATAATCTGATTAATCTGAGCCTGCACTACTTCTTTGTCTTCCACTTCTTCCAATCCATCCAGAAGCTGTGTGAAAGTAGTAGTTGGGTTAGCCACCACAGGTTTCATAGTATTTACCATCTCCAAAGAATCATAAACTCCAACAGGGTCATAAATCTCAAAATGTGTTTTATGGATCTTCGGACACAATCTGGTAGCTCGTCCCATCATCTGCTCAAATAGGATGCGCGATTTAACCCGGCGCATAAATACTAATGTTGTAATTTCCGGTACATCAATACCGGTTGTAAGCAGATCAACTGTAACTGCAATACTTGGAAATCTCTCGTTTTTAAAGCGTTTAATCGCTTCTGCCACCTTCTTGGGATTACCGCCGCCCACGCTTCCGGTGATTTTCATAATGGCATCATTATCAACACCTGTTTCTGAATAGATTTCTTTCAAAATAGAGACAATCATATCTGCATGCTGATCATCAACTGCATAAACAAGAGTCTTACCTTGTTCTTCAGGATTTTCCGGATCAATGTCTCTTGCAATTTCAGCCAATACAGTTTTGTTGAAATTTTCCGTAATAACCTGTTTATTGAAATTTTCAACATCAAAATCAAGTTCATCATCCAGTAGCTCACTGTTTGTCACTTCGCCGGTAACGGGATCATAAATAGTCACAGTATCACCAGTTTTATAATGAATACCCTCTGTACTGAGCTTTGTCTCTAAGCGATGAGGCGCATCATGATCTACCAGATAACCTTCTATTACAGCTTCTCGGTATGAATATTTAAAAACAGGCTGACCAAAAATTTCTGTGGTCTGCAATGCAGGAGTTGCTGTCAAAGCAATTTTTACTGCATCAAAATATTCCACAACACTGCGATATTTACTCTGATAATCACGCTGATCACGATATAAAACTTCTACATCGCCCATTTCTTTATCAAGAATATAGCCGCGGTGTGCTTCATCAATAATAATCAAGTCAAAATCTGTTACTGCCGGCATTACATCTCCTTCATTGTAAAGGATACGTTTTACCATACTCTGAACAGTGGCGACCTGAATGCGTGTTTCCTTATCTACTATCTTTTCGTCCAACCCTTTAATATTATAGATTTCATCAAGGGTCATCAGTTCTTCGAGCTTAACTTCTTTGAAAACATCTGAAGCCTGATCACCAAGAGAAGTTCTGTCAACGAGGAATAAAATACGTTTGAACCGATTTGTTTTTAAGAAACGGTAAATCATACCAAGAACAGTACGAGTTTTACCCGTACCCGTTGCCATAGCAATCAATATTCTTCGTTGTCCGTCAATTACTGCTTTTTCAGCTGCTTTAACTGCCTTTATTTGATATTCTCGAAGATTTAATCCATCTCTATCTGTCAACAAATCATATGGCATAGCTTGCAGAGCATTATTTCCTGCCTGAGTATCCTTTTCCAAGAGCTCCATAATACCGTCTGGACTAATCTAACCATGTAAAGCAGTAGGCGCATTAGATGGTTCTCTTAAATCCAGAAACCAGATACCCGATTTCGTTTTAAACTGCTCAAGATATGGTCTACCATTTGTTGCAAAAGTAAACGGAACCTTAAATTCTCCCCAGATACCAATCTGATATTTGGCATCTTCTTTACGGATATTTCTTGGATAATCTTTCCCCTGATAATCAATAACAGATGAAATATCATTATGTTCAGCTTTTGCTTCAATAATGCCAACAAGTTTTGTTCCTACAAACAGTGCATAATCTGCATAGCCTTTTTTACTGACAGTAGAATCTGTTGGCCATTCAGCAATCGCCATATTGCGTCCCTTCACCGGTCTTACACCTTTTGCATAGCGAATTTCCTGCGTATTGGCTTCCCACCCCACCTGGCGTAACTGCTCGTCAATCATGTAGCGTGTTTCAGCCTCTGACTTCTGACGCTGGTTCGCCATTTTATTAGCCTGTTTCAGACGAACTTTCTTATCTACCTGCTTAGCCTGTTCAGCAGAACTAATAGCCGCTTTTGTAAGTTCCTCTTCTTTTTCCTCTTCCTGAGCTTTGCTGAAAACAATAATCTTCCCTGTTTTCTTTTCCTCTTTTACAGGCATAACAAAATCCTGATGCTGGTAATTCCAGTCACCATAAGTCTGCATAAACCATTCAGATAAACTGTATGCCATCTGCAAAAAAACAGGGCAGTCTGATACTTCTGCATAGTTTTCATGAACAGCCTTATTTCTCACCTTACGAAGCGCATGCAAAATATCAGATAAATCTCTTGTCAATAGTCCCTCAGAAGACAACACATTGATACGATTCACTGCAGAGTTATCATAAGGCACAGGAATCTTATCGTATGTAAACATCAAATTTACGATTGTTTCGCCAATCATCCCAAGTTTCATCAAGCACGAGTTCGGATCTGTGTAACAATACTGTTCTGCCAAATTACCGAAGTTCGCCAAAACCGGAAAATCTGTTTCTAAAAATTTGAAATTGGAAGCCATTTACTACGTTCCCCTTCTTCTTATCTTATGTTCTGTTAATAAAATATTATCGGAACATACATGTGCAAATTATAATCCTTCATAATATTCTTGAATAAGTTTTGCCATTAATTTTCTACGTTCCTGCAAGAATTCATCATAATTTTCCACAGTCATTTCAAAAATATTATTAGGGATACAATTTTCCTTCAGATTTTCAGTTAACATTTCTTTTGTTGAGAGATTACCAAAAATAATACTTTTTGTTTCACATTGTTCTTTCACTTTTGCAAAATATACAGACGGGGCGCCATCACTAATAGCTTTATTTACTTGTGTATCCAAATAAATATAGTTTGCAATCTGGTTATATTTTGTCTTTGATGTTACACCATTCTTTTTCAAATATGATTTGGGAAAGATATGATGTACATCACCTGAAATGGTTATCAAATCAGATATTTTCGTACCATTCATCATTAAGGAATTACAATTCTGATTTATTTGTGCCGCCAAAAATACGTTAAATGCAGGGCTATTGATTGATGAAGTTTCCATATACTGTGGCAATGTGATCGACCAGAAAGTTTCAGATAATGCAGATTCCTCAACTTCCGAAAGGAACTTCAAAAATCCTTTTTCACTGATATTTCTCATATCTCTGTCCATCTGTGTTTCCGGTGAACCAATATATCTGGATGTCAGCGTTGTAAGTACAAACCATTTCTGGACATATCGCTTAATCTGTGTATTCGGGATTTCCGGATCATCCAAAAGCATAAGGTACAGTGTATATGCAAAATCCAACGTCATTCTTGAATTAAGCAACTTACCGGATACAAATCCCGCTCCTTTGATTGCCATAATAAACTGAGAAAAATTATATTTATTGATAAAGTTCATAATTCCTTCATCTAATTTCCTATAGGAATCTTCTACAATATCATCACGAAATTCTTTCGTAATAAAATCTCTACCAGATAACAAGCTTACCAAATCAGCTAACTTCCCACGTCTGAATTGATGCATAAAAGATACTCTTAACATATCACCATAATCCGGGTCATAAATATCATCATGGTCATTTGCCAGCCACTTGATTTGATCCGCATACTTAGAATTCTGAAACTCCTTATCATTCAATAAATGAGAATAGAAATCCGGTTTTACAGCCAAATGGCAGAAATAATCCACTGTTTTTCTCATCATACTGCCGCTATGCACTAAATCCGCTGCCATCTTAGACATAACAAAGTCAGACTGACTCAAAGGGGTGCCTTTTGAGTTAATACGAATAAATATTTCGGTTACCTCATCAATATCCAACGTTGCATCCAATTCTATTACACCTATTTGACGGTTTGCAATACCTTTTAGTTCTGTAATTGCTTTATTTACCACATTTAGTTTAACACCTTCATTAACTTCACAATAAACAATCGTAAATTCAAACGGATCAAACTCCGGCTCAAAAACAACAGAAATATCTGGAATCCATTTTTTATCTTTCAAATGCGAAGCATCCTGTACAGCAAATCTTTTTGTTTCATCTTCAACCAAAGGATTGAATGCTATTTTGATGCGTTCTTTATTAAAGTCATCATCCAGAACTTCTTTTCCTGATATAGCAGCCATTAAAGCTGTTACACGCTGCTGCCCATCAATCAACACTTTCTTGCCATTGGCTTTTCCACCATCTTTCGTTTTTACATCTGGATTCTTCCAAGTAATAATATAACCTGTAGGATATCCATTATATAAAGAATCTATCAAATCCCTAACCTGGCTTCGTTTCCATACAAATGGACGCTGAATTTCAGGTATAACAAAGTCTTCTGCGTCAATCAGTCCTAAAACCGCACGAACTGAATATTGCATCAACGTGAATTTTTCTCCCGTCATAATTGTACCTCTTATCTTTCCATCAACATTTCCCATATTTCTTTCCATCTGCTCTGCGAATATATCCCTTTTTCTTTAAAGAATCCATTATTCGCTTTATGGCACTGATGGACTTTCCAGTTTCTGTTACAAGCTCTTTTTGTTTAACTGACGGATTTTTGTAAATCAATTCCGACACCACTAATTCCTCTAAAGTTCCAAAATATCAAACTGACACTTTGTTATGTCCTGTCCCTGCCAGAAAAATAGCGCTGGCAGAACACTACGCCGTACCCGGCATTCAGGTACATCTTTCCAAACTGACACAGACGGTCCGCAAGGATTCACAAAATCCAATTACCCCTTTCCGCCTCGCTTCTTATAATCTGCATCAATCTTCTTTTTCCAGTCAGCAGACAACGGCGCTGCACACGCTCTTACACTGGTAATTGCCTCACTGATAACCTCATAGTTGAGAGCAGTTCCAACCTCATCGCAATGATAGTCGGCAACCATTGATTCATCGATGCCAAATCTTCCGGCCTCCGCCGCTGCGTCAATGTTTGCGCCAAGAAAAAGAAACTCCCAGCCATAACGCTTTTTCTGACGCTTAATCATGTGACGAATCTTATCATAGGTATAACGGCGGCTGGCATTTTCCATACCGTCAGTAGTGATGATAAAGAGTGTCTTCTCCGGCACATCTTCTTTTCGGACATACTTGTGTACATTCCCGATATGGCGGATTGCGCCGCCAACGGCATCCAGAAGCGCCGTGCAACCACGTACAAAATATTCCTTATCAGTAAGGTTCGGCACATCTGCAATGGCAACACGGTCATGAATAACCTCTGTTTCGTTGTCAAACAGCACCGTGGATACGACAACATCCCCCGGCTCTTTCCGCTGCTTTTCCAGCATAGAGTTAAAACCTCCGATAGTGTCCTTTTCCAGTCCCGACATGGAACCACTGCGGTCTAAGATAAATACAAGTTCAGTCATTTTGAAATCCTCCTGTTTTTTGTGATTTCATTATAGGTCAAACAGGAGAATGAATGGTCGCATGGTATGCGACATTTTTACGCGCCGATAAGCGGCTGGTCAAAAGCAAACAGAACCTCATTCAATTCAAAAACATTGTAGTTTTTGTTCACAAGGAAGTACTCCACAATCACATCAAACTTGCTGCTGTGGGAAAGGGCAAACCCCGCCCGACCAATAAAGTCCTTTGTTTCATTAACATCCAGCTCCAATGCAAAGGCAAAAGCCAGTGCCGTTGTCTTGGACGGCTTATAATCCATATTATTTCGGATTTTCGAGAACAGTTTTCTATCCACATTAGCCTTTTTATAGATTTCAGAGTCTTTCTTTCCGGTGCGGTCGATAAGCTGCAGGAGCGTTTCAGAAAAACCTGCATCCAGATCTTTTAATAACTGTCCCCAACCGTCAGAATCCATGACCACTGCCGCCCCAACAGACATATCAAGGCGCTCTTCCAATGCCTTAGACGGACAAATATCCTCATGGATTCGCCTGCGGTCTTTCAGCGATTCGCCTATCCGCCTTACTTCAAGCCCAGAACCATGCACGCTTTCCGTTCCATATTCGTCAAGCGTTTTGCTGCAAATATAATTTTCGTCAATGTAGCTGCTAACGGATTTGAACAGTTTCTCCGACAGTGCAAAGGCCTCTTTTCCAAACACAACCAGATAAATCTGCATTTCATTTCCCAAAAGGAAACTGCTGATTTCACGGACAGCTATCTGCAGAGCGAGAGATTTCGGAAATCCATTATTGCCTGTGGCTATCAAAGGAAATGCGATGGACTCGCATTTATGCTCTTTAGCCAAAGCCAGGGACTTCCTGTAACACGAAGCTAGAATCTGTTCCTCTCCGTGATTACCGTCCTTCCAAATAGGGCCTACGGTATGAATAACATACTTAGCATCCAACCCGAAACCCGGCGTAATAACTGCATCACCGAAATTAATGCAACCGATTTTTTTCCTGGCCCCAAGCAGCTCATGTCCGGCTTTTTTATGTATTCCGCCGTCAACGCCAGTGCCGATAACAGGGTTCGGATTTGCAGTATTTACCACTGCATCCACCTGCATGTTTACAATATCATTTCGTACTATTTCAAAAGGCATAGACAACCTCCTTATTAAAAACGGGTCGGTTACTCCTTCAAACACTCCCCCATCCCTGCCAGTTCTATATATTCCTTTAACTTTCTCCACAGCAATTTCTTATCAACCGGCTTCAGATTTTATTCAGAAACCATTGTCAGGGACAAACTGCGACTAAGTACAAATTCTACAACCTCTTCAATCTTACCTGCACAAAGGAATAGCATCGACGCTTCAAAATTGTGTCAACAGTATTAACACTTTTTCGTTGTCCTTATAAAGCCCATAAAACTAATATGTTCTTTAAAGTCCGCGGTGATTGAGGCCTTTTAGAACAGGATAATTAGCCGCAAAGAAATCAGCAGGTTTCTGCACATTCTGCACCATCGGTATAATAACGATACTATCAGAACAATGTATGACGAATTAGCAGAACAATATCTGACTAAAAATACATCTCATACCGTCGGAACCACAGGCAGGATCAAGTAAGATACCCCTCTTTGGTTCTATAATATTTACAATCATTTTTACCAGTGAAAACCAATGGGTTAATTTACTGTTTTCCTTTTTCTTTTCTCTGTAAAGCAGCACAATAAAGGCAGCAACATTATTTGTTTTCTCTTACTACCCGACATGGATTTCCATAAGCTATGACATTATCAGGAATATTCTTTGTAACAACGCTTCCCGCTCCAATAACAACATTATTTCCGATTGTAACTCCTGGCATAATAATAGCTCCACCGCCAATCCATACATTGTTGCCTATGATAACCGGTGCTGTTTGTGTTTTACAAAACTCAAATGAGCCATCTGCTCTAGGTTCCCCAAAACGTTCGATCGCATTTGTTGGATGAACTGCTGTATATATTTGTACATTTGGCGCAATTAAAGCATTATCCCCTATTCGAATCATATTATCGTCTAAAAAAGTACAATTCCAATTTACTTCGCAGTTATTTCCGAAATAAATATTATTACCATAATCCACATAAAAAGGGGCTGTTATCCATAAATTTTTTCCCTTACCACCTAGAAGTTCACTTAAAATTCTTTCTTTTTTTTCGGCATCAGCGGAATTAGTCTGATTATAATCTCTTGTTAAATCTTTAGCCTTATGCCATTGTGTTAATAGTTCAATATCTCCACAATCGTAAAGTTCTCCTGCCAACATTTTTTCTCTTTCCGTCATAATTACCTCCATAACCCGGAAACTGCTATTTCCGGTTCGGTTTTCTTTTGATAGCCAATAATCTCATATAATCATCAAAATCAGCCGTATTCGTTGGCTCAAACATAACCCATTTTCCGTCACGGTATGTTTTTGCCTCATCATATTGCCTGCAGACAGCGCCAGAAAGAGTACTCCTTATAGTTTCAAATTTTGCTCTCTCATCTTTCCCAAAAATAATCATAAAACCAACACAGTTGCTTTTTGCGTATAAACTACAAAGGGTTTTTCCCCCTCTGCGGTACTTGTACTCGTAAGTCCAGTTCTTACCGCCAGTATTCCATAGCTGTTCCATATCGTATTTTTCATCAATAGCCGAACATAGCGCCTGCCAAACTTCATATAAGGATGGTCCAAGTAATTCTGTCATAATTAGTTGGGACGGTATATTTTTAAGCATAATATCTCCTCTTCAATTTCGATAGTGTTTTGATAATTTTTAAGGGAAGCATATTCCCGCAAGACATTATGAACCCTGACAAGAGAAAAATGGGGAAAACAATTTCCAGACACACTCTAGCACAGGTACATATCAATCAGACGTTTAATCTCCGAAGAATCAATTCCACCGTTAAGCGAATCTTTTGATACAATCAGGTTTTCCCCCTCCACAATATCGTGCTTTTTATAGAGCGCCTGCTTCTCTTTCCAATGTCTGTTGTACGCCGCGTCGCCAGGCATACCGCAATGCTCCCAGTAGAAGCACAGGCCGCTTTCCGCATCCTCGATGGTAAAATCCGGAATGCGAATGCCGTCTTCGCCCAAATCTAACTCTTTTTCATACTCATATTCAATACCTGCTTCATAAAGCATATTGGCAATGATAACTTCCGATTTTGAGCGAACCAGGTCGCCTTTAAGTGTTCTATGGATCAGAGCCTGTTCATAATACTTCTTCTTATACTCGACAATGTCAGGCGCCTCAAAAAGACAGGTAAATCTTCTGGCGGCTTCGGAGTAAGATGCCGATGCATAGTCTCTCAGATGGTAAGCTGCATCATTGTAGAGAATCACCAGTTTGTCTTTCTGTCTTGTGATCGCAGTATAAAGCAATTCCTTAGAAAGCAATCCCCCCGGCTCTCCCAAAACAAGAATCACTTTTCCGAACTCGCTTCCCTGGGATTTATGGACAGTAAGGGCATATGCAAGTTCCAGGTCAGAGGTTCCTTCTTCGGCAACGGTTGAGAGCCAGTTATAATTACAATGCGGCTGCGACGAAAATACGACCTGATGAGTATTCTTTTTATCTTTAGGCTTTTGCCAAATCCTTTCGACAATACCGACTTCACCATTTGCGACATATCCATCCTCAGCCAATCGCGTTTTCACATTGTAGCCCCTGATTTTCTGATTACGTACATTAATTACCTTATCGCCAAATACAATACCATCCGTTCCAAGCAGGTTGCGGGTTCCACGAACTCTGCAGTCACGCAGCGTCATCATTCCCTGAGAACGGTATTTTTCGTGGATATACCGGTTGATTGTGGCAGTACCGATAGCCGCATCGTTTCGGTATGCGGATAGGATCTGCCAATCCTCAATTTTCTTAGGATCCGAGCCAAAATTCATCCAGCCGGAATTTATCGTACCGCCAATGGAAACGTTGAATCCCTGAATATCATCGACATCCTCCATACAGGTTTCTTCTGCAATCGTTTCAAAAATTTTCTGCTCCAATTCTTCGGGCGTAGACCACCTTTTGAACGAAACGTACTCTCCAAGCTCTCCGCCCTGCAATTTGATGAAGATGCTGTCATCCAGATTCTCAGAATCACCAGTGTACCATTTCGAGAGTTCCGTATCTCCCCGTGGAACGCCGTCCTTTGACAGCTGACGCATGGTAACTGTAAGTTCGCCAAATCCCTTTCCTACCTTTGGAAACTCCTTAACACCGTGATTCAGATATCGTACCAAATCCACAAAAGGACGACCGGCCCCGATAGGCGGCAGCTGATTCGGATCACCGACCAAAATAATTCTCTTTGCATTTTTTCGAAGCGCCTGAAGTAACGCGCCGAACATTTCTTCCGTCAGCATGGAACTCTCGTCAATGATAACCGTAAACGGAACATTCCCGGCATCCTCATTGGAAAGGCGATACTCCATAGTATATCCATTAAAGCGCCTGCTCTCGCTCAGGAATTGTGCAACCGTTTTCGCTGTGCTGTCAACTCCCTGCATACGCATAGCCTGACTCATGCGGACTCTCGCCTTTCCTGTAGGAGCCAGCAGCAGCACTCCGCCTTTTCGGATTTGTTCCGATTTACACAGCAGCGCAAGAAGTGTTGTTTTGCCGGTGCCTGCGCCGCCGATCAGGACAGACAGACGGGACTCTGCAAGTTCTTTAAGGATTGCCGCTTTTTCGGTTCTTGCCCGCTCCTCAAATTCCGACTGCGGTTGTCCGTTAAAAGCATCGTCTACAATTTCACGCCAGTTTTCGTTGATTTCATGTCTGATTCCCTTCAGGCGCTTGTTAACAGAAGATCGGATCACTTCATCCATCTCAAAGAGTCTGTTAAGCTGATATGTTTTTTCTCCATTTACGCATGCAATCACCTTTAATTCTTCTTCCAGAAAAGAAGAAAATCCGTTGATAATATCACTGGTTACCTGGCAGGATGGCTCGACAGCCAGGCTGTTGATGTCCTCAATCAGCTTGTCAACCGGATATACTGTGTGTCCATTCATGGCGTGATATTCTAAAATACTGATAAAATACGCTCTTACACGACGTTTGTCATTGCAGGAATCCAGCGCGGACGGCGCCTGCAGCGGATTTGTATTTCTAATCTCTTCCGGTGGATATACCGCCATGTCGATTTTCTTAACAGGGATAACCACTTCAAAAGATGCCCGTCTTGTTCTCTCATACAAAATATAAGGATTCTTAATGATCTCCGTATCAGAACACAGAAACCCAATCTTTTTTCGTTCTTCGGGATAATATATGTGGTATGCCTGGATTTCTGTCAACGACATTCTCGCAAGAAGCCAAAACAGCTGCCTGCGCTCGGCCGGCAGGGAACGGAACGTATCCAGTTCCGTTTTTCCTAACACGGAAAGCGCCTTTTTAGAGAAATACTTTTGGGGAGCGCAAAAAGATGCTTCCACGACTTCCTCATACCGGGATACATCATCTATATGTTTCTTTATTTCCTTGGCAATGACCTCCCCCCGCCGGAATCCAATCACAGAAAGCATGACTCCAAGTCCGGGAAATGGGCCGCGGTCGCGCCAGACTTCCTGGAGACGCTGTTTTGCCCATAAAATACATTCATTCCAGTTGCCCGGAATACACGTTTTAATAATCTCAAGAGCCTTGACCGACTGGAGCAATACGCTGATTACCGCGTCATAAGACAGTCGTTCTGTTGCGTAGGAGAATTCATCGAAATAATCATCCTCTGCAAAGACCGTCACGGTTCCTATGTCGAACTCCGGATGTTCGGAAGCATATTCCATCATCTCTCGATATGGAAGCAGAAAACCGTCTTTTCGGTCATCACGAATCGAATGGCCAAGCATAGTTTCCCAGAGAATGGAGCGTAAATCACCGGCATCCGTATGGTTGTGCTCAGGTGGTTCCGTTATAGACGTAATTCTGCCGATGCCCATGACCACACGTTTGGCATCATCAATAAACGGAACCTGCTTCGCATACGGAATTACCAGAGAAGAACCTGGCTGTACGTCTTCATAAAAAGCTTTGAAGATAGCTCTCTGGTTCGTGGCATCCTGAACCCAGTTCGTAAGAAACGGCAGATCGGGCTCTCTGGCCGGATCATAATCAATCGCAAACCTGCGTACCAGGTTATCGATGTTATCATCATCCGCCTTGTAAAGCATGGTCCATCCAAAAGGTCTTGCCGGAAGGGAGAAAGGCGGGTACACCAGTTCTGTTTCGTAGAAATGACCATGCGTTTTCATGTTGCTCGCTTTATATGGGTGGATGGACATCCGTACATAGCTGTCCGGAGACATGAAACAACCGCCCTCAGACAAACAGGGAATTTCCGCCTCATGCCCTTTGATCGGGCAACCACTTAATTTTTCTTCCAGTTCATCATCTCTGCTGCCGGAGATATTCTTTAATCTCAGGCAGGCATTGTTATAACAGGGCTTGTCGCAGACAAAGCCGTTATAGCCATTATCTTTCCATGGTATTCTCACGGATAAATGTTGAGCCATTTTCCACCTCCGTTTTCAGTCCTTGTGAAACGCTGCAGTTTCCATTTCTACCTATTCTTCAGCCTTATTGCAGTTTGAAGTCAAGATCCCGTACTTCTCCGGATGGCGGTACTTATTTCCCATCACCTCGTTCGCACGGTATTCCCGAAGCATATCCAAATCAATCTCAGCCAGATAGACGCCTTCCCCGCCCGGCGCCTCAAAGATGCACATATCCCGTACCCCTGGCTCATCGCGCAGCCATGCGACGCCGTCAAATACGGCAGAATGCCCGTTGCAGTCCGGCTGTCCGGCAGGATAATTGCACGTGGCAATCGCAAGCATATTTTCATAAGCTCTGGTACGGAGCGCTGCAAGACGGTTTATTTCCAGCGGGCAGGCATTTGGAGCAAGAACAACTTCTGCACCTTTGAGCATCAGGATTCTTGCGCTTTCAGGAAATTCTCTGTCAAAACAAATCATAGAACCGACTTTGACAGTCCCCCTGCCGGTATCCAGGTCGGCAACGTGAAAATCCTCTCCAGACGACAGCATCTTCTCCGAATCAAAATCACATGTATGTACTTTGGAGTAATGTAATACCTCCCTACCATTTCTGTCAAAAAGTATCACAGAATTCCGCGGTTTTTGGTTATGCCTCTCAAGAAATGTAATGCCGACTGCCATCTGCAGTTTTTCCGCCAGATTACGGAAGCCCTGTATAAAATCGCTGTCAGCGGAAATTGATAATTCATTAACAGTTTTCTCATCCTCTGGAATCACATAGCCATCACTCCACATTTCCGGGAACAAGGCGATGTCCGCATCCATCCCCTTTGCCTTTTCACAGGCAGCACTTCCTATCATAAATTGTTCTTCCAGATTTTTCCCTGGAAGCAGCTGAAGCAACGCAACTTTCAAAACCATATTTTTCCTCCTTATAATTCGCATATCATTATTTATTCTTCACATCTTCTCCATAAACTGCGGGACGGTCCCTGAGCGTCATCGACGCCGCATTACCAATAAATATGCCGCTCCTAAAAACACCGCCGCCGATGTCCAGGCAACCGGATGGCAAAAGCAGGCCGCTGCGTAATTTTTTATCTCCATGGCTGCAAATGCCATAAGGAGACGCGCCGCCATTTCCACGATGCCGCCGGCCATAGGCAGAAGTCCATACCCGCATCCCTGCATAATATTACGGAAAACGAAAATGGTACTGAGAGGAATAAAAAAAACCGTGCATATTTTCGTGTATGTCCACGCCCATGGAAACATCTCAGAAAGGTCTGCATCTGCAGAAAAGAAAATCCGAAGTGCCGGCTCCAGAATACCGCACATGCAAAGAGCAGCCAGAATTCCATATGTGATTTCTGCAATAAGTGCCGCACGCACTCCTTCCCGGATTCTTCTATAATCCCCCTTTCCGAAATTCTGGCCGCCATAAACTGCAACAGCCTGTCCAATGGCCACCATTCCCTGTTCCGCAAGAGATTCTAATTTCCCCGCCGCTGTATAGGATGCCACAGCCACTGTGCCAAATAAATTAACTGCCGACTGCATCACAATGCCGCCGAAGGCGGTAATCGTGAACTGAAGTCCCATAGGAATTCCCATGGATAGCTGGAAACCCGCGTCACGCCCATTCGGTTTCCACATTCCTTTCGATGGCATCAGAACAGGAACCTTTGCACAGATATATCCTCCACAGAGGACAGCGGAAACAGCCTGAGCCGCGACAGTTGCCAAAGCCGCCCCCTTTGTTCCCCAGCCAAAGCGCAAAACAAACAAAAGATCCAGCGCCACATTGAGACATGACGAAAAGAACAGAAAAAACAACGGGACACGGCTGTTTCCGATAGCCCTGAGAAACGCGGAAAACAGATTATAAAAAAAAGTGGCTGCCATTCCTGCACTGATTACCATGATGTAGGTATATGCTTCCAGAAAAATACCAGTTGGGGTATTCATAAAGTGCAAAAGCGGCTTCATGGATCCCAAGGCTAAAAGTGTTAAGACAACCGCCGATGCCATTGACAAAACAACGCCGCTTGCCACACTCTTTCTCACGCCGTTTAAGTCGCCTGCGCCGTACCGTTGCGATGTCAGAATAGAGAATCCGGAGGTAATACCCTGTGCAAACCCTGTCAGTAAGAACATAATAATTCCGGTTGCGCCAACCGCCGCCAGTGCATCGGCCCCCACAAACCGCCCAACAATAATCGTATCCGCCATATTATAAAACTGTTGAAAAACGTTGCCGGCCATTAATGGCAAGGCAAACTTCAAGAGCACTGACATCGGCCGGCCCTTCGTCATATCCAGTTCCATCCTCTGTTTTCTCCTTCGCATTTTCAGTTGTTTTGTTCATGAGAGCATATCATGAAATCCTTGGCAATTCAAGTCTCCGGGCATTAAAAAATATTCCCGGCGCATGTGAGCAAGATCTTTCCTATGAACAAAAACGGCCAGAACACTCATTGCAGGTGTTCTGGCCGGATTTATTACCATAGATACCGATATTGGAATTAATCGCAAAGGAAGCAGGAAACAAAATGTCCTGGAGCAATTTCCTTAAGCGGCGGCTCCTCCGCGCGGCAGCGGTCGGTTGCATGCGGGCAGCGGTTTGCGAAACGGCATGCCTTCGGCGGCTCGATAGGAGAAGTAATCTCACCTTTCAGTAAGATGCGCTCACGCTTGTTATCCAAAGATGGAATCGGAATCGCAGATAACAGCGCCTGTGTATACGGATGTACCGGATTCGCAAACAGTTCTTCTGATGGAGCTTTCTCAATCAGTCTGCCAAGATACATAACCGCGATATCATCTGAGAAGTGGTTTACAACGGATAAGTCATGGGTAATGAACATATAGGTCAGTCCCATCTTACGCTGCAGCTCCTTCATCAGGTTTAAGATCTGTGCCTGAATGGAAACATCAAGGGCAGATACAGGCTCATCACAGACGATGAATTTCGGATTCAGAGCCAATGCACGGGCAATACCAATACGCTGGCGGCGTCCGCCATCCAGCTCGTGAGGATATGTATTGATTAAACGGTCTGCAAGACCTACAATCTCCATCAGCTCACGGACACGGTCCATCTGTTCGTTCTTATTTGTAATAATCTTATTGATTTTCAGCGGATCCGCAATGATCTGGCTGATCGTCTTACGCGGATTCAGGCTGGAGAACGGGTCCTGGAAAATGATCTGCATCTCGGTACGTTTCTTACGCATATCTTCATCAGACAGCTTAACAACGTCCTGGCCTTCGAAAAGGACCTCACCGGAGGTGGGCTCCAGCAGACGCAAAATGGCACGTCCTGTGGTAGACTTACCGCAGCCGGACTCACCTACTACGCCTAACGTTTTTCCTCTCTCAATGGTAAAGGTAACATCGTCAACGGCGTGCAGCATTCCCTTCGGTGTTTTGAAATACTTTTTCAAATTTTTAACTTCAAGCAACGGCTGTGTGCTCATCGTATGTTCACCTTCCCCTCATGAATATTGTCTTTGTTATACAGGTGACATTCAACGTAATGAGTATCATTGCGGTATACGCGCTCCGGCTTCTGCGTTTTACAGATTTCCATTGCGTAATCACAACGCGGACAGAATGCACATCCCTTCGGAAGGTTGCTGGGGTCAGGCATCAATCCTTTAATCGGTTTAAG
>CAJUDN010000022.1:21459-37792 GCA_910585355.1 uncultured Lachnospiraceae bacterium
TCTGCCTGGCGGTTCTCCAGATTCGGAAGGGAGTTGAAAAGTCCCTCAGTGTACGGATGACGTGTATTCTTAAAGATATCCTCCAGAGTGCCATGCTCAATCACGCGGCCGGCATAAACAACGGATACCTTATCACAAATCTCAGCTACGATACCAAGGTCATGGGTAATCATAAGCATGGATGTATTATACTTATCACGTAACTGCTTCATCATCTCAAGAACCTGTGCCTGAATGGTAACATCCAGAGCAGTTGTAGGCTCGTCAGCAATCAGAAGCTCAGGGTTACATGCCAAAGCCATAGCGATAACAACACGCTGCTTCATGCCGCCGGAAAACTGATGCGGATATTCTCCTCCGCGGCTTCCCGGAATGCCTACCAGCTCAAGCATCTCACGTGCTCTTTGCGTAGCATCCACATCTTTCTCATGAAGTTTGATAACCTCGGCAATCTGCTCCTCAACGGTCATAACCGGATCGAGGGAAGTCATGGGATCCTGGAAAATCATGGCAACAGCCTTACCGCGGATTGCCTGCATTTCCTTATCTGACATTTTCAGGATATCCTTGCCGTCCAGCTTGATGGTTCCGTCTACGATAACTCCCGGAGGATTCGGGATCAGGCGGAGGAGGGATAAACCTGTTGTCGTTTTACCTGCACCGGTCTCGCCTACCAGACCAAGCGTCTTACCACGCTCGATTTCCAGATCAAGACCGTTTAATGCCTGTACGGTACCATAGTCCGTGCGGAACTCCACCACAAGATTTTTAATCTCCGCAGTAAGATCCTTTTCGGCAGAATTCACATTTTTTACATTTTCGCTCATCTTGCTACCCCCTTAACGCAGTCTCGGATCAAGAGCATCACGCAAACCATCACCCAATAAGTTGAGTGAAAGAATGGTAGTCATAATTGCAAGGCCCGGGAACAGACACATATAGCTGTAATCACGGATATATGCACGTGCGCCGGAAAGCATTGCGCCCCACTCAGGTCTCGGAGCCGGAATACCCAGACCGATAAAGGAAAGACCTGCGATGGACAGAATAACGGTGGCTACCTGTAATGTTGTCTGAACGATGATCGGGGCTAAGCTGTTAGGAAGAACCTCTTTGAAAATAATGGTTCCATCCTTGGCGCCAATGGCTCTTGCAGCTTCCACATACTCGGCGTCACGGGCTGTAATAACGGCGCCGCGGACAACTCGGGAGAATGTTGGTATGGAAGAAACAGCCTGGGCAATAACCAGGTTCGGTATGGAGTTTCCAAGAGAAGCCACGATACAGATTGCAAGCAGAGTACCGGGAATGGCAAGGAAAATATCCATAATACGCATGATAACCATATCGATCTTACCACCGTAATAACCGGCAGCGGCGCCTAAAATAAGGCCAAAGAACAGCGCTACAATTACGGTTACAATACCAATAGAAAGAGATACTGTGGAACCATACATTACACGGAACAGAATATCACGGCCAAGCTCATCGGTGCCAAACCAGTGGGCGGCTGACGGAGCCTGAAGCGTGCTGGAATAATCGGCCTTAATGACCTGCGTTTCGTAGTCCAATACAATCGGAGAAATAATCGCCATTAATGCCAGCAAACCAAAAATAACAAGACCAAGAACGGCTGTTTTATTGCGGCACAAACGTTTCCACACATCAGCGATCTGGCTTTTTTTCTTTACAGAAACATTGCTCATTATCTTTCCCCTCCTTACTTATACTGTGCTTTGATACGCGGATCAATAAATCCGTAGATCAGGTCAACGATTAAGTTAATGATTGCGAAACTGAGCGCAAAGATAATAATACATCCCATAACAGACGGAATATCACGGCCCTGGATAGACTGGATCATATAACGTCCGATTCCCGGCCAGGAGAATACGCTCTCAGTAAGAACGGAACCGCCAAGCATGGAACCAATCTGTAAGCCGATAACGGTCGTTGTGGGGATCAATGCGTTACGCAGCGCGTGACGCAGAATAATTTCCTTCTCCGGAAGTCCCTTCGCACGTACGGTACGAATATAATCCTGACGGATCGTCTCAAGCATGGAGCTTCGTGTTGTACGGGCAATAGAGGCCATGTGCATAAATCCAAGTGCAAATGACGGGAGCACCAGGCTCTTAATTCCCTGATCCGCTCCCGCTACCGGGAACCAGCCCAGCTTTACGGAGAACATGAGAATTAAAAGAAGTCCCATCCAGAAAACAGGCATTGAAATACCTACCAGCGATACGAACATACTGATGCCGTCAAACAACGTGTTTTGTTTAATAGCGGCAATAATACCTAATGGAAGCGCCAGTAAAATGGCAACTACGGTTGATGTCAGCGCCAGCATGGCCGTATTTGGCAAACGGGCCCATACTTCCTGACCAACCGGATCAAGTGTTTTATAGGATGTACCAAGATCACCCTGAACCAGTCCAAGCATATAATCTGCATAACGGACGAAAAACGGATTATTTAACCCCATCTCTTCTCGGAACGCCTCGATTTCCTCGGGACGCGCCTGCTCACCAAGAGCAGTTTTTGCAGGATCACCAGGAGCCAAATCAAGGATAAAAAATACAAGCAGTGATACGCCGAGTAAAACCGGAATCAGTGCCACAAGACGTTTAATAATAAACTTGATCATATGGTGCGATCCTCTCCCCTCTACTTATTTTAAGTCAAGGCAGGAATTTACCCATCAGGGCAAATCCCTGCCTTGTGCATTTACAAGTTACTTAACAAATTTTAGCTGCCGCAATGATTAGTTGCTGCCCCAGCTCATACGCTCATAGTAAGTGCTGCCGCCGGCGTTTACATTAAAGCCCTGAAGACCGTTTCTGTAAGCGCGGACATTATTTCTCAGGTATAACGGAACCTGCGGGCAATCCTCATTAACAGCCTTTGCAAGTTCAGTAGCAACCTTTACGTTCTCTTCCGGATCAAGAGTAGCCTGAAGCTTGTCAATAAGAGCGTCGATGTTAGCATCGTTTGTACGGGTCTTATTGGAACCGCCAATGGACTTGGAGTGATAAACACCCTGTACAAATGCCAGTAAGCTGCTGGAGGTGTAACCGCCGATAGCTGCCTGATAGTCGCCGTTTGCAGTTACGTCAAGGTATGTAGCAAGGTCCATGGACTCCAGAGTAATATCGATGCCAAGAGCGTCTTTGATGCAGCTCTGGATAACCTGGCCTACACGAAGCTTGGTGTCGTCGGAGCAGATAACTGCGAATCCACAGTCAGCCGGATTTAAGCCGGAAGCGGCAAAGTACTCTTTTGCCTTCTCAACATCATAGCTGGGAGCGCCATCGGCTACAACACCCGGGAAACAGTCAGGAGTCATACTGTCGGATACGGAACCAGTACCGTTAAGAGCAACCTGGATAACGGCGTTCTTATCGATACAGGAAGCGATTGCACGACGGAAATCCTTGTTGTCAAACGGAGCCTTTTCATTGTTGATCATCATCCAGTTGTGGGAAGTACCAGCCTCACTGAATGCTGTGATATCAGGATTGTCCTGTAAACGTGAAAAGTCTGTTGTCTCAACTTCGATAATAAGGTCAACTTCACCAGCTTCAAGAGCCATTGTTCTGGAGGAACCCTCCGGGATAACCTTCCATACAACTTTCTTGATTGCCGGAGCGCCATCCCAGTAATCTTCGTTGGCTTCGAATTCAAGGCTCTCGCCCTTGTTCCATGCAACTAATTTATATGGGCCGGTACCGATCGGCTCTTTGTTGAAGTCATGGCCGCTTTCGATAAGGTCTGCCGGAAGGATTGCATTACCATGGTGGCAGAGATCGGAAAGAAGACCGGACTGCGGGCCGTCAGTTACAATTTTAATGGTATAGTCATCAACGACTTCGATGGTACCTGTAGAGTTACCATACTGCTGTACCTGTGCAGATTCTTTACAAAGATCAAGGGAAGCCTTAACGTCCTTTGCGGTCATCTCTGTACCGTTGTGGAACTTAACGCCCTGTTTCAGATGGAAGATCCACTCCGTATCGCTTACGATCTCATAAGACTCGCAAAGAGCCGGCTGAGGAGATAAGTCGTCGCTTGTGTAGAACAGGCCGTTATGGGTCATGTTGTTCAGGTAGTCGCCAGCTACTGCATTGTGCAGGTTCGTGGTAACGCTGGGAGTCTCATTGGCTGTTGCAATGATTAAAGAATCCTTTCCGGAAGCTGCTGTTGATGTGCCTGCATTTCCGCTGTTTCCGCTGTTGTCGCTGCTGGCAACAGTGGTGCTGCCTGCGGCCTCGCTCTGCGCCGGGGCCTCAGACTGCGAATTGTTGTTGCTGGAGCCGCAGCCCGCGAACAGGCCGACAGCGAGGGACAACACAAGTGCAGGCACTAAGCCGCGCATAAGTTTTTTTGTCATAATCTCTCACCTCATAATTTTATTTGCATGGTCAATGACCAGATGCATCAATTTAAGAATATCATGTTCCGGGGAACCTTGTGTTTTTCTGACAAAATCACCGCTTTTTTGCGGACCTTTCTCGTCATTTTCTCAATTATACAATAAATACACAAATAGTTCAAGTTTTAATCTCATTTTTTTGTTGATTATTGATTAACAAAGTGCGGTAAAGTATTTCCCTTATAGTTTTAATATACAAAAAATAAGTATATTTTTTCATTGATGCTTTAGCGATTCCATCTCCCCTTGAGAATATATATACTCTGAATTCCATAGATTCTCACATTCTATTCCGTTTTTTCAGGCTTATCACAGACTCAAAACTCTATGACCATTTTAGATGCCTCCTTTGCAAAATTTTCTTATTTTGAATTTTTATTCATGATACGTGATTCCTGATATGGCAAAAAAACCCCGGAATGCCAAAACATTCCGGGGAGCATTCCAGAGCTGGAGCCGCACCATTATGAATTTTTCAGAAACGCATAAAATTCCTGTTCCCTGTCCTCATTCTCCGCCGATACGGTTCCCACCGGAGAGCAGTAGAAAATATACTCGTCCTCTCCATCCAGAGAAAAGAGGCCGGAAGCCTGATCGGAATCCATGGCGGCAATCGCACAGGTTCCAAGATTTAAAGCGCTGCATGCAAGATACAGATTCTGCGTCACATGCCCTGCATCAATCATCATAACACGATGGGCGTTAAAGGCATACCTCCACTCGCCGCGGTAGGGCACAATGCTGTAATAGAAGATAACATTAGCTTTCAATACCCATTTCTGCCTGCTGACCGACTGGACCACCTGCTCCTTTAAAGTCTCATCCTCCGGATCAATCTCCCGAAGGAGTTCCAGCTTGTGCTCCATGGGAAGGTAATGGTAGAGGCCCGGCTTTAAACCGGACACATGAAAAATCAACGGGTAGCATTCAAAGGGATGTCTGGAACCGGCGCTGGGAACAGTACGGAGTGTGGCATAATTATTTCCGCGGATGCCCCTGATTCCCTGCTGAGCCCACAGAAGAAAGGACACCGTCAAAAGGTCCATGGACTCTCCCGTGAAAACACGATTGCTGCGGCGGTCATATAAAATACGGACGAAATCGTTTTTCATAGGCAGGTCATTAAAATTTTTCGGAAGAGAAATCGCTTCGCTGCTCATTGCCGCCTTTACGAGCGGCGGCTGCGGACGCTTTAATGTCTGGTCGGACTCATAGGCTTCTCCGGACCATCGAACCAGTTGGCGGTTTTGTTTAATACGTTCTTTCATTTCTTTATCTGTCATATTGCTCTCCTTTTTCTGCGGAATCCGCAGTTTGATTGTGTTTCGCAGTTCCCTCCGCTCCCCGAAGAACGCTTTTGTTAAATCCGCTCCGAAAGCGGGAGATGCCGGTCACCGTTTCTTCAGCTTTGATTTCATCCTATCATAGACTGTCGGCAGTTTCAACCTGCTTTTTCACCATATTTTTCCATTATCATTTCTCTTTTTGAGGACATACTAAAATCATCACAGAAAAAAGGTGGTGAGACTATGATGAACCAGGGAAAAAACGACTGCATTCAGTGCTCCATTCACAACTGCGTACACCATGCAGGGACCACAGACTACTGCACATTAGAAAGAATCCATGTGGGAACCCATGAGCAGAACCCGACCCAGAAGGAATGTACCGACTGCGATTCCTTCCAGTATAAGATGTCCTGAAACAGCGGCAGCTAAAGCGTTTACGCTTTCAAATCCGTAGCAAAAGCCTGATATCTGCGTGAAAAGTCACAGATACCAGGCTTTTCCTGTTTCTTATTTTATCAGTCTGTACAGCTGCAGCTTCCCGCCTCCGGGCGGTCGGGCATCTTATCAAAGCTGACATTGAAGGCATAAAAGTTCCTTCTGTCCAGACGATCCTGAAGCCCGGTTAAAGCTTCTCCAAAGCGTTGGAAGTGTATGATTTCCCTCTTTCTTAAGAACCGAATGGGATCGCATACATCCGGATCCTTCACCACACGCAGAATGTTTTCATAGGTGCTCCGGGCCTTCTGCTCTGCCGCAAGGTCTTCAAAAAGATCTGTGATCGGATCACCCTTGGACTGGAACTCCGTGGAGCTGAAGGGCACTCCGCCCGCGGACTGAGGCCAGATGGCAACCGTATGATCAATATAATAGGGGCCAAAGCCCTGTTCCACCAGCTCTTCGGCGGACAGATTTCTGGTTAGCTGGTGGACAATGGCCGCGATGATTTCCATGTGCCCCAGCTCCTCTGTGGCAATGTCCGTAAGCACCGCCTTCTGTTCTCCGAAAGGCATGGTATAGCGCTGGGCCAGATAACGCATGGAGGCGCCCATTTCACCGTCAGGTCCCCCGTACCTTAAAAACGTATGATAAATCCCCTTATTTCTTTCGGGCAACCACTACGAACCGCCCATTCTCCATGTGATAACTGCAGGTACATAAGGTTAACAGCCCGCTGCCGTATTCTACGTTTACTCCCGTATCATACAGGGCGGCCCGCCGCACCTGTTCCATATATTCTGCAAAAACATAAGGTTCGCTTAAATCTGTATACTGATAAAACCGGAAAACTCCGCTGGCATCCTGAGGATACGCTTCTGAGTAAAACGCCGCCGCCACTTCGTATTCCCCGGAAGCAGTCAAAGTATCAAACCGAATGACAGGATGCTCCTCCCAGTACTCCCGGCCGGCATAGTCCAAAAGCGAGGCAAACATGGTTCCGTTTTTCATGTGATGGCCATATATGAGATAATTCCCACATCCCTCATAACAAGAGGCTGCAAGGAAAGGAACGCCGCTTCGCGCCTCTTTCCCGTAAAAATCCCTGTGAAGATAATACTCCTCATCCTCCGGAGTATACATCACCGGATAGCTGACAGCGGTCCCTTCTATGGAAATCCACCCAAAAAAATCAGAATTTTCCTCCTTCAGGGCAATATAAGAAGAAAGATCCGGTCCAGAAGCATCGCCGCTTCCCTCCTCTGCCCGCTGCAAGGCATCATCAGCCGGCTTGATAGGAAAATGCACAGAAGGATGTACAATTTCCTCCAGTTTTTCAAAGGTCTGCCTCTCTTTTCGCTCCTGTATCATAATGCTGCAAACTTTATATGAAGAAAAGAGGAACAAAACGGCAGATACCAGAAATAAAAACCGGTATCGTTTTACTTTCCTTTTCATCGTAAACCCCTTCCATATACAAAACGACGGGCGCGCCCCGCCATTATACTTCACCGAATGCAAAAATATACTTTTTCGGGAGAGAAATTCCTCGCTTTTTTCACGGGTGGCGACAGTTCAGATGCCCTCTGTTACTCATGAGCTCATTCCAGAAGAGTATCCTGATCATCAGGAAGCTGCCTGGCAGACATTCTCGCATATCCAACAGAGTGCATTATGATATCGCAAATCGCTTCTGCCGCCTTTTTCTGTTTCTCCTTCGGGAGCTCATCCCACCTGACCGTCTCTCCGGATATGACCGCGTAATTGATAATCTTAATATTCTGCATCCTTAATACCTCCCTTCTGTCTGATTGTATGAACAGCCGATTGTATGAATACCCCTTTGAAAAGATGTTCTTTTTTTACTGTTTGGAAATAAACTATTTCAGGAGATGATGCTGTGAATAAAGAAAACGTAACCGGCGCCGCTTATGTCCGGGTCAGTACAGATGAGCAGACGGAGCTTTCCCCCGATGCTCAGGTCCGGGTTATTCTGGAAGCAGCCAAAAAAGAAGGCATAAGGATTCCGTCCGAGTATGTTTTTATCGAAGACCGGGGCCGGTCCGGCCGCCGGGCGGACAACCGCCCTGCCTTCCAGCGCATGATAGCAATGGCCAGGCAAAATCCGCCGCCCTTTCAGTATCTCTACGTGTGGAAATTCTCCCGTTTTGCCAGGAATCAGGAGGAAAGCGCATTCTACAAAGGAATCCTGAGGAAAAAATGCGGCATTACTGTTATCAGTGTATCCGAACCGATTATGGATGGCATGTTCGGTCGGCTGGTTGAAACAATCATCGAATGGTCCGATGAATTCTATTCCGTTAATCTTTCCGGAGAAGTGTTAAGGGGCATGACCCAGAAAGCCATTGAAAAAGGATATCAGACGACTCCCAGCCTCGGTTATGACGCGGTCGGCGGAGGAAAGCCATTCGTGATTAATGAAGAACAATACCGTATTGTTGAGTTTATCCACCGGTCTTTTTTTGAAGGAAACGATATGCTTCAAATTGCCCGGGCCGCCAATACTCTCGGATACCGCACCCGCCGCGGGAATTTGTTTGATGTCCGCGCGGTCAGACTCGTTCTGACAAACAGATTCTACATCGGAACGGTAACCTGGAAAGATATTACATTTCAGGGGACCCACGAATGCCGTGAATCTGTCACTTCCATATTTTCAGCCAACCAGAAACGCCTCCAAAAAGAATATCGTCCAAAAAACCGCCGGGAAGCGTCTTCCTGCCGTCACTGGCTGTCCGGCGTCTTAAAGTGCTCCGCCTGCGGAGCCTCGCTGGGCTTCCATCGTTCTAATGATGCCAAACGGCATACGGACTCCTTCCAGTGCTGGAAATATGCCAGGGGAATTCATTCGGACTCCTGTTTTATATCTGCCCGCAGGGCAGAAGAGGCGGCAATGGAATCGCTAAAAATGATAACTGATGCCAGTCAGGGGGAATATTTTCGGATAAAGGTCGAAGTGTCTGACTGCAGCGAAAAAAAGGCCGCAGTCCAATCCGCCTTCTGGCGTTTGGAACAAAAAGAGCTGAGAATCCGGGAAGCCTACGAAAGTGGAATTGACACCATAGAAGAATTTAAGAAGAATAAACTGCGCCTGCAAAAAGAACGGGAGCATTTACAGAATGAGGCTCACAAACTTGTCGGCAAATCTGAGGCTGATAGCGCCCTGGAAAGAGACCAGCTTCCGAAGCATATCCAAAACGTCTGTGAACTCTTTCAATCTTCCGGCATAAATATGGAAGCCAAAGGCAATGCCATCCGCCGTGTTCTTCAGAAAGCCGTCTACGACAGCCGAACAAAAACCATGGAATTTTATTACTATATCCGGTAAGCCGGAACAGGAACCCGACTACATATCTCTTATGACGCAGCGTTCTCTCTGAGGGAGTATGTTTTATGAGATACCCGGACGGACATACCTTCTGGGGCGTCCCGTAATTCATCTCTTCCGGGAAGGCGTTCGGCTTACTCCGAACGATACATCTGTTTTTGCAGTAAGGCCCCCCGTACTGACTCATGATAAACTGCGCCAACTGCGCGTTGGGTTCCTTAATGTTTACCGGATATTGCAAGCGTTTCTCATATCTCCACATCCTAACAGTCTCCTTCCCATGGCCATTTTTCCGTTACCCAGCTCCAGGTATTCCCCACGGCGTCTTCCACCTGGATGGGGCCGAACTGGCGTTCATAGGCATTCACCACATTCTGCCTTAAAGCCACAGCATTCTTAAAATACTGGAAGGCCACAGCGTCCTCCGGATGTGTATCCAAAAACAAATGGGCATCATCCATGGCAAAGCTTGCCTCGTCGATCTGCCGCCTTAGCATGCATCGGGAATCCTGGTCTCCAGGATTTTGGAACATTCCCATCCTTACAGGGCTGCTTCCCTGCTGCATACCCGCGCTCATACCAGGCTGCATACCCGCGCTCATGCCAGGCTGCATACCTGCGCCCATTCCAGGCTGCATACCTGCGTTCATGCCAGACCGCACACCCGCGTCCATTCCAGGCTGCATATTCTGCGGCGCCATATTACAGTTCATGTTCATCATCTCCTGCACCTCCCCATAACAAACGGATAATCCAGAGACGGGAAAATAGTCCCTGCCATCAGGGCTGTATTTAACGGATACGGCGTTTCCCAGGGCTGTGTGGGAACATATCCCATTCCTACCGGATACCGTGCGCCGGGAAACTCTCCCATAAAGCCGGTTTCCGGAAGGGGCATGGGGCTGCCGGCGGCAAAGCCGGCCTGATTATTACAAACCATATATGCTTCTCCTTTCGGTTTATATAATAACCTATGCGTCAGCTCTGTTTCCGCCACCCGAATTCTATAAATTTCCCATAACCTGAAAAAGTGCACGCCCCACTTTGCGGTATATTTGGCCCAGATTCACTTAACACAGCCCTCTACGCCGCGTTCATCTGAGCCAAATCTCCCACGAAGTGGAACGCGCAGTTACCAGAAAACAATTTTCAAACGCACTCTAATCCACAATAGTTTTTTCCGTATTAAAATCAAAAATATGTATTTTATCGGTATCCATTGCGAATCGAACCGTATCGCCTGTCCTAGCCGTTGACTTCGCGTCTACGGATGCCACCCAGCCGGCCTCTTCAACGTTAAAGTAAAGAAGAGTAGAGGCTCCCAGCATCTCATATACCTTGATCTCTGCTTCAAAAGAGGATCTGGCAAACTTCTTAAGATCTTCCTCGCTGTCATGAATGTCTTCCGGGCGGATTCCAAGAACAACTTTCTTTCCCACATATCCGCCGTCTTTTAATGCCTTGGCGCGGTTTGCATTAAGCGCAATGCTCTGACCCGCAAATTTAAGGATCACTTCGCCGTTTTCCTCCACTGCCTCCGCCGTAATCATATTCATCTGGGGGGAGCCAATGAAGCCCGCGACAAATTTATTGCAGGGATGGTCGTAAAGATTCTGCGGCGTGTCGATCTGCTGAACGATACCATCCTTCATAACGACGATTCTGGTTCCCAGAGTCATAGCCTCCGTCTGATCATGAGTTACATAGATGATGGTGCTGCCCAGCCTCTGGTGAAGCTTGGAAATCTCCACGCGCATCTGGCCGCGGAGCTTTGCGTCCAGGTTGGAAAGCGGCTCATCCATTAAGAATACCTTAGGACTTCTTACAATGGCGCGCCCCATGGCCACACGCTGTCTCTGACCGCCGGAAAGAGCCCTGGGCTTCCTGTCAAGAAGATGTTCCAGATCAAGAATTCTGGCGGCGTCACGGACCTTTTTATCAATTTCATCCTTCGGAACCTTTTTAAGCTTTAAGGAAAAAGCCATGTTGTCATATACGCTCATATGAGGATACAAAGCATAGCTCTGGAATACCATCGCAATATCCCTGTCCTTGGGCTCCACATCATTCATTACCTTGCCGTCGATAATTAATTCGCCGGAGGAAATGTCCTCGAGGCCCGCAACCATACGGAGTGTTGTGGATTTCCCGCATCCGGACGGTCCGACAAATATAATAAACTCTTTATCCTCAATATCCAGGTTAAAATCCTTTACGGCCTCAAAACCATTGGAATATTTTTTGCATACATGTTTTAACTGAACGCTTGCCATATCTTTCCTCCATTCTGTGCGTACTCTCCGCACGTCTGTTTTCCATTGATTGTTCTATGACTCCTTTATCATCCACCGTATCCCATAAGGCGGCATCGGCACACCCCTGGCTTCCAGCTTTTCATCTGATAAAAGGTCATGATACATTCCATCCTCGTTAATCCAGGCTGTCCTCTCCCAGGGTGCAAAGTTAAACAGCGCTACCAGCTTTTCCCCGTCTTGCTCTCTCACCAGACACAAAGTAGAAGAATCGTATGTTTCTCTGGTGGATACTGCCGCTGCGTTTAAAAATACCCTATGGGTCTTTCTGATATCCGAAAGCTTTCTGATTCCTTCAAACAGCATCCTCTGGACTGTCCCCTCTTCTTTGCGGAGTCCAGCCTTATCCCAGTCAAAGGCGCCTCTGTGCACGTAGCGGGAATCCTCTGCCTTCCATTCAGACTCCCTGTACCCATAGTCGTTTAACTGGCCGATTTCATCCCCGCTGTAAATCATCGGAATCCCTGACTGGGTAAACATGTATCCGTGCAGCATCAGGTCGCAGGCCACCGCCTGTTTCAGAGCCTCCTCATCATTTCTCAGAAGAGCCGACTCCACGCCGCAGAGCGAGGCTGTGGTTCCGCAGAGCCTTGCGTCGCCGGACGCAGGGTCATCATTATACAGTTCTCCCCTGGCCGTGGAATCGAAGCAGCCGCCTGTAAAATAACTGTTTAAGAACTTCTTATGAGCCACTTCATCAATCTTTTGCTTTCTCAGCCAGTCATAATCCAGCCCCCAGCCGATATCATCGTGACATCTTAAATAGTTCAGAAACACGTACTCCCCCGGCAGTCCGCTCACAATCTCCATCTGACGCTTTAACAGAGATACATCTTTAGTTGCCACCGTATGCCATGTAGCAGCCATGGTGGTTACATTGTAGAGCATATGACACTCCGGCTTCTCTACCGTCCCGAAATAGGGCATTACCCTGGCAGGCTCCATGACCACCTCCCCAAGGAGCAGGACTCCCGGGCACACAATTTCGCAGATCATCCGCAGCATACGGACGATATTGTGTACCTCCGGAAGGTTTCTGCAGCTGGTTCCTAGCCGTTTCCAGATGTAGGGCACCGCATCAATGCGGATAATATCAATACCCTTGTTGGTAAGATTCAAAAGGCAGTCCGTCATGGCGCCAAATACCAGCGGATTCTGATAATTCAAGTCCCACTGATATGGGTAAAAGGTAGTCATCACGAATTTTTTCGCATCTTCCAGCCATGTGAAATTTCCGGGAGCCGTTGTGGGAAACACCTGGGGGCAGGTCTTTTCAAACTGGGCGGGAATATCATACGTGTCATAAAAGAAATACCGGTCCTGATATTCCTTCTCGCCCTTTCTTGCCCGCTTTGCCCATTCATGTTCTTCGGAAGTATGGTTCATAACGAAGTCCAGGCAGAGGCTGATTCCCCTTTTATGGCACTCTCTGGCCAGTCCTGTCAGATCCTCCATCGTACCAAGCCCCGGTTTTACCTTTGTAAAATCTGATACTGCGTAGCCGCCGTCGTTTTTTACTGCAGGAGAGTCCAGAAGCGGCATCAGGTGGATGTAATTCACACCACAGTCCTCAAGATAGCCGAGCTTCTTTTCCACACCCTTTAAGGTTCCGGCAAAAGCATCCACGTACATCATCATACCGGACATATCGTTTTTCTTATACCAGCCCGGGTCCGCTTCCCGCCTTTTGTCCAGTGCCTTTAAATCCTCCGGCCGTTCTTCAAATCTAGTTTTCAGTATCTCTAAAAGCTCCGAAAACCTTTCCATTCCGTTCTCGTAGAGTTCGCAGTAGAGCCATTTCAATTCATCATAATGCTTTTCCAGTCTTTTTTGAAATAAAGTCTTTTCAGCCATTTTTAACACCGCCCGTTATCTGTTTTCCTGTTTATCCTGTCCGTTTTTGCAGTCATTCCTTTATGCAAAACTTCCGTTCGCAGAATTGTGCGGTGAATGCGAAATCCAGGCGCAAAACTCTTCTGACGGCTCGATATACACTACCTGCCCCTTTGCTTTGATGGTACAGACCGGCGCATTGGGACGTCCGGAGGTAAAGTCCGCCGCCGTCCTCCCGGCTGCTTTGGTCCGTCCCTCCTTAAACGCCTCGATATCCGCCCAGTACACATGATAAACATCTTTTCGTTTCGACTTGCGGATAATTTTAGACACCGTGAAGTCCCCGTTCACATACACATACTCGTATTCAAAATTCCAGCTCCGGAACACAAAAAATCCGATCACTGACAGCGTAATGGAAAGGAGCAGCATCCCGGCCGCGAAGAAGATGGCGTCAATCAAAAACACAATGGCTGCGGAAATAATGACAGCCTTCATGAGCTGCTTCTTCTTATCCGGAAAATACGGAACATACCATTCAAAAACAACGTCTCTCATCTCTCACCTCATGGAATCATACCATTTTCAATAAAAGCTGTACGCCCTCATACTCATTTAATTCAAAGGGAACCGGAATTCCCGCATTCATAAGAAGCGCCCCGGAATATCTGCCCTTCTGCCCTTCAATCTTGTATATGGCCTCCCGCTCAAGGCCTTTTAATTTCAGATAGTTCTGGGCGTCGTTGCTTTCCTTATCCGTCAGCACCAGACTCACCAGGGATTTTTTTCTGTCCTTCGAAACATGCTGCCAGGCCGTAAAATTCTTATTTTCATAGGGACTTGTCAGCCTGTAATAATCCCCTTCCGCGATAAGGCGGTAATTCTTTTTATAGAATCTGATCTGGTCTCTGCATATCTTCTTTTCCTCCGCACTCAATTTTGTGGAATCCAGCTCATATCCTAAAATTCCGTCCATGGCCACAATTCCTCTTGTGCTGATGGGAGTAATTCTTCCTGTCTGGTGGTTGGGACACACAGAAACGTGAGACTCCAGCATGCTGATGGGATATCCAAAGGAGGTCCCATACTGGATCTTCAGCCGGTTCTTGGCATCCGTATTGTCGCTGCACCAGATCTGCGGCTGATAGTATAGCATGGCGGCATCATATCTTCCTCCGCCGCCGGAACAACCGCAGAAGATCACCTCCGGATGCTTTAAAATCACCTCGTCCATGATATAGTAGAGCCCCAGAACGTATCTGTGAGAAACCTCCCTCTGCCTGTCAGCCGGAAGAAGTCCTGACCAGACATCCGTGATGCTCCGGTTCATGTCCCACTTCACATACTCGATCTGTGCCTCAGAGAGAATTCCATTGATGGCGGCAATCAGATAATCGCAGACATCCCGTCTGGACAAATCCAGTACAAGCTGATTCCGTCCCCTTGTCATGGGCCGTCCCGGCGCCTTTAAGCACCAGTCGGGATGCTCCCTGTAAAGGTCGCTGTCCTCGGAAACCATCTCCGGTTCCATCCAGATTCCAAACATAAGCCCCAGCTTATGAATCTCCTCTGAAAGACCGGAAATTCCGTTTCTAAGCTTTTTTCGGTTGACCTTCCAGTCTCCAAGACCGGAATTATCATCGTTCCGCTTTCCAAACCATCCGTCATCCAGAACAAACAGATCCACCCCCATGTCCACGACTTCTTTCGCAATGTTTAAGAGCTTTTCATCGTCAAAATCAAAGTAGGCGGCCTCCCAGCTGTTGATGAGAACCGGTCTGGTCTTTTTTGCAAACGGAGACCGGCACATGTTCTGGCGGTAAATATCATGATACAGATGGGAAAGTCTCGAAAAACCGTCTCCGGAATACGCTAAAACAATCTCCGGCGCCTGGAATTTTTCTCCGGGCCTTACCAGAAAGGTAAAATGTCCCGGATGAATTCCTGCATTGACGCGGAGCTGTTTAAACTGGTCTTTCTCCGCCTCCATCACAAAGTTTCCACTGTAAACCAGGGAATATCCATAGCATCTTCCGTGGTCCTCTCCTGCTTCCCTGTCACACACAATCATAAATGGATTATGCTGATGGGAGGAGGTTCCCCGTCCGCTTCCGATGGAACGGATTCCATACTGGACAGGACTCCGTGTGAATTCCCGCTCCATCGTATGTCTTCCGTCAAAAGTGATGAGATCATAGTCGGAATCCTTAAAATCCATGGTCATGGACATAAGCTTCTTTAACTGTATCTCTTCCTTTCCTTCATTCACAAGGCAGGCGGTTCTTGTGATAATATTTTTCTCTTCAAACACGCTGTAACACAAAATCACCGCCACACCGCTCTCCCGGTCTTTTAGCCGTATCTCAAGCGTCTCCACAGAATCACCAAAAACAATCCGCAGGGAAGGCATCCCTTCTACCTTATATTTTCCCTTATAGATTTCATGGCCCGCATATTTTCCTGAGAAAATCTGGCTTCCGTCCTTATTTACCACTTCAATGCTGGGAATCCGGTAGTCGCCCTTTCCGTCAGTGGAGTACTCCTGCGGCAGATAATCCAGAGAAAACGTCCTGTCGCTTCCCGCCTCATTGGGATTTGGTGAAAAACCGCGGTCATACCTCTTAAGCAGGAGATCGGAAGAGCGTCGTGTAGGGAAAGAGTGTTAAGATTAGTGTAGATC
>CAJUDN010000023.1 GCA_910585355.1 uncultured Lachnospiraceae bacterium
TTATAAGGAAAACACCAGATTAGCATGAAAGGGGCTGTTGCAAAATGAGCTTTTCATTTTCCTCTGACACTTTAAAATTTTGCATCATGAAATGACGGTTTCCTTCCCGCAAGCAGAAAACCCATAATTCTATAAAAGAAACAGGGCCCTTGACCTGGTATCAGTTATACCATTTCAAGAGCCACTTTTTCAAATCTAAATTGTACTTTTCAATTTCAATTTTAAACGAAGGTTTTATCCTGTCTTCCAAGCAGGCAGGCCTGCCGAATATTCCAGACAGGCCCAAAACCTTACCCCCCAGTTTCTCCCTCCCCTCCCGGTAGCATTCAGTCATCCGGATATATATTCACCAACAATGCATTTCCTTCCTCATTCAGCGCCACGCCTGCGCCGGCCAAGATGCAGGTAGGCAAAATTTCTCTTGAATATCTATATTTGTCCTTTCCAAAACTGGTATATCTATTTCATAGCCACAAATTTTGCGACATCTTCGTCAAAATAGTCATCCATACTACTGCTGAACCCGCTTGCTTTCCATGCCTGTTCAAATGTAATATCTTTTCTATTGCTCAGAAAAACAAACGTACTGTCCTTGGCTGCATGATTCATTCTTCCAGTAATTTCCAATCTGTATTGATAGGTGTGCGTATCAGTTTTCCAGGTTCCGTCGCTCATTTCATAATATTTCACTATAGTGACTAACGGATCCTTCTCAGAATCTTCCTCCATAAGTTCTGGATCTGTCACATCATAAGCTTTTACCACATAGGGTTCCTTTTGAGAGCCTTCTGCACCAGTTTTCACAAACCGCATCCATTTCCACTCATCAGGATTTCCATATGGCATGTAGACATCAATCTGATTTTCGTCAACAAACTGATAACCATATCCGGCCCCGAAATTGGACTGACCATCTTTTACCGGCACTTCGCTTCCATCGACTGTTTCCATAATCTCACCGTCCATATTTTTGCATCTTCCGTCAATGTCGCTTTCACCGGTCAGAAAATATAAAGCCCCTTCCACCATAATCAACGGAATGGTATCGGAATTCACCTTATCTCCATCTCCCAGTTTCCCGGCTATGAAAATCGAAGTTGGGCCATCTGCCCCGCCAATGATGCTGACAGCAGCTTCCCCCTTCTCGGGTTCGCTCTCCATGTACAATTCCGTCTGAGAAATGTTTTGGATATTCCCCTTCTTATCAGAAATTATTTCAAATTGACAGATGCGATCCGTTTCTTTCCTTTCCCAGTTTCTAGCATATTTCATTATCAGTTCAGAGAGCCCCTCCCCTTCTGTCTTTACGATTACCAACTCTGTCCCGCCAACGCCCACTACTCCGGTGTCATGTTCATCTTCCACATATTCCAGTTTGACCGAAACAGGGCCTTCTACAGACTCGACGCTCCACTCATATCCGGTATTAGGGTTGGCCGGGAGTTTAATCACCGCAGCGCTTCCCGTTCCTTCTGCCGACCAGTTCTCTCCGTCAATGATAAAAGATATTTCTTTATTTTTCAGCATACGTCCATAATAAAGGCCTGTACCCACCGCCAGACACAGTCCGACAGCAAAAATTACAACACTCTTTTTCTTCATATCATTCACCCTTCATTAAAATCAATCATTCCGTAAGCAAATCCTATGGCGCCAATTCTTCCGTCTCCGAATCAAAGACAAAGGTTTCTTTCACAGCGTCAGAATCCATCTCCGTTTTTGTCAGAACAATTCTGCATGGTTCTTTCTCCAGTTTCATTTCATAGCGATAGCGGATGCCATCCTCAAGCCATTCCACATTGCCAATCCAGAATGGATAACCGGATATTTCCTTGTTTTCGCCGATTTTATTGGAAACCTCCACGCTGACGCCCTGTTCGTTAAGGAGAGGATGTTCAAAATCCCTGTAATCTCCGATGGCTGCCTCCCGTCCGATAGTTTTTAAATATTTTTCTTCATAGGTCTTCAGAATATATTGTCCACCCTTCTGAACGAAAGTAAGTATGGCTGGAATCGCGCCGCTGCCGGCTTCTTTTACAAAATTGCCGTCCTGGAATTGATATTCCCCGTACATAGTCAAGACATAAAGAATGTATTTTCCGTCCTGCTCTTCCATATCCAATAGCTTATGACCTTCGCCAGCACACTCTTCCCCTGTATACCTTCCTTGGTTTCTTTGGAGAATCGCTTCGGAAATCCTTCTCTCCCAATCCATCTCTGCCGAAGAGTCTTTTGGTGGTTTCATAAGGGATTCCGTCTGATCTTCTACTCTCTCCAATAGCTGAATATGTTCCTGATTGATCTGAAGAGGGTAAGTTTCCATCACTCCGCCGCTGTAAGCCACACGTACCCGGTCACCCTCTCTGGCCGATGCCGGCTCCTCATCCAGGTTTACAAAGACCTGATCGCCGGAGCCGTGAATATCAAAGCCCTCATCAATTTCCACAACAGCGATGGAACCTTTAAATAGCTGGACTGGGCGCGCAAAATATTTTTCGAATGTGCAGGTCAAAAAACACAGGCGCGTTAATTCTTTCCGGTTGGAATATCCGGAAAAAGAAACTGCGTCTGAACGCCTGTATTTCTGTTTTGGGCCTTTTTAAAGTTTACACTGGAAAATATGACTTGGCTGTAGTGACCGAATATCCGGCAGAAAAACGTGCATCAGGTATTAGACAGGAATATGGAATTACCTGCGCCCGTGTCCTGGATCTTCTGGGCAGCATCAAACGCTATACCTTTGAGCCTCCCAGCAGTTCTATTGTTCTTTCATCCCGTTTTCCCTGGTAAAATTTATCTAAAACCTTGCCGAACACCTTACACTCCGGCTTTGCCAGTTCAAACAATGTCATGGAAGATTTCAATTTCAGATTATCCGGCCAGCCCATCACAGCCAGGGCATCATCTAAATCTATTTCCAACAGAGCCTGAGAAATTTCAATCAGATTCTGTCCCAAAATAGAATCATCCATATATGCTTTGGCTTCCTCCAAATCCCTGACTGCATAATACTGCGCCATCCTGCTTCTTCCCAGACCTACAAGTTGCGGAAAAGTATACCACATCCAATGGCCTCTCTTCCGACCTGCTCTGATCTCCTGCAAGGCTGACTGATAATCCCCGCGCTGTGCTGCGTGGAAGCGCTCTAATCTATCGCCCATATGCCGTTTTGCACCTCTCGCTCCGCTTTTTCCAAATACCGGGCCGGAACCGCCTTCGTCAGCCACACGCTGTTCACAGACCGATAAAATACATAGCCTTCCGCCTGCATCTGTCCGCTTGCCACCCGGTATACTACAGGCTTTCCATGGCGGCTCCCTACTTTTACCGCCGTCTCCATATCGCCGGAAAGATGCACATACAGACGACTTTTGGAAATCAGGCCTGCCTTGTCAATCGATTCCACATATTTCCGTTCAGTCCCATGATACAGGTATTCCGGCGGAATGGCTGCAGGCAATCCCACATCGACCAGGATGGAATGTCCCTGATTCGCCCGAATCAGAGTCTTATCCTCATTGAAAGAATACCGTTGCTTACTATCCGTTTGCACAATCTCCTCCAGCATTTCCATATCAAAAGATCGCGTTTCCCGGATTCCTGCTATCAATTCCTCCACATTCGCCCAACCATGCTCATCCAGTGTAATTCCTGCCGTTTCCGGTTTGTGACGCAAAATCAGACTGATATACTTACTGGTACTGTCTAAATACTTGCCTTTCTCTTCTTTCACCTAACCACCTCTCTCTTACCGCTATCGCAGCTCCCGTTTTTCGGCTACAATCTCTGCCTCCGTGTTCCGCTCCACAAATCTCACAACCTCATCCATCAGCCTGTCTGCCTGTGCACTGTGCGGCACAATGACGGCCACACCGATTACGATAGACTGATGGATGTCCTGGTCCTCCACCTCCGCCGCCGACACCTGAAATTTGTTCCGTATCTTAGAAAGCAGACTCTTTACTATCATTCGCTTTTCTTTCAGAGAATGAACCCAGGGCGCATATAGTTTTATTTTCAATGCTGCTATTTTCATGTCCTTTTCTTATCTCCTTCAAAAATTCCCCCTCATAGGCAGGTTTCCGATAATCAATCTCAAAATTCCGCCGATTCCGGCCGTCAGCAATCCATTTTTCACCAGTATATCACCGATTCCCATATAGATTGCATACTGGATCTGCAGTTCCAGCGGCGGATCCTGATAAGGGAGCCCCGCCTTTATCACCCAATAATACAGTCCCATGAGCGCCATGAAAATCCCTGCCAGCAATACGGCGCTGCTTGCCAGGCAGAGACCTCTTTTTATTTTCTCTCTCATTTATTTCTTTTTGTTTCCCCTCACTCTATTATGGCCCCTTTAAATTCGCCTTCAGAAACCTCTGTTTACAGATTGCTGTCTTATAGAATCCGGATAAGATTCGCTTTCTGCCGGTCTTGTATGTTCCATTTCATTTATTTTGCATATACTTTAGAATTTTTACAATCCGCTTCCGGTTCTTTGCTGTTTTCATAAAAGTCGGAAGGTGATCCGCCTGGGTTCTCATTGGATACTCGTCAGGTTTTTCCCGCAGATCTGCGCTCAGATAATCAATCAAATAGGCCAGGTGTTCCCGGTTAAGTGCCCAGATTGGTTTATTTCTGAATGTTGTAAGAAACCAAAGTTCCAATCCAAAACAGGGATCCCGTCCATTTTCAGCTCCGCTGACGCGATAATAGGCCTCTGCCGTTTTGTGAACCTTCCCCGGCATAATTGTTTTGCAAAACGGACATGAAACGCGAAGCATCGGAAAACGCTGTTTTTTCTCATCCCGGATGTCCGCACGGTAATAACGCCCGCAGGCTTTACATTGATTATGGACGTCATAGCGGTACACAGTTTGGTCCTTTGTCTCCGAATACCCGCAGTTTGTACATCTGAATAAAGCGTCTCCGCCTCTTGCCGTTACAATTCCCATGCCGTGGCAGTTCGGACATTTGGCATTCACTCCTGACATCAGGGCAGTTCGCATCCAGTATGTATAATAAGGCTTATCTGTAAACCGTTTCATTCCTCTATCTCTCCTCGCGCTGTCTCCTCCCACGGCAAACAGTTCAATTTTCATATTTGAATGTTCCATTCAAATCCAGTACTCGTTCGATTTTTTTCTTATTTCAACAATCATTCTTGAAACAGATTGCTCATCCTGCTTCTACAAAAGTCCTCAGAGACAGCTTCGTCCATAACAAAAAACTACAGTTCTATCTTCTCCCATGGAACTCTCTCCAAAAAATCTGTTTCTTCGATATTATGAAAATACTCGCTCACAGCCGCCTTTAGTTGTTTCAGAGAAATAATATGCCGCCTCTTTGGGGTGTATCTGCCAAAGGGCGTTATAAGTTCTATCCGCTCTGTATCCGTACAGTCGGGATTAATTACCGCATAGGCCCTTTTTCCCCCCAGGTTGAACCAGGCCTCACAGACAAAGCGGTCTTCAAAACCGTAAAATTGGAAAAATCCGTCATGGGAATTAAAAATCACAAAATCCTCCCTGCCCTCGGCAACAAGGGATACGTAGTAATCGGCCTCTTTCAAAACAATCTTTTCAACTTTCAAACCACTTGCCGTTTCAAGATCCGGAACCCTCAGCACACCCGTTTTCGGCAAATTTCCTTCTGCAGCGACAAACACGACCTTGACAAAACTTTCCAGGCTGTCCTCCGCTCCATTATATATCCGTTTTTCCACTTTCGTAATTGGCGAGGCAGTCATCTTGCCGTCCTGCATACTGAGTATAGGAAGGCCCTCGTCCTCAACCCAGGCAAAGCCTTTTTCGGAAAGCCCCTGCCGCAATAACACTTCCCCTATATAGGCCCCAAACATGACGGAAACATTCCATAAAGTTTTCTCCCCATCCATGCCGCCGTAGTTTTCAATATTGTCATGGTAGTTTTCAAGGATTTCGTCCACGCCTTTCGCACTCTCAGCCGTATAATCAAGCACTACCCCGCTCTGTTTGGCAAGGTACACGGCCTCCTCTGCAATCCTGCACACAACTTCGCTGAATTTTTTCATTTACATTCCCTCGTTTCTTTTGATCAACACCAATTTTTCATTCTTTACAGTTGTTCGATGAATGGGCATTTACCGTTCCACCACAAACTCCTAAACCGGACTTCCAAATTCTTTGGCCAGTTTATCTTCCGTAAACCCCATCTGTTTATAAAATGTTCTTACAACGATTCCCACTGGCGCACCCCCTCATATCCCAGGCTCCTGCCGCAGTTTGGAATTTCTTGACAACGGATGAACATAATTTGGGGAAGCGTTCCCAGGACTGGCGGCGAATACCATCCCGTCAAAATCCCGAATAAAGTAAAAATGAATCCTGTCTGCGCCTATCCAGCCAAAAACAAAGGTCCCTTTAGATGTATAAAGTAAGATGTATTATCTTCACGACGTCCTATCCCTATGGGAACAAGATCGATATTCCTATGTAAGAATTTATGAAATGTTTTACCTGTCAAATAGTGCTTCGTACCTGAAGTTCCTGTGTAAGTTTTCGAGAATATTTTTTCGAGTGTGCAAGTTCAGAGGCGGAGGCGAAACGGGCTGCTGACAACAAACGGCGCTATGCTCCCGGCAGGGCAACATAACGCCTGTTTGTTGTGGAAGTATCCAAAGGAGGAAACACCCCATATGGCACATAACTTTGCAAAGCAAAGCGTAGTGCGTTATATGCTCTGCCGGCGCTACCGTGGGAAAGTTATTCACACGACTCTTTACGGAGATTTTCGCAGATTTGCGCCATTTCCCGCATATCGTCATCATCCATCATTTTATGGAGATCATATTCGAGAGGATTGGCGATGAAATCGGCCAAAGCAAGATTTATCGCCTAGTCTCCCTCTGATGTGGTAATGATTTTCACAAACAGCTCCCGACTCTCCCCATCAAATAAATCTTCTAAATTAAACCCGCCGCTTTTTTTACTTTCCAAGGTAAGCGCTGCCAAATCGGTTATTAAATCGATGGCATAGTAGAAGTCGCAGCATCCGCCCTCGAAGTCAGTGTATTCTAAACCAGGTGATGTGCGGAAGTTCCGTCCTGCCTTTTTCATAGAGATAGCCCACTAGTGTACTGACACATTTACATTTCGTCAAATGACTTGCCTGAATTTCCATCTGCCACGTTGTCGTCGGTCAACGATGCCACCGCATCGCCTCCCTCCTCCGCCTTGCAGGCTGAAAATTCATTCTGCGTCATTTAACTGAAAGTAAATGGGCCAGCACTCTAGCTCCCCCGATATAGTTGTACCAGTATTTCTCAATGTACATTTTTATTTCCTCCCGATTCAATTCCAGTTTGTTATTTTTTTAAGCCCTGGATGCATCGCTTCCTGCTGCCTGTGCTTTTTCAAAATTAAAATATTCCTATATTACCCATCCTAATTCTAAATTATAGAAATTCCTTTCTTACCTTTGTTCTCCAGTCTTACCGATGTAAATCCAAAATGGCGAATGACAAAAAATGCCTCCCCACTACTCCGCCTCATCAATTGCTTTTCCAATATCATGCCGCATATACTTATTTTCAAAGCTCACCCATCCGGCCGCTTTATATGCATTCTCTCTTGCTTCCTTAAGGCTCGCCCCGTTGGCCGTAACGCCCAGTACGCGGCCGCCGTTGGTCACAAACTGGCCCTTATCATTAAATTTGGTTCCGGAGTGGAATACATAATATCCGTCGCGGCCCTCGAAATTCTCCAGGCCCTCAATGACATATCCCTTTTTATACTCCACCGGATATCCATCGGAAGCCAAAATCACGCAGACCGTTGCCCTGTCATTATCAAACTTTAAATCCACCTGGTCCAGGGTTCCGTCAATGCAGGCCTCGAAGACCTCCACAATATCATTTTCCAGTCTTGGCAGCACCACCTGGGCCTCCGGATCGCCGAATCTTGCATTGTATTCCAGCACCTTCGGCCCGTCCTCCGTTAACATCAGGCCGAAGAAGATGATTCCCTTAAACTCTCTGCCCTCTGCTTTCATGGCGTCCACTGTGGGCTGGTAAATATGTTTCTTACAGAACTCATCCACCTCTTTCGTGTAGAAGGGACTGGGAGAAAAGTTCCCCATTCCTCCGGTGTTTAAGCCCTGGTCCCCATCTTTGGCCCTCTTATGGTCCTGGGCGGAGCTCATGATCTTCACAATATTCCCATCCACAAAAGACAGCACGGAAACCTCGCGTCCGGTCATGAATTCCTCAATAACGATCTCATCCCCGGCGGAGCCGAACTTTTTATCCAGCATCAAAGTACGGACGCCCTCCTTTGCTTCCTCCCTGGTCTGACAAATCAAAACGCCCTTTCCAAGAGCCAGGCCGTCGGCCTTTAAAACAATCGGCATTTTTGCGGTTTCCAGATACGCCATGGCCTCATCGGGGTTTGTAAAAGTCTCATAGGCGGCTGTCGGAATATGATACTTTTTCATCAGGTTTTTGGAGAACGCCTTGGAGCCCTCCAGAATAGCCGCATTCTTTCTCGGTCCGAATACTCTAAGACCTGCTTCCTCGAACGTATCCACCACACCGCCTACCAACGGATCATCCATTCCAATCACCGTCAGATCAATCTCTTTTTCCTTTGCAAACTCCACCAGCTTATCAAATTCCATGGCTCCAATGGGAACGCACTCGGCCACCTGGGAAATCCCTGCATTTCCCGGCGCACAGTAGATCTTATCCACCTTCGGGCTCTGAGCCGCCTTCCATGCAATGGCATGTTCTCTTCCGCCGCTTCCTACAATTAAAACTTTCATTTTCAATTCCTCCTGTAACCATATGCCAATCAGCCCGGACCGCTCTTTCCCCGGCGGCCCGGACTGAGTCAAACGCCTATATTTACCCCTGCAAAAGAGCGTTTGCAATCATATGAATCGCCTGGGGCAGGATCTTCCACTCAGCCTCCTCCATCACGCGTCTCTGCAGAATCTCCGGTGTGTCCCCGGCCTTCACCTCCACGGCCTTCTGTAAAAGAATGGGACCGGAATCCATTCCCTCGTCCACAAAATGAACCGTGGCGCCCGTAACCTTCACTCCGCGGGCCAGCGCGGCTTCATGGACCTTTAATCCATAATATCCCACGCCGCAGAAAGACGGAATCAGGGACGGATGGATATTTATGATGCGGCCGCGGTATCTGGCAATCATAGCCTCCGGAATCTTCACAAGAAATCCGGCCAGAACAATCAGATCCAGATGATAGAAATCCACCCTGGAAAGCAATGCTTCATAAAAAGCCTCCCTGTCAGGAAAGTCCCTGGGAGAAACGCATTCCGCCGCAATCCCGTGTTTTTTCGCACGCTCCAGGGCAAAAGCATTGGCGTTGTTGCTGACCACTGCTTCCACCCTCGCGTTGGTGACGGTTCCATTGTCAATGGCATCCAGGATGGCCTGAAGATTCGTTCCGCCTCCGGATACCAGGACACCGACTCTTAACATAAAATCACGCCCTTTTCTCCGGTTTCAATGGAGCCGATTACATAAGAAGTGTCTCCGGCTGCCTTCATGGCCTCCATAGCTTTCTCTGCATCGGCGGCATCTACAGCTACCACCATGCCGATACCCATATTGAAGGTATTATACATGACCTTCTCCTCAATATCGCCCTTTTTCTGCATCACTCCGAAAATCGGCGGTACCGGATAGCTGTCCTTTTTAATCACTGCCTGAACGCCGTCCGTCAGCATTCTCGGCACGTTCTCATAAAAACCGCCTCCGGTGATATGGCTGCACGCGTGAATCTTAACGCCCGCCTCCTTCACGGCTTTCAGCGCTTTCACATAAATTCTTGTGGGAGCGAGCAGGGTCTCTCCAAGAGTCTTTCCAAGCTCCTCATAATATGTATCCAGGCCTTCCTTTGTAAGCTCCTTCTCGAATACCTTACGAACCAGAGAAAAGCCGTTGCTGTGCACGCCTGTGGAAGCCATGCCAATCAATATGTCTCCGGCCTTTAAGCTTTCCCCGGTAATCATGTCCTTCTTATCGCACACGCCTACGGCAAAACCCGCCAGATCATAGTCTTCCTCAGGCATCAGTCCCGGATGCTCGGCAGTCTCTCCTCCGATTAAGGCGGCCTCAGACTGTAAGCAGCCCTCTGCAACGCCCTTTACAATATCCGCAATCTTTTCCGGATAATTTTTTCCGCAGGCAATGTAATCCAGGAAAAATAAGGGCTCTCCGCCCGCACAGGCGATGTCGTTAACGCACATGGCCACGGCGTCGATGCCTATGGTGTCATGCTTGTCCATGATGATAGCCAACTTTACCTTTGTACCGCATCCATCGGTGCCGGATAACAGTACCGGCTCCTCCATCTCCTTGATTTTAGCCAGGGAAAACGCCCCGGAAAAGCCGCCGAGACCTCCGAGGACTTCCTCGCGCATAGTCTTTTTTACATGCTCCTTCATCAGCTCCACTGACTGGTAACCAGCTTCAATATCTACTCCGGCCCTCTTGTAATCCATGATTTTCCTCCTGTTTTCTATCCGCCCAAACTGCCCAAACATCCGCCTGCCGCGCCACACACACTGTTTTGCAAAACAGGCCCAAAATCCGGTCTGGCGATGCGTCCTGCTTTTATTTCTTTTTTATTTCTTCATAGAAGCCAGATACTCCTCATAACCGATCCGGCTTAATTTTTCGTCCTTCGCCGCCACTTCGTCCTTCATCTTCTCAGAATATGCCTTTAACCGCTCCAGAAGCTTTGAATCGGAAACCGCCAGAATCTTCGCCGCCAGAATTCCGGCATTCTTTCCTCCGTTGATTGCAACCGTGGCAACCGGAATCCCGGACGGCATCTGTACGATGGAATACAGAGAGTCCACACCGCCCAGATCAGATGTCTTCATGGGAATGCCAATTACCGGCATAGGGAAGATTGCGGCGCACATGCCCGGCAGATGAGCTGCCTTTCCCGCGCCTGCGATAATCACCTTAACGCCCTTTCCCTCGGCAGATTTTGCATAGTCAAAGAAAATATCCGGTTCCCTGTGGGCGGAAATGATGGTCATTTCAAACGAAATCCCCAGTTCTTTCAGTATGTCTGCAGCCTGTGCCATGACTGGCATATCAGAATCACTGCCCATTACAATACCAACTTCAGCCATTGTAAACTCTCCTTTTCTCTCTTGAATGAATCATGAATCTCAGACTGGGAAGCCCCCTTCCCTGTCCGATGCGCGGCAGGCACGCCGCTTTAACGGCGTATTTTGCCAGTACACTAGGTGCACCTGCTCTCATAAACGGTGACCGTTCCGGCACTTCCCAAATGGTTTACACCATAAGGCTGTTTTAAATCGCTTCACCATGAGTCACATGCTCCCGGTATTGGCCGAAAGCCCGTACAAGCACACCCCGGCTTATTGCTCACGGAAAGAAACACCTCGTGACTACCGCAATTACACGCATTATTTATAAGTTATCCTAATTAAATATGCCAATGTAAATATTTATTCTTATTAATCATCATACTCGTTTTTCACTGCTCCGTCAAGAGCAAACCAAAAAGATTCCCGTCCCCTTAGACGTCCAGAGCCTCGTTCAACTCCTCCAGTCCCGGAAGTGAAAACCGCCCGTCTTCGATGATGGAGGTCTTTCCTCCGTCCGGCGCCACGGCCGAAATCTGCTCCAGTTCCTTATAGGGAATCGTGATGTCTGTATGGACCCCGAAATAGGCTTTGGAAACATCTTCTTTTCTTAAAATGGAGATCTCGTTATCCCTGGCTACCATTTCCTTTCCGTCCGGGTTATACATGGGACTGTCCTCAGACCAGCTGTAACAGGTATCCCCCACGGCAAAATGCGGTCCCATCTTCTCCACAATCAGAATGGGGAGCCGATCCAGGATTTGGTATTTTTCCGCCATGGCATAGGCCGTCGTGTTTGTTCCAATGGCAAACTCTCCGAGGGGAAGATTTTCGTGCTGGTTCATAATCACCTGAACCACCAGATCATGGCCGTCGGAAACTGCTTTTTTTCGTTCCTTTGGGGAGCAGAAATCCGGAAGAGCTTCCACAAAATTGTCGCAGGACGCAGAAATCACACGTCCGTCTTTAAACTCCATCGTCAGATTTTTAAACTGAATCCCCCGGATATATACGCAGCCCACATTCAGAATTCCATCGGTCCCGCAAAGCCTTGGAGACGTGAATACCTCTCCCACGGGAATGTTCACATCGGCAACACAGTTTTCAAATTTGGTCTGGGACGCCGGATCCGAAAGCTTTATAAGATTTACCCGCATATTGGTGCAGTTACGGCCCTTCCCCAGAATCTCCACGTACTCTGCCTTATCCAGCGCGTCAATAAGAGTCTGCTGGATTTTCTGGTACTTTTCATAATCCAGAGTATTAATCTTAATGGTCTCCTGAAAAATCTCCTCAAAATCCGGACCAATGTCAGGAACTGGAAAGGCGATAATTGTAAAGCTGGTTTCATCGCCGGGAATATACTGGTTTGTCACAGGCATGGACATATTTTTATATTCCAGATACAGCTTCTGCTGCTTTTCGGAAAAGGTCCAGGCCTTTTTTTTGTTGACCGGGGAAAATCCTTCTTCGCCAAATACCTCTATAACCGCCGGTCCCGCATAGGCGGCAGCCTCTTTTTTATACTGCTCATAAGCGGTTTTAAGAATCGAAAGCTTCCTGTCGCGGAACGCTTTGTCAAAATACACCGCGCTGTCGTAACGCCAGTCATAGTCGTACTGCTTATTGGGGGAGGAAGAGGCGTATCCGCCGCGTCCGGAAGGGGATTTGTTTACGCTGCCTACGGCGCCGCGGGTAAAGATCACCGACAGGCCGCGGCTCTCAAAAATTTTAACCGCTTCCCGCACCATGCGTTCGAATCCAAGGGGATAGCGGATGGACACTGTCTTTTTTTTGGAAAGATCACGGCCCATGACAGAAAAGCCCCGGACATAGCCCTCCGTGAACGTTTCCGCCATTTTTCTTATGGTATCCTCAGGCAGACGGTTTAAAAAACCTGCAATAGCAAGCTCTGTTTTTGATACATACTCGCCAAACCGGTATAAATAAGACAGGTCCGATAAATCCTGCTCCATGATGATCTTTTTTGCAAAGTCCAGGGACGGATCCACGCTTTCCCTGATTCTGTATGTCAAAGTCACGTCGCAGTAATCGCTTACACACCAATAAAGTACATCGTGGACAGACTTTTCAGACGGAATTCCTTCCTCTTCAAACAAATTGTAAATCTCGATAAGGGCCTCGTTTCCGATAACCATGTCCAGAAGGCGTCCTTCAAAAGCATAGACAATATCTCCCCGGATTTCCGTATAGAGAAAGGACAAAAGTTTTCCGAACGCTTCTCCCAGCACAGAAACCGCATAAGACGGGTTCCCATAGCTTCTTTCATAATTTTCTCCGATCACATCCTCATACAAGGCTTCATTGATCCATGTAAGCTTTTCCCTGTCCCAGGAACCAAAACTGCCATCCAAAACGGCATCCATGACCGTTTTACACCTTCCGATGAACCGGGACATTTCCCTGAAAAAGTCCCGGTATGGCTCTTTGACGGTTTCCTCCTCCATAAAACCCCGGATCCGGGCCATGGACAGTTCATAACGTTCTCTTATAACCTGATCTTCCATCATAATGCAACCTCCAATCCCTTTACAGAGCCCTCTTACAGTGCAATGATAATAATGAACAGCCAGATCAAAAGGAGCATTCCGGCTGCCACCAGGCTGATTTTCGCCAGCAGATAGTTTTTTTCCTTTTCAAAAAAAGAAATAATTCCATAGGCAAAAGAAGAAACTGACGTAATAATGCTGCAAAAGCCCAAAGCGGCCGCCATAAGCGGCGCATTTCCCCGGGTGTGATACGCAAAGCCGACAGCCGCCGCCATAAATGCAAAAGCCGCCGCCGCCAGACCCGCCGCCACGAAGCCCGCCTTTGCCAACGGCTTTTTTATATAAGATACTTTATTCCCAATCCGTTCCACTGTATCTGTTCCACACTCCTTTTAGCATGCAGAAAATAAGATATCCCGCCAGTGCGCCGATGGTATTTAAAAGCAGATCGTCCACATCAAAGCTTCCCACCCGGCATACAAGCTGGATCGTCTCAATGCAGAGGCTGAATATAAAGCCAAGAACCGTTACGGTATACCACTTTTTCATTCGCTCCCAAATGACCGGCAGAAAAAAGCCAAAAGGCACAAAAGCCGCCATATTACCCACAACGTTTAAAAGAAAGGCTCTGTATCCCAGCAGATGTCTGTAAACAATAAAACGCCGAATCTCCTTAAATAAAGTCAGGTTATAGGAATACTCTGCCCTGACATCGGGATTTCTCCCCATCTCTTCGGCGAAAAATAAAAAATATGTCAGCAGAACCAGATACAGGACGAACAATAAAAACCCCAGCTTCCGGTGTCTGTTTTTTTTCATGTTACAATCTCCATTAATCCATCGTAACGGTTCCGTATCCTTACCGCCACGAGTAAAATCTGTTTATTCCTGTTCACGCAGGATATCTTCTTGTCCATCTTCAGACGGATAAAAAGCGTGCGTTCACGCTTGATATAGAAAGCCGGACAAAAACTGCCTCACAAGCAACCTTGATGCCTGTTTTCGTCCGGTTTTAACGCCCCGCGAGCCGTAAACATCTATTTTAAACTGCCTGCGGCAATGGGGCATATGCTTTGGCCCCAGGGTGATACTTGTCCATGGCAAACACAGATAAGATCCTGTTTTCCTACCGCGCCCTGTCCCGCAGTGCCTTATCTTACAGCCCCTCATCCTGTATCCCCTGTCTAGTGCCCTATCCGGTCAGTAACCATACTTTCAACACAAACTATTTTACCATCTGCCGCGTTGGTCTACGCTCCGCTTCGGTCCGTGCTAAACGTGTGCCACTGGCACACAGCACTGTCAGTCAACGATGCCGCTGCATCGCCTCCTTCCTCCGCCTTGCAGGCTGACAAAATATTCGATACTGGCAGCGCGATGACTGGCCGGATGAAGCATCTAAAACGTAATTTCAGATTTTCTCCTTAAAAGCAACGCGCCGCTTATGATCGCGATGATTCCCGTGGTCAAACCCACAGAAGCAATGACGATACCGACAGCAATGCTGGCAGCGCCTGTGTTTCTCATGGTCTTATATATTTTTTCCATGGTCTGCTCTCCTTATTTTACGCCATACTGTTCGTAGTATGCATCAATGGCTGTCTTTAATGCATCATCAATAATTACTTTTCCCTTATATTCTCTGTTGTACAGATGCTTCACGACTTCCTTCATGGTAACGATGGAAGTGGTCCTGAAGCCGTACTTCTCCTGAATTTCCGTGAGGGCAGACTTTTCTCCCTGACCGCGCTCGCAACGGTCCACGGAAACCACCAGGCCAAGAACATCCACGGCGGCCTGAGCCCTGATGATCGGAAGAGTTTCTTCAATGGAAGTTCCCGCTGTAGTCACGTCCTCGATGATAACCACCTTATCCCCGTCTGCGATGGGGCTTCCCAAAAGAATACCCTTATCGCCGTGATCTTTTACTTCTTTTCTGTTGGAACAGTATTTGATATCGGCGTCAAAATGCTCGCTTAAAGCCATGCTGGCGGCAACCGTCAGAGGGATTCCCTTATAGGCCGGTCCAAACAGCACATCAAAATCCGTACCAAAAGTATCGTTAATGGCTTTTGCATAGTACTCTCCCAGCTTTCTTAACTGTGCGCCTGTACGGTAAAAACCTGTATTTACAAAAAACGGAGTCTTTCTTCCACTTTTGGTTACAAAGTCGCCGAACTTTAAAACGCCGCAGTCTACCATGAACTCAATAAATTCCTGTTTATATTTTTCCATCTCTATCAATTCCTTTCTGTATGTCTTCTGTTGGGGCGTGCAGATGATGGGAATGAATTTTCAAACACGCTCTAATACTACAGCGTACATTTAATATCATACTCACTTTTTGCAAAGGAATTTGCGTATAATTAGTAGTAATTACAACCGAATGCCGCAGCTTCACACAAGCTGATTTCGAAATGTACGCTGTAGTACTAATGTCAGGATATGTTTCCGCCATGGCTTTTCCATAGCGCCGCCATCTCTGGGCGGTTCCGTGACTGTACTGTACCAGACAGGTTCCATCCATGTACTGTACCGGTCGGTTACTTTACTGCGCCGATCAATTCGTTTATATCCTCCACATGACAGGTCCTCATATACTCTTCAATTCCTGCCGCAATCTCAACGGTAGCGTTCGGATTCACAAAATTTGCCGTACCGACGGCAACCGCGGTAGCGCCTGCCAGAATAAACTCAATGGCATCCTCCGCCGTCATGATACCCCCCATTCCGATTACCGGAATCTTTACGGCATTCGCCGCCTGGTATACCATACGGACAGCCACCGGCTTAATGGCCGGACCGGACATTCCGCCCGTTTTATTGGCCAGAGCAAAAGTCCGCTTATGAATATCAATTTTCATTCCTGTGATGGTGTTGATGAGGGATACCGCGTCGGCGCCTCCCGCCTCCACGGCCTTTGCCATTTCAGAAATATCTGTCACATTGGGAGACAGCTTCATAATCACCGGCTGCTTTGCCGCTTTTTTAATAGAGGATGTAATATCCTCGGCTACTTTGGGATCCTGACCGAAAGCCAGCGCTCCCGCCTTTACATTGGGGCAGGAAATATTGATTTCCAGCATATCCACGTCCGTTTCCCCAAGACGTTCCACCACATCCAGATAATCTTCTTTTGTCTTTCCGCACACATTTACAATGATCTTTGTGTCATACTGTTTCAAAAACGGGATGTCCCGTTTCATAAACACATCCACGCCGGGGCCCTGAAGCCCGATGGCATTTAACATCCCGCCGTATACCTCCGTCACACGGGGGGTGGGATTTCCCGGCCACGGGACATTGGCAATCCCCTTGGTCACAACCGCGCCCAGCTTATTTAAATCAATCATCTCGCCGTATTCCATTCCGGATCCAAAAGTGCCGGAACAGGTCATTACCGGATTTTTAAGCTCTACTCCGGCCAAATTCACCTTCGTATTCATGCTTAATCCTCCTTTCCTCTATCTGCCGTGTCTTTTACGGCATCCAGGTATACCCCTGCGGTATTTCCTCTATCTGCCGTGTCTTTTACCGCGCTTTCTTTCACAGTGCCGCACATGCATCCTCCGGCAATCCGCTCCCTCTGCTCATCCGCGGATAAAAGCTCCACATCGTCCGCTAAAAATACCGGACCGTCTTTGCAGATCCTCTTGTTTCTCACATTGCTGTGCTCGTCCACTTCCTTTGTATGGCAGACACAGCCAAGGCATGCGCCGATTCCGCAGGCCATTTTTTCTTCCAGGGAAATCCAGCATTCCATTCCATTTTCCGCCGCATAGGCCTTTAAGGCCTTTAACATGGGGGTTGGACCGCAGGCATAGATCACGTCGGCCTTCAGCCCTTTTTCCCTGATGGCATCTATAACATTTCCCTTTGTTCCAACACTTCCATCTTCAGAGGCGATTATCACTTCGGCGTATTTTCCAATTTCGTCCGCCAAAAAAGTGGCGGAATCCCGATATCCAAGGATGGCATATTTTTCACATTCCAGATGTTTTGCCAGCTCCAGCATAGGAGGAATCCCGATGCCGCCTCCAATTAAAAACGCCTTCTTATTTTTCAGTGTAAAACCATTTCCCAGGGGACCCATGATATTTAAGGTATCTCCCGCTCCATATCCGGAAAATTCGAGGGTTCCGGCGCCTGCGACCCTGTACACAATTCGCAGTCTGCCATTTTCCTTATCCGTCTCGCAGATACTGATCGGTCTCGGCAGAAGCCTGGAGCTGTCATTGGTGTAAACAGCAACGAACTGGCCCGGCTTTGCTTCCTCTGCCATCTTTGGCGCATGTAACCACATACTGTAAATTCCTTCAGCGAGCTTTTCCTGGCTGTGGATCGCTACCTTCACTTTCTTCTGTGCCATGGTTTCCTCCTTATAATACGCTGCTGATATCGGCAATCATGTCAAGTACGGCCTGTCTGGAAGCCTCCGCAAAGTGCTCCGGGCCAAATTTAGAATATTTTTCCTGTTTATAGGCGGCAATGATTCCGCGGGAGGAATTCACCACCGCGCCCAGACCGTCTTCGTTGAAGCAGTGAGCCAGATCCTTAGCTGTGCCGCCCTGTGCGCCGTAGCCTGGTACAAGAAAATACGTATGGGGCATCAATTTTCTCAAAACCTTACTCATTTCCGGATACGTCGCGCCCACAACGGCTCCCACATTGCTGTATGTACCGTCCATACAGCCCGCGCCCCACTCGACCACCTTCTCAGCCACCAGCTCATAAAGCGGTCTTCCATCAATAAGCCTGTCCTGGAATTCTCCGCTGGACGGATTGGAAGTCTTAACCAGTACAAACAGGCCCTTATCCTCCTCCCGGCACACATCCACAAAAGGCTTCACGCCGTCAGTTCCCAGATAAGGATTTATTGTGATAAAATCCGTATTGAAACCGGAACATACATTGCTTCCTATCTTTATTTTTCCGATATGTCCCACTGCGTAAGCAGAGGATGTGGATCCGATATCGCCGCGCTTCACATCACCGATTACAAGAAGGCCCTTCTGCTGACAATATTCCACAGTACGTGCATATATTTTAAGTCCCTCAATGCCAAACTGCTCATACATAGCAATCTGAGGTTTCACTGAGGGAATTAAATCATAAGTACTATCAACAATTTCTTTATTAAACTGCCAGACAGCATCGGCAGCTCCTTCCAATGTTTCTCCAAACTCCTTAAAAGATTTCTGAACAATATGAGACGGAATATAACCTAACATGGGGTCAAGACCAACACAGATAGGCGCCTTTGTTTTCTGAATCTTCTGTACCAGCTGACTAATCATAGTTTCCTCCTTCAATGCAGTTCCATTGACTTATATCTCCTTGTTTATAACAGTCCAGATAACCCCTGAACTGTTACTGCACACGGCCATTTGGAATCGCTTCGCCATGAGCCACCTTATTCTAATAAATTCTAGCATAAGACAGAGCGCCTTTCAAGTCAAAAACCGGAACCCGGGAAAAATTCCACATTTTCCCACGGCAGGAAGAAATAATGCGACTTTTACTAACTGTGAAAAACAATCGTACAAATGTACTCGCCGTTCTTATAAGCTTTCTTTAAAAACTGCTCCTCAACCACGGTTTCCATGTTCATCCAGAATTCTTCCGCTCCCAGCATAATATGGGAAAGCATGATTCCCATGTTAAAATCCCGCATGACGGTAAGGGTTTTCATCTGGGGAAACATATCTTTTCTTGCAAACACACAAAGCCTGTCAGTGTAAACCACAAATCTCCATGGCTGGGAATTGAAAGAAGACGGCGCCAGCCTGGCCCCTTTTAAAATTTTCTTCAGATTCTCTCCCGGCTCATCCTTATACACACAGAGGCTGGAAAGGGGGAGGCGTCTGGCCTCCTCGCTGTCCCGGTAAAGCTTTTCTCCCGATTTTCCAAAGCCAATCACCAAAATTCTTTTAAGACCGTCCCTTTGAGCCGCCCCCACCTTGGTCTCTCCCAGATAGCAGCTTCCGACCTCTTTTGAAGTTAAATAGAGGACCGTCTGTTCCGCCACATATCCGGCATTGCGGCAGGCGCTCTGCTCCTCTTTGCAGTATACGAGAAGATAGTAGGGCGCCTCCACAGACCACAGCCCCCTGATCTTCTCCCTGCGGTTCCAATGTTCGTGAATTTCAAGCTCCAGCCTGCTCCCCCCGTCCAAAGGCGTAATATTCGCAATAAATTTTCTGAGCTGCACTAAAATTTCCGCATCCAACGGCTCCATCCGGAATTTTCTCACGGATTGCCGGTTAAAAATCGCTTCATAGATACTCATGTCCGTCTCTCCCCTGACGCCGCCTTCTGCCGGCAGCATCCCAAATCAGTAACCGTTCAGACAGCCTTTGAACGACTGTCCAAATCATTCAAAAGCGCTTCAAACACATCCATTGCCTCATTGACCACATCCGGTTTTTCCATATCCAGCCCGCATAGCTTCAAAAGCTCCACTGGCGTTTTCGAACACCCTCCCTTAAGGAACTTAAAATACCCCTCAAGGACTGCCTTATCCCCTGCCAGAATCTTCCCGGCGATGGCTGTGGCCGCCGCAAATCCGGTGGCATATTGATACACGTAAAAGGGCCTGTAAAAATGCGGAATTCGCTCCCACTCGTAATCAATGTCGGAATCCACCTCCACATCCGGTCCATAGTAAGTTTCATTGAGCTGATGATACAGCCTGCAAAGCGCATCCTTTGTTAGAGGAATTCCCTGCCAGCACATTTTATGGACTTCCCACTCAAATTCCGCAAACAAAGTCTGACGGAATAAGGTGTTTCGAAACCGCTCCAAAAGCTGTCCAATCAAAAATTCCCGCTCTCTTTCATCCTCCGCCCGTCCCATGAGATTTTTAAGAAGCAGCACCTCATTACAGGTGGAGGCCACCTCTGCCACGAAAATCCGGTATCCTGCGTAAGTATACGGCTGGTTTTTCGCCGAATACCAGGAATGAAGAGAGTGCCCCATTTCATGGGCCAGAGTAAGGACAGAATTTAAGGAATCATCATAGCTCATAAGCACATAGGGATGAACTCCGTACGTGTGGATGGAATAGCCGCCGCTCTTCTTTCCCCTGTTTTCATAAACGTCGATCCAGCGGCCTGAAAATCCGTCCTTCAGAATTTTTCCATACTCCTCTCCCAGAGGCTTAAGTCCGTCCGCAATCAGCCTTTTCGCTTCCTCATACGTGTATTTCCTGTTAAAATCCGATGTCATGGGAGCATAAAGGTCATACATATGAAGACGGTCCAAGGAAAGCCGTTCCTTTTTAATCGCCATATATCGATGCAGGGATGGCAGCCGCTTGTTCACTGCTTCAATCAGGTTATCATAGACCGCTTCCGGAATTTCATTGACAGAAAGATAGAAGTCTCTGGTGGAGGAATATCTGCGCGTTCTTGCAAAGAAGCAGGCCTGCTTTAAATTCCCCTCAAAAACCGCCGACACCGTATTGGCAAACTGGCGGTACGCGCTGTAATAGCTGTGAAACGCCTCCTCCCTGACAGAGCGGTTTCGGCTTTCCAAAAGGCTCCCATATTTTCCATGGGTCACTTCTGTGAAGATCCCGTTTTCATCCTTCACAGGCGGGAATTTAATATCTGCGTTATTAAATAAGGAAAAAACAGAAAACGGCGTCTCAGCCATTTCCCCCGCTCCTGCCAGCAAAACTTCCTCAGCCTCTGAAAGCATGTGCTCCCGTTTGGCCATAAGTCTCAAAAGCGCCAGACGGTAGCTGGAAAGACTTTTTTCCTCTAAAAACCGGTTCATTTTTTCTTCCGGAATGGAAAGTATCTCCGGTTCCGCAAAAGAAGAGGCCTCTCTGGCCTTTAAGGCCAAAGTTCTGGCCCTTGAAACTAACGCCTGGGCCTCCCCCAAAGATGTATCTTCATCACTTTTCTGCTGGGAATAACAGAGCAGCCGGGATAATTTTTGATCCAGTTTTTCATCAAAAACCAGATACTTAAGAAGCTCCTCTGCGGACTGGCCCAGATGACCTTTAAACGGTCCGTAAGACGGAATTTCCGTCTCAATTTCATCTGCCAAAGCCTCTGCGGCTTCTTTAGAAGGAATCAGATCCTCTAACTTCCATTTGTATTTTTCTTCAATTTCCGAACGATTTTTCAGTCCTTCGCCCATGGATTCTCCTTTCTGTGACCTAAATAAGCCCTGACACCAAAGGAACTGCCGCCACCGTCATAAGTCCGGCCACAGCTATGGAAAGGCTGCTCATGGCCCCTTCCACTTCTCCAAGCTCCAGAGCCTTCGCCGTACCGATAGCATGAGCGGCGGTTCCCAAAGCCAGCCCTCTGGCAATAGGATGTTTCACGCCGATGATTTTGAACCAGAATTCAGCCGCCATGTTCCCCAGGATTCCTGTGACAATGATGCTTACGATGGTAATGGTCACAATTCCTCCCGCCTCTTCAGAAACTCCCATACCGATGGCCGTGGTAATGGATTTCGGGAGAAGGGATACATAATGTATATGCTCCAGCTTAAACACCAGTGACATAAGGAAAACGCTGACCATGCTCCCCGCTACACCAGAAGTAATTCCAATCATCACAGCCGCAAAATTTTTCTTCAAAAGCTCAAGCTGCCTGTAAAGCGGAATGGCAAGGCAGACTGTGGCCGGGGTAAGAAAATAACTGATATGGGAAGCGCCCTCATTATAATCACTGTAAGATATTCCCGTGATTTTTAAAAAGGCAATCACCAGGATGATGGCAGTCAGCAGAGGATTTAAAACCGCCCATCCCAGTTTTTTCTTCAGCCACATTCCAATAAGGTATGCGGACACGCTGATAAACATTCCAGAATATAAAGACATATTATTTTTCCTCCCCCTCTTTTCCCGCCTTCTCTTTTCCGTTCAGCACAGCCTCAGCAGCCTTTCCTGTGATGGTCATAACAAGGAAAGTGGACATCACTGTGATCACAAGAAAAGGTACTAAAATGGCCTTAAGCTCTTCAAACTTTTCAATCAGTCCCACGGCCGCAGGGATGAACATTAAAGGCATCAGATCCAAAAGCAGGTTTCCAGTAACCGCCACGTCGGAAAGGCGGACAGTTTTGGTGCACAAAAGCCCCAAAAGGATAAAAAGTCCGTAAACTCCCGCAGGAACCGGAAGGGGTATGAATGCATTCAAAATCTCCCCCGCCATGGTAATTCCGAATATGATTGCAACTTCTTTCAGGTACTTCATAAACTGATCTCCTCTTTTTGTTGATGCCCGCCATCAGCAGGCATGTCCGTTTGCCGCGGAAGCCCCGGACGGCAGCCGTGAATGAACCATGTGGACTGTTACTAATTTTAGCACCGTATTCCTCTCGCGGCAATAGAAAAAAAGCCACAAAAAATCGGTTGAAACCGGCCCGTTTTCTGTACTATACTTTAGGTACAGCAATCTTAATTTAAGGAGCGCAGACTATGGATATCACCATTACCTCATGCTTAAATTCTTCCCAGAAAGAAGCCGTTCAATCCCTTCTGGCAGACGTAAAAAAACAAGAATCCCTCACTGTTTCCTTCCCCATGGAAGACGGGGAGCTTTTTCTTTTAGGTTGGATTGAGAAAAGGCTGTGCGCGGTTCTTTCGTTCATCAGGGAAGGAGAATTGTCTTATGAATGTTCCGCCTTTACCCATCCGTCTTTCCGCCGGCAGGGCCTCTTTTCACGCTTGTTGGAAGAGGGTCTTTCCCTTCTGCCTCCGGAAGCCGAACTTTTTTTCTATACCGATGGGAACAGCTCCGATGCCTTATATACCTTAGACTCCATAGGCGCCATATTCTGCTCAAAGGAGCATATGATGACCCTTTCCCCGGAAAAAATCTGGGATTTTCCCGTTTCCGGGCTTACGGTCTCAGAGACCGAAGAATCTGGTTTCCCTCTCCTTTTATTCGCAGATACCTTCGGTTCCGTCCGAATCTTTGTCTACCCGTCCCATTATTATCTCTATGATTTTGAAATTCAGGACTGTTTCCGAAATCAGGGTCACGGGGCTGCGCTTCTTCGCAAAGTTCTCTCCTTCCTGGCCGCTCAAAAAAGAATGCCCTTCCTTCTTCAGGTATCAGGGGATAACCTTCCTGCGATCCGGCTTTACGAAAAGGCAGGGTTCCAGATTTCTGAAACCCTGTCCTGTTTTCTTTATTAAATTTTGGAAAATGAACAAACCTGCCGGGCAGATACAAATTTTAATGTCTGTCAAAGGCAAGGGCGGAGGGACCGCTTTCACGATCCTCAATTTTCCGGCGGATTTTCAGCATTTGCCGGTCCGTAGCGGCAATGATTTCCGCACAGGCCTTTAGATCCTCACTGATCTCCCCGGAATCGTCCAGATTTTTCTTATATTTCATCTGGTGATCCAGGCTGGCCCAGAAATCCATCGCCATCGTGCGGATCTGAACCTCCACGCGCATTTTCTCCTTACGGTCCGAAAAGAACACGGGAATTTCGATAATCATATGATAGCTTCGGTAGCCGTTTACCTTCGGGCAGCGGATATAGTCCTTCACCATCAGGACCTCCACGTCGTCCTGCCGCGCCAGCATTTCCGCCACATCATAAATATCATCAATAAAGGAACAGATCACCCGGATTCCCGCCACATCATAAAGATGTTCCGATATGGACCGCACAGTCAGGGGGTGTCCCCGCCGCTGGAGCTTATCCAGAATGCTCCGCGGTCTTTTTACCCTGGATTTAATCATCTGAATGGGATTTCTCTGGTTTCGTATGGCCAGATCATCGTTAAGGACCTCAAGTTTTGTCTTCACTTCCCGGATGGCGCAGGAATACATCATCATAATCTGCTGAAACTGCTGGGCCTCATTCAGGAAACTCTCCGGTATTTCGATGATTCCCGGCGCATTTACAGCTGACTGGAGCAGCCCGTTGTTGGGGTTCATATTAAAGTTCATTGGTACACCTCGTTACTTCTGTCTGTTGCTTTTCTGTCTGTTGCTTTTCTGTCTGCTTCCCTTCTGTTTATCACTCTTCCGCTTGCCGCTTTTTATCGCTTATTCTTCTGTTCTTATTATACAGGAAACTGCTCTGTCCCGCAATGTCTCAAGCCTTAATTTTCTATAAAACTTTCTAAGGCCCGGCTTCTTTACAAGGAACCGAAACCGTGCTATGATAACCATATACCATGATACATAAACTAGGATTTGGGAGGGTAAAACTATGAAAACATTAGGCTACTACAATGGGAATTTCGGTCCTCTGGAAGAAATGACCGTTCCGATGAATGACCGTGTCTGCTACTTCGGTGACGGCGTTTATGAGGCCACGCTGGCAAAAAACGGTAAAATCTTTGCGCTAAAAGAGCACCTGGACCGCTTTTTCAACAGCGCCGGACTTTTAAAAATAGAAATTCCCTACACAAAAGAGGAGCTCGCTTCCATTCTTTATGACATGTTGGCAAAGATGGACGATTCTGAAATCTTCGTGTACTGGCAGATGACCCGTGGAACCGGGATAAGGCAGCATCAGTTTCCGGCTGCCGGAACAAAAGCCAATCTGTGGATTTTCATGAAGCCTGGAAAACACGGAGACTCCTCTAAAAAGTTAAAGCTCACCTCCACAGAAGACACCAGATTCCTTCACTGCAACATCAAGACCTTGAACCTGCTTCCCAACGTAATGGCAGCGGAAAAGGCCGAGGCCATGGGATGTGACGAATGTGTCTTCCACCGCGGTGATGTGGTAACGGAATGCGCCCACAGCAATGTCTCCATCATAAAGAACGGCGTATTTAAGACTCACCCCACAGACCACTATATTCTTCCGGGGATCACCAGAATGCACATCATTCAGATCTGCAAGGACAACCAGATTCCGGTGGACGAAACTCCTTTCACTATGGCTGAACTGATGGATGCCGACGAAGTCATTGTTTCCAGCTCCACGAAATTCTGCGCCCCTGCATATGAAATGGACGGCGTTCCCGTGGGCGGAAAAGCTCCGGAGCTTGTGAAGCTCATCCAGGAAAAATATCTGGAAAAATTCGAAAACGAAACAAAATAAAAAGTACAGGGAGGGGACCCGTTTTTTCAGGTTCCCTTCCTGTATTTTTCGTTCGACAAATAGCTGGACCAAGTACACAAAATTTTTTTGGGGTACAGGTCAAAAAATGCCGGCATAGTGGGACTTCGCTGTGGCTTTTTAACCTGTGCAGCCGGGAATACAGGCAGGGAATTAATCCAGTTATTTTAAAAAGCAATGTACCAGCCGGCTACACGCCCTGCTTTTTGCAGATATCCTTCAGACAGCACTTCTGACAAAAGGGCTTTGTTCTGGCTGTACAGATTTCCCGTCCATGGTAAACCAGGCGATGGCAGAAATCACTTCCCTCCTCCGGAGGAATTAACTTCCAAAGCTCCATCTCCACTTTTTTGGGCTCCTTAATCCCATCCACCAGTCCCATCCGGTTCACCAGGCGGATACAATGTGTGTCCGTTACAATGGCCGGTTTCCCGAACACATCCCCCATGATTAAATTGGCACTTTTTCTTCCCACCCCGGGCAGCTTTAAAAGGGCGTTGAAGTCGTCCGGCACTTTTCCGTCGTAATCCTCATATAAAATCTTCATGCAGGCGCTGATATCCCGGGCCTTGCTGTGTCCCAGGCCGCAGGGCTTTACAATTTCCTCAATCTCTTCCGGTGTAGCCTTTGCCAGGGCCTTCACATCCGGAAATTTTTCATACAGCTTTTCCACTACCACATTGACCCTCGCATCCGTACACTGCGCCGCCAGCCGCACACTGACCAGAAGCTTCCACGCTTCGTTGTAATCCAGCGTGCATCCGGCGTCCGGATATTCTTTTTTCAGCCGTTCAATGATCTCTCCAGCCAGCTTTTTTCTTTCGTTTTCCATGATTTATTTCTCCTATTTACAATGTTAATATAGAGCAGGTCTTTCGTTACCTGTCCTTATTTAAGAACACGGCAAATAAAGCGTAAATATCATCTATCGTAAAAAACTTTTTTATTGCCCGTGTCATATCCGGTCTCCTCTCTCCTGTTTTCTACAATATCGTATCACATTTTGACAGCTTTTAAAAGAAATTCACTATACGTCCCCAAATTTTTTGTTACCGTTCGTGACAGTTCAGGCGATGGGGAATCAGATGGACATCCTACACCTGTTGTCTGCCTCTGAAGGACAAGAAGACAGGCCGTCTAAACGGTTACAATTTTTCTATACAGCTCAAAAATCTTTCCCCGTATTTCTCAAACTTAAATTCTCCCACCCCTGACACCTTAAGCATCTCCTGCTTATTCTTTGGTTTTACTATGCACATATGTGTCAGTGTCTTATCCGAAAACACAATGTAAGGAGGAACTTTCTCTTCCTTTGCTATCTCTGTCCGAAGAGCTCTTAACCTTTCAAATAAACTTTCTTCTTTCTCTGTGAGCTGTTCTTTCCCCGGGATACCCGCTTTATTTTTCCTGCTCTTAGATTCCGCTTCCTTCGCCGTTCTGTCTGATTCCTTTGCAAGCTTCATTATAATCTGCTTATGATCTTCCATGATCTCTTTTGCTTTCGCCGTCAGCTTGACAATGGCGTACTCGTCGTTGGTAACGAATAAATATCCTTCCAGCTGTAAATAATTTAATACCTGTCTGATTTTGTATGTAGGAACTTTACTCAAAACGGCATAGTAAGGATTTTCATTCATTCTGTAATTCCTTATCTTAGCCGTATTGGCTCCATGCACCGTATCTATAACTACTGTTGTGCCATATCTCTGCCTGCTGCTTCCTGTGCAGCCGATCAGCGCTCTGGCAGTCTCCGTTACGTCTACCTGTTCAAACTGAGTCAAACAATTCGAACAGTTTCCGCAATAATTGCTGCCATACTCTCCAAAATATTTTAATATGTAATCCCTCAGGCACTCATTCGTAAAGCAATAGAACGTCATTTTCTTCAGGTGCTCCTTATCACGCTCTTTTACGATTGCCCTCATGGCTTCATCCAGTTCTAGGTTATCCTGATTATTTTCGATAAATAATTGATTTGTAATTACATCTCTGCTGCTGTAATATAAAATGCACTCTGCCGGTTCTCCGTCACGTCCCGCCCTGCCGGCCTCCTGATAATAAGACTCTATATTCTTTGGCATACCGTAATGGAGTACAAACCTGACGTTGCTTTTATCGATCCCCATGCCAAACGCTGACGTACTGACCATTACAGGTATCCTGTCATAAATAAAGTCGTCCTGATTTTTTCTCCTTTCTTCATCACTCAAACCCGCATGATACCGTGTCGCCGAAAAGCCGTCTTTAATCAGCAGCCCACATATTTCTTCCACCTGCTTCCGGGTCAAACAATAAATAATACCGCTGTCGCTTCTATGTGTTTCCAGATAATTTTTGATTGCGCTATATCTGTCTTTTACGGTCATAACGCCAAAATACAGATTATTTCTGTCAAATCCGGTTGTAATCACGAAAGGGTCCTGTAACTCCAGGATATCTATGATATCGTCTCTGACTTCCTTCGTCGCCGTAGCTGTAAACGCACTCACAACGGGACGCCTTGGCAGCCTCTTAATAAACTCAACGATCTTTAAATAGCTTGGTCTGAAATCCTGCCCCCACTGAGATACACAATGAGCCTCATCCACTGCTACCATCACAATATTGCTGTGCAGGGCAAAATCTAAAAATTCATCAGTTACCAGCCTCTCCGGCGCCACATAAATAATCGGATAGCGTCCCTGCTTCGCAAACCCAAGAGCCTTATAATATTGATTTGCCGTCAATGAACTGTTTAAAAACGCGGCGTGTATTCCGGCCTGATTCAAGCTCCCCACCTGATCCTTCATCAAAGAAATCAGCGGAGAGATTACCAGAGTAATCCCGTTCATTAATAAAGCCGGAATCTGATAACACAAAGATTTACCAGCTCCGGTCGGCATAATTCCTAAGGTATCTTTCCCTTCTAATATATGATCAATTAATGTTTCCTGGGCATTTCTGAATGTATCATATCCAAAATATTTTTTTAAAATCTCGTATTTATCCATTTTGCTGTTTTATCCTGCCTTCTCCCTTTCTGTCTTATCCCTTTCCTTTTTTATTCTTCATTATAACCATTTTATCAATATTTGCAATAAAAATCGCCTTTTCCATACGCATCAAAAAAGTAAAGGAATTACTATTCGCGCAGAGAGCATGGGGAAAACCGGACGAAAATTGCCTTATAAGCACGCTTAACGTCTATTTTCAGCCGGAAAAGCGAAGTACTTTCTATCCACAGGGCGCATCTTCTTGTCCGTCTTGAGACGAACAAGAAGCATCGGGCGTTCGCCCGATGGGGAAAACCGGACGGAAATTGCCTTATAAGCACGCTTAACGTCTATTTTCGTCCGGTTTTCCCCGCCCTGCAAACTGTAGCGTGAAGTATACGCCGCACAGGATAATCTGTACCAGAGAAGAAGCCGGCGTCGCCAGCCCGATATGAAAAAGACCCGCCCCGGCCTGACGGCTGACAAGAAAGCTTACGGGCAGTCTTACGCCAAAAGCTCCGATAATGCCCTGCGCCATAACAAACACGGTATTTCCGGTTCCGTTAAAATATCCGATGAAGCAAAACAAAAAGGAGGTCAGAAGACAGTCGATGGCATACGCCTTCAGGTATTCATAAGCGGCGGCGATAACAGCCGCATCCTTGGCAAACAGCCCCGCCAGCAGGTCCCCGTGGAAAAAGGTGAGATATCCCATCAGAATACCGGCCGCCAGAGAAGAAGCAATCCCGCAAAGAAGGGCCTTTCTCGCCCGCCCTCCCTTCCCCGCCCCCATATTCTGTGCGACAAAGGCGGACATGGCCTGCATATAGGAAGAAGGCACCAGCATCACAAAGCCACAGAGCTTTTCCGCGACGCCTACTCCCGCGGACGCAGTCAGGCCAAGGCTGTTGACAATTGCCGTGATGGCAAGAAAAGAAATATTCACCAGCAAATCCTGCAAAGCGATAGGAGTACCCAGAAAAAGAAGCTGTCGGATATATGCGCTCCTGGGGCGGATGTCCTTTTTATGAAAGGTAAACGGCAACGTCCGTCTGCGGATAATGATAACGGACAGCGCCACGCTGGCAGCCTGAGCAAGCACGGTAGCGGCAGCTGCGCCGGCCGTCCCCATATGGAATCCTGCAACCAAAGCCAGATCACCGATGATATTTAACACACAGGCAATAGAGACCGTTACCAAAGGCATGGCAGAATCACCGATGCCGCGGAAAATACTACCCACCAGATTATAAGCAACGATAAAAACAGCCCCGGCAGAACAGATTGTTATGTAGGAAACCGTCTTATGGAAGGCTTCCGGGGGCGCATGCATAACCCGCGCCAGGAAGGGCGCGGCAGCTGTCATAAGGACGGATACGGCTAACGCCAAAACTCCGAACAGCCAGATGCCGCTTCCGATAATTTTTCCTGCTTCTTCTTTTCTCCCCTCGCCGATTTTTCGTCCCACCAGAACGGTTAGTCCCATGGCCAGCCCCGTTATCACGACGGTGACCGTATGCATAACCATGGAACCGGTGGCGACGGCGGAAACATCCGCGCTGGTTCCGAACTGCCCAACGATTAACAGATCAACGGCGCCGTACATGGTCTGCAAAAACAACGCCATTAACACCGGCAGCGCAAAACGAAGCAGGGGGATAAATATTTTGCCTTCTGTGAAATTCTGTGTCTGCTTCATAAATCCCTCCAAATGTGTAAAAGCCGGATAAGAACCGGGCTGCCCCGACATCTTATCCGGCTTATATATCCTGTCTCACGGTATTGCTATTTTCCAAATACAGCTTCGTAGTCCTTGCGGAACTTTTCTATTCCCTGGTCTGTTAGCGGATGATGCACCATCTGTTCAATTACCTTGTACGGTACGGTTGCGATGTCCGCTCCGGCCAGAGCACAGTCCGTTACATGGATGGTGTTGCGGACGCTGGCGGCAATGATTTCCGTGGTAATATTGTGGATATTGAAAATCTGGGCCACCGTATCAATCAGATCAATTCCCGGCTGGGAAATATCATCCAGGCGGCCTAAAAACGGAGAGACATACGCCGCCCCGGCTCTCGCTGCCAGAAGCGCCTGATTGGCAGTAAAAATAAGAGTCATATTGACCCGGATTCCCTCGGATGCCAGAACCTTTGTGGCCTTTAAGCCCTCGGTGGTCATGGGAATCTTTACTACCATGTTGGGATGAAGCTTTGCAATCTCACGCCCCTCGGCAATCATCCCTTCGGCGTCTGTGGTTGTGGCCTTTACCTCACCGCTGATGGGACCGTCCACGATGGATGCGATCTCCTTTAACGTCTCCACATAATCCTTTCCCTCTTTGGCGATCAGGGACGGGTTTGTGGTAACGCCGCAGATCACTCCCATATCATTGGCTTTCCGGATTTCTTCCACATTTGCAGTATCAATAAAAAATTTCATCGGTATTCCCTCCTTGTTACATTTCCTGAACAGACACGTCTGTTAAGGCAGACGCTTCCAATATCTGCAATCCGGGCTAACGCCCTGCTTACTCATGCCGGCCATCCCGTCCGATATCCGCGAATCCGCTCATGCGGGCATGGCTCATTCACGACTGCCGACCGGGACTTTCATAGAATATTGTAAAGGGTCGCCGCATCAATGTCAACCAAAAATCTTTCAGACTCAGCCCGCATACTGGAGGCTTTCAAAGCAGTCATGCTCACTGACTCCGTCTATGGTATAACTGTACCGGGATTCTCCATACTCCACATGAATTCTTACAACGTGGCCGTCGGTTTCCTTTACCTCCAGCCATGTTTCCCCGTCTGTTCTGAGCGGCCACAGCTCCGTTCCGGCCTCCAGCGTAACTTCCTCTTCCCCTATGGTCGCAGGAATTTCCCTGGTGGTTTTCATCTTATAGGAATCCCGCTCGCCGTCATAGAAAATGGTGTAAACGGTTTCGTTCGATTCCGGCATTCCGCTTTCGCCCACATGGTATGTCCTGTATGCCATGTAAGTTCCCAAAATATCCAGACGGCTGCTTAAGGAAAATTCGGAAGCGTCCGCCAGAAAATGACCGCAGATGGAATCATAAGAAGTCCCCACATGCTTTAACTCCCTGTCATCTTTCATGGAAAGGTCGAAAACTTCCAAAGTTCTTATATCATTCTCCACTGAAAATTCCACATACAGGTAATGTCCTCCGGAGGGCGAATCCATCACGTAGGCATCCGTAAACATCCCTTCGCAGGTAAACTCCTCCCTTTCTTTTTCAGCCCGGAACACGGAAAGCTTGCTGGTAAAGGTTTCTTCATCGGATTCCACGGTAAAGGACAGAGACTCCTCCTCTCCGTCTCCGTCCATATCCAGATACACGTTTTCCCTCTGTGCGATTCTTTTTGCGGTCCTGGGACCAAAAGCCAGATATTCTTCCCGAAACAGCCCTTCATTTCCTTTAAAAGGAATGGTTATGACCTGGCTTCCTCCAGCCCAGGGCCCCAGCACATAAGGATTAAACGTAAAGATAAGGCCTTCCTGTCCCAAAACCCACTCGAGAGAATTAACATTTTCTTCCCCGGCCTCTGTGGGAGGCATAAACAGTTCCTTCAGAGTTTTTTCATAGTCTTTAAACAGTTCTTCCTGAGTATAGGACTCCTCCAGATCATTCTTTACAAATTCATAAACGGCATTTGCATCCGTCACCACATTGGAAAGTTTTAAGGCCGCTCCTGTCCGGGCATCAAAGTTTTTGCCGCTCTTGTAATATCCACCGTGGGCGCCGCCCATGTAGCTGCTTTCATCATTCCAGAAGCTGACTACCCTGTCATCGGCTCTTTCCATCTCAATCTCTCTGGAAATGTAATATTCCGCAGGAAAACCTGCGGCTGAGGCTTCTTTGGCAAATTCCAGATTTTCCGTGTACATGGTCTGGATTTCCTGCCAGTTCGTTTCATTGAACTGTTTCAGGGTTTCTTTTAAAGACTCATAGCCGGCGTCCAGGACCTGGAGCATACTGCCTTCCGCCCGGAGAATCGGTTTGTTCTGGTCCCATTCCCCCAGATATTCCCTGGTCAGCTTGATATTTAAAGAACTCATTTCCGCCTCTTTTCCAGAGCTTTCAAGGGCTTCCTTCTGTTCCGCCGCTTCTTTTGTTTCCTCCGTCTGAGCCGGTATATAGGGCTCCACCTTCAGCGGAGTACGCGTGCTCTCCAAAGAAGAACTCCCCGCTGCCCCCGCATTCTGCGGCTGGCATCCAGAAAGAACCAGCACGGTTCCCAGCAAAATACCTATACACATCCGGGCGTATGGTCTCTGAACGATTCCGATTTTGTTCATGGACTCCTCGACTCCTCTCCTTTTTGATAAATTCTGTTTCATTATTATACAAAAGGAGATGGCGTCTTTCCAGAAAGATTCTTTTACATTTTTATGAAGTTTCTATCCTTATAATAATTCAGACAGGTCTGTGCGTTCCCTGCGCCGACCTGTCTGAACTGTTTCTTTACTTAAATAATCCTTTGATGGTATCCACAATACGCACCAGAATGCTCCAGAGCCGCTCCAGGAAATTTCCCTGGGCATGAAATTCCTCATCTACGGGAACTTCCGCTTCCTCCTCGGTCTCCTCTGTTCCCTCGGTTCTCAAAATAATCTGGATACTCTGAGGCTCCGGATTCTCATCCGAGGTAAAGGACACCTTTTTCGCATTGACATCAGCATTTAAAATGGTCATGTCCTCTCCCGTATATTCCTCCCACTTTTCATCCACCAGATCTTCCACTGTGCCCTTGGCGTCCCGAATGACTCCGGTTTTGGAAAGTCCGTCTATTGCCTGGGACAGAGCGCTGCTTAAACCGTCCATGGTCATTTTGGCGCCCTTATCAAGCGGGGCTCCGGCCGCTTTCAGATTGCTTTCCACATCAGACATCAGAACGTACATGGTGTTGGCTCCGCGGACGGCGCTGTCGATTAAAAGCCCCGCATCCTCCAGAGAATCTTCCGCGGTTTCATGGTAGGTGTTCATAATTTCCGTCAGACGGTCCACATCCTTTAAAAGGTCCTGCCCTGTGTAGGAGGTGCGCTTTAAGGTGTCTGAAAGCTCTGCCGTATCGTCCAGGACATTTTCCAGAGAATCCCCGTCTTTATGAACACGGTAAATGATATTTTCCAGAGTGGAAATAGACTGAGTAACAGAGGTAATCATAGCATCCAGCTTTGACGGCTTCTCCAGGGTTCCCACCAGCGCTTCCAGGATTTTGATGAGCTGGGACAACCCTGCCTGTGCCGTGCCTGCGTGATCGGACGCGGCATCTTCCAGGGCCTTTTCCACTGCATTGGAGTAGCTTGCTATGAGCTGGCCCGCCACCGGCTTTGCCTCGTCGGGCAGCTCATCAATGAGACCGCCAATGAGCTCCATAAGCTTTTCCTTCTGGGCTTCGGTGATTCCCAGTACATCGTCATGATCCTTGATGGTCTGTTCCAGAGCCTTAAGCTTCTCTAAAATCTTCTTGAGTTCTAAAAGTTTCTCATTGATTGCTTCCTTCTGGGCTTTAAGCTCCTCCAAATCCCGTCTCAAATCAGCCAGCTTGCTTTCATAGGAACCGATGTCATGACGGGTATCGTTTAGCAGATCGGCCACATCATCCAGGTCGGAACTTGCATGCTTCAATCCATACCCCAGATTTTCCAGATGAGTATCCAGATCCTGTACGGAATCATTAAGCTGGTTTAATTCTGTATTCATATCAGAAAGAGCGTTCTGAGCATCCTCCACATAGGAAGTAAAGGGTACGCCCCGGTCGGAAAGCTCCTTCAAAACTGCCAGGGCATTGTCCGTATCCACATAGATTCCGTCCTTGGCGCTGGAAATTATTTTTCTGGATTCATCCAGCTTCTTCAATCCGTCCACGGTTTTTCCCAGACCGTCCTGAAGTCCCTCCATGCTGTCCAAAATCACATCCAGGCTGTCGCCGATGGCGTCGGCAGAATCCTTTACCGTGTCTCTGGCATCCCGCAGATCCTCCAGACGGTCAAGCTGGCTTAAGGTTACCGGAACCATCAGGAAGGCCAGACCGGAAAACTCAAAATCATCGCTTCCGATACGGATCTCATAATGCTGCTCCTCTCCCGGCAGGATCATGAAGAGCACGGCCTTCATATTTCCCACCGACTGGAGCTGGGCTCCCGGCGCTTCCACGCTTAAATTTTTATCCATGTCCACAATAGATGTGATTTCCAGAGTCATGTTGTTTCTGTAATAATCGCTTGTATTTTCATTGGGAACGGCATCAATGAAAATTTCCACCAGCCCTTTTTCATGGGCCAGCTCCTCCATTTTCTTTTCCACCCCGTTGAGCTTATAGCTGACCGTTATGTTCCACGGTAGGTTCCTTCCCACTTCCTCAGGATCCATTTTTCCCTCAAAGTAAAATCTGCCGTTTGCAGGCGCATCGTCCAGGGTGAAGGTCAGCTTTTCATTCTCTACTGTCGGAACTGCGTAGTCCGTCATATTGTTAATCTCGCTGTATGTACCGTAATCCACGATGGTCCCGGCGCCGTTTAAGTCATAACTTTTAACTATGCTGCTTTCCCTGATGGTCCCGTAGGGGTCCATGGTTACATAAAGCGCCTCGTCACAAACAGGGCCTTTCGCCTCGCCAAAGGACTGGATGCCCGCCATAATCGTCATGGAAACGACCAGACAGATACTGACCGCCTGTTTTATCTTCTTTCTAATCTCCATCATGAGCCACCTCTTTTTGTGATACTGGTTTTTTGCTTTTTATCTGGGAAAATCTTTCCTTTACGCTGCCGGCCCTCTGCTTTCGCTTCTCCGCCCGGATTCTTGCTTTCTCCTGCTGTTTTCTTATGGGCTTATCAAAGGCCGCCAAAAGCGCCGGAAGCAGTGACAGAACCAAAAGCATGGACAGCAGGGCCCCGCGGCCTACCAGGCGGCCCACCTGGGAGATGGCCTGGATGCTGGAAGTAAAGTAAAGCAGATATCCCACTACCGTGAGAATCCCTCCCGATGTGATAATGGACAGAGCGCTCTTTGATATGGCGGCGACTGCGGCCTGCCGGCTTTCCATGGTCTCTCTCATTTCCATATAGTTATTGGACATAAGAATGGAATAATCAATGGTGGCGCCAAGCTGTAAGCAGCTTACAATGATGTATCCTATGTAAACCACGCTGTCGCCCATAATATAGGGAAGCGTCATATTTAAGTAAATAGCCACTTCGATGGGAATGATCACCAGAATTGGCACCAGCACCGAATGGAAAGTGATCATAACCACAATGGCAACGCCAAGCAGGGAAATGATGGATACCCGGTTGTAATCATCCGTCAGGATATCGCGGATATCAATGGTGGTGGGCGTCATGCCGATTACATAAGAATCTTCCGGGTAATACTCCTTTACAATCTGCGTCAAAACGTTGCTGCACTGGAAGGAATATTCGCTTTCCTCCCGGGTTTTCATGGAGATCAGGATTCTGGCATACTTGTCTGTCCGAAGCTGTTCCACAACATTTTTCGGAAGAAAGCTCTCCGGAATTCCCTGGGGCATGGTACCGGACATGGATAAAGCATACTCGATGAAATCCTGGTCTTCCAGCGCCTCCGTTAACTCCCTCTCCCTCACTGTGCTGCCGTTGGGAACCATGGCAATGACTACGTTGGCCTTTCCGAATATACTCTCGATCTCTCTGGAATCCTCGTATACTCTGGTGCCTGGACCGGAGCCCAGGGCGTCGTCTCCATAATAAAAATAATTCATGGCCTGACCGAAATAGCATGGAACGGCACAGAGCACAGCCACAATCAGCACGGGGATCCGGATTTTGTACATGACGCGGCCCAGGCCGTCAAAGGACGGAACAAAGGGCCTGTGGGCTGTTTTTTCAATTTTCTTATCAAACTGCAAAATCAATGTGGGCATTAAAAACAGCACTGTTGCCAGACTGCATAAAATTCCCTTTGTCAGAACAAAGCCCACGTCTTTTCCGATTGTAAACTTCATTAGGGCAATGACCAGAAATCCCACGATGGTGGTGGCGCCGCTGGCCAAAATGGAACCGCAGGCCTCCACAATGGCTTTTTCCATGGCGGCCTCAGAATCTAATCCCTGATTTTTGATGCCCGTATAGGTGTGCAGAAGGAAAATAGAATAGTCCATGGAAACCGCAAGCTGCAAAATAGCTGCCGTGGAAAAAGTAAAGAAAGAAATCCTTCCGAACATCAAATTCGAGCCCATATTGAGAATAATGGCAACTGCCATGACAAGAATAAACAAAAACGGCTCAAACCATGAGGTTGTTGTGAGGGTCAAAATCAGCCAGATAATGACGACGGCCATCCCAATGGCCATTGCAATCTCCCTGGAAATGGATTCCTGACGTTCCTTACTGGAAACGGCGCTTCCTGAAAAACATCCCCTGTCCTTTCCCACAATGTCATAAATCTGGCGGATGGCCTCGTGGGTCCTCTCGTCGGCATCGCCGTCCTCAAAAATAATCTGGTATACGGCATTTCCATCCTTATAAAACTTATCGGACAGCGCATTTTCCGTAAAGGAGTCCATAGCATAAACATTGGTGGCCATATCCGGACCCACAATCAGATCCACTCCATCCACATCAGCAATTTTCTGACGGATGGAACGGGCTTCAGGAAGCGTTACATCTTTTATCATGATTCTTGCCATGCCAGGATAGCCGAACTCCTCTTCCATCACATCAAGCGCCTGTTTGGTAGGAGCAAAATCAGGAAGATATTTGCTTAAATCGTAATTGACGCCCACAAAGGGGTAACAGACTGCACAGGCAATGACTGCAGCGGCAAAAAAGCGCTCGATGTGTTTCCCCTTATGTACAATAAAATGTGCCAGTTTTTCCAACATGATTATCATTCCTCGTCATTTTTTGATTTTACCATTCATGGGAGGGGGAGATCGGAAGAGCGTCGTGTAGGGAAAGAGTGTTAAGATTAGT
>CAJUDN010000024.1:0-28150 GCA_910585355.1 uncultured Lachnospiraceae bacterium
TTTCTGCGGTAAACGCAGAAATCAGATGCACAGGTATAATGTCTGACGACATTATGCCATGTCCGCTTGCGACCATGGTGCCTCCGGCGGATTCCAGTGCCTGACTTTCTGCGGTAAACGCAGAAATCAGATGCACAGGTATAATGTCTGACGACATTATACCATAAGTATGACACTGGATAAGTATAAACTTAAAAATTATTCAACCTTATCTGACGAAAGAAGCCATCTCAAGGGCATTAAAGGTATCGCCACATAAAAGCCGCTTTTTCTGGATGTTCATAGAGGTAACGAACATCGGATTCTGGCAACCAGAATCTCTTTTACATCTTTTCTAACAATTAACTATAGAAGAATGTTGAATACTATGTTATAATTCTTCTGTTGCTCACCGATACCCGCAGCAGGGAGGCGGGGTCAATGTTGGAAGTTCTTATATCCTTTTTAATTGTCGTTCTGGGTGGAGTAACTTGCCACTGTAAAAGTAAAGAAGAATCCCCCAACTGTACGGGACTACAGTTGAGGGATTTGTTTCTTTGTCAATGTTAGTTGACTTCTTATATCTTTTTGCCTAGTGCTCCATCCAGACAGAACCCGTAGTTGTGAACTGCCTGTCACGCACCATTGCGTCGTTAAAATTTCTAGTCGATGGCCCCACATCGCCGTCGAAATTTTGCCTAGCACTGTCACGCATCAGACAGTCCACAACTTCACTTTCTGTCTGGATGGAACACTAGTGGCATTATAGCATATGCAGAAACCTTTTTAATATGCCTGACACAAAAAATTATCCTTATCTGACCTCAATCGTAACCGTTCAGACAGGTCTGCGCGTTCACCACGCTGACCATAAGAAAACGTTGTGGGCGCGGGCGGCCCATCGCCTTGGAGATTCTAAATGGCCAAAAAAATACATATACGAGGTATTTATGATACAAAAAAACTTATCGTGCTTTCATATAGATCAGATCGCTGATTCCGGGCAGTGTTTCCGGATGGTCCCCTATGGGGCCGGATATTCTGTTATAAGCGGAAGCCATTTTCTTGTTATTTCCCAGCAGGAACAAACCGTAACGTTTTCCTGTGCAGAGGAAGAGTTTTCTTTCTGGGAGCAATACTTTGATCTGGAAACGGACTATCAGACATTCATTGACTCTGTCAGCCCGGAGGATACATACTTAAAGCAGGCCGCAAAATATGGAAGCGGAATACGCATTCTGCGGCAGGATTTATGGGAAATGATTCTCACCTTCATTATTTCCCAGCAAAAGACTATTCCAAATATCCGCGCCTTGGTGGAACTTTTAAGTGTCCGTTATGGCACCCGGCTTGAGATTCCTGAGAATCTTCGCATCCCGGACGGCCCAGCCTGCTATTACACGTTTCCCTCTCCCCAGCAGCTTTCTCACGCTGCCCTCAAGGACCTTCTGGTTCTGAAATTAGGGTATCGCGCCAAATATATTAAGCAGGTCTGTGAAGATGCCTGTGAAGGCCGGTTAGACCTCCCCCGGCTTACTTGTATGGACTATCTCTCAGCCTTAACATACCTGAAACAGTTTTATGGAATTGGGGAAAAGGTGGCAAATTGTGTCTGCCTGTTCGGCCTGCATCACATCGACGCTTTTCCCGTGGATACCTGGATAAAGAAAATTCTTTTAAGCCAGTATGCTCCTCAAACCCGTCTCCCCGAAGGTCTTGCAGAAACAAAGGTGTATGATTTACTGATTCAAAGATATTTTTCCAGATATAAGGGATTCGCCGGGGTAATGCAGCAGTATATTTTTTATTATGAAAGAGAGACGCACGCAGGCAATCTTAAATGATCACATGCAGTTACGTTCGCAGGATACCTGTAAGCAGTAACATCAAATGTCTGTATGTCCCTTTCTTCATAAAATTATTTGAACCAATTTCATTTTCGTGGTAAAATAAAATTAGAAAAATTTTGCATTACAGGAGGGATTTTATGGGAAATTTATTGATTACATGGCACGGTCATTCTTGTTTCACCGTTTCTTATCATAACTATTCTATTGTTTTGGATCCCTATGCGCCGGGCTCCGTTCCTGGTCTGGCTCCGCTGTCTTTAACTGCCAACCGCGTTCTTTGCAGCCATGAACACAGCGACCATGGATTTACCGAGGCGGTCAGCGTCAAAGAGCCTCAGGGCCCAAACCCTTTCAACATTATGAAAATCGACACCTATCATGATGATGCCCAGGGCGCCTTACGGGGAGCTAACCGGATCCATATTCTGGAGGCCGGAGACTTCCGGGTTGCCCACATGGGAGACCTTGGATGCGTCCTCACAAACCAGCAGATGGACCAGCTAAAACGCCTGGATGCCATTCTCGTCCCTGTGGGCGGCTACTATACCATTGACGCTACTCAGGCAAAGGCACTGGTTATGGCCCTCTCTCCCCGCGTAGTAATTCCCATGCATTACCGCTCGGACACCTTCGGCTATCCGGTAATCGGACGCCTGGAGGAGTATACCAGTCACTGTAACGATGTGGTAACCTACAACACCAACACCCTCGTCCTTGACAAACATTTAAAAAGCCAGACGGCCGTTCTGACTCTGGCCTGACTTGTCAGATATGCCGTCTCCACTCCTCCAGCCTGTACCACTGCTTTTTCTTCACAAGCTCCAGCTCCGCCAACATTTGCGGAATGTCTTCGTTAAGGGTTCCGGCAAGTACCACATAATTGGAGGCGTGGTTGGTTCTGAAAACGGTTCCAGGGGAATCCACATGACTTAAAAACAGCTCCATCTCCTCCACGATCTCGTCCGGAGTGATGAGCTCCATCTCCCCGCGCTTCACCTCTTCGTTCATCTTTGTCCCTTCATAAAGCCGCAGGGTCAGAAAGGAAGCGTACTCCGGATTCATTCCGGTGATCAGCTCAGCGGATTTGACGGCATGGTCACGGATTCCCTTTCTGCCGCCCAGACCGGAAATTAACGTCACGGAAGTCTTTAAACCGCAGCGCTTTAATTTCTGTCCGGCGGCAATGATATCGGCGGCCGTCACGTCCTTTTTAACGTGTTCTAAAACCTTGTCATCTCCCGATTCCGCCCCAAGATAGATAAGCTCCAGCCCCGCTGCCTCCAGCGCTTTTAACTCCTCTTCTGATTTTTTCAGCACGTCTTTTGCTGTTCCATAAGAAGAAATGCGTTCCACATGGGGGAAATTTTTACGAACATATGCAAGCAGCTCCAGGAGCATTTCCGTCTTTACTACCAGCGCATCGCCATCCGCGAAGAAAACCCGGCGTACCCGGTCCCCATAATAATCGCGGCATTCGTCCAAATCCCCCATGATCTCCTCTCTGGTTCTCACGCGGAACTTTTTCTCCTGGTACATGTTGCAGAAGGTGCACCTGTTGTGGGCACATCCGATGGTGACCTGAATAATTAAGCTGTACGCCTCGCTGGGCGGACGATATAAAGTTCCTTCATATTGCATATTCTTCTCCTCTTTTTTACGGCTTAAGAAAACTCACCCAGACGATCCAGTTTTCTTAAAATATCGGCTTCTCTGTCTTCGAACAGAAGTTCCTTATTATACTGGTAATACCGTTCACAGGGATTTTCGCTTAAAAACTTCACCGCATCATAGCTGGTGTTGAGCTCCGTGATAAAAATAACCATTTCCTGTCCGTTCCCGAAGGTGCCTTCCATAAAATCAAAGGCATGTTCCAACATGGAAAGAGCGCTTTTGCACAGAGTTTCATACACTTCCCTTTCTTCTCTAAACATTCCCGCAATCCGTTCAAAGATTTTATTTCCCTCCCGCAGGGCTTCTCCTCTGACAATATTAAAATAGCGCATCAGCGTGTCAGAAACATCCCGGTAACGGTACTGCTCCTCCCTTGTGAGGAGGCCTGCCCGCCCTTTTCCGTCAGATTCTTCCTGGAACCGTTCCAGAATTCTTGAAAAGTTCTCCAGAGGCTCCTCCTCTCCCGCGCCCAGGCATTCTTTGAATTCTCTTAATCTTTCAAACAACAGCTCCAAATAATCCTCTGTTTTTCCAACCTTCTTAAATTCCACATAAAGCCCGGAAAGCAGAAGTCCTACCACAGACAGTCTTTCGTCAAAGGGCGCCCTTGCCGCCTGCTCCATCAGTCTTTCATTCCGCTCCCCCGCCAGAACTTTTTCGATCTGGTACTGAGCCTGATATTTATGATACAATTCCAGATAGTTAGCGAAATCCCTGGAGATTTTGGGATGCTGGATATATTGGGACACCACATCCCGGTCACAGATCAGACCAATTTTCTCATATACCCGCAAAAATCCGGATAAGTCCTCCCATCCTCTCGGCGTGGCGAAAATCTTTCCGTCCACAGTAGTTTCCACCTGGTAGAAGTGCTGAGGCCTGGCTGTCAAATAAGAAAGTATCGCAGGGTGAACATCCGCCAGCTTCGCGTATTCCTTCCAAACGGTAAAATCCGCCTCGACGTTGATTTTTTTTACGCGGTCTAAAGTGGCGATATCGAAATCCCTCACGGATTTATTATACTCCGGCGGATTCCCTGCCGCTGCAATGATCCATCCATCGGGAATTTTATGGTTGCCGAAGGTCTTATACTGTAAAAACTGGAGCATGGCCGGAGCCAAAGTCTCTGACACGCAGTTGATTTCATCAATAAATAAAATTCCCTCTTTTAATCTGGTCTCCTCTATTTTATCATAAACGGCCGCCACAATCTCACTCATGGTGTATTCTGTCACATGTTTTTTCCTGCCGCCATAGGTTTTTTCCTCGATATACGGCAAGCCAATGGCGCTCTGTCTGGTATGATGAGTGATCGTGTAGGACACCAGGCCGATTTCACATTCTCTGGTTATCTGCTCCATGATCTGCGTCTTTCCAATTCCAGGCGGTCCCATAAGAAGAATGGGGCGCTGTCTCATGGAAGGTATTTCATACTCCCCATGGCTGTTTTTTAAAAGATAGGCTCTTATGGTATTTTTAATTTCTTCCTTTGCCCGCTTAATGTTCATTTCTATATTTCCTCTCCTGCTCCTGATTCCAAATTCTCCGGAGACAAAATCAACTTTATGGCCCATGGAGGCACGTCCACATCGGTGTAATTGTCCTCCATGAATACAAAGGCAGTATCATAGGGCGGCATCTTTACCGGAAAGATACCGCGGCCGTCTGTAAAGTAAAGAAGTCCTCTGAGATTTGAAAACTTCTGTTCTTTTCTCATCTGATCCACGTGGAGAAAAGCCGGGCGAAAATCCGTACCGCCCATCCCGTACAGAGTCAAATGCTCCATGTATTCCCGAAGCTGAGCCTGCTCTTCAATTCTCACGTCCTGGCGCACTTTATCGTCACACTGGATAATGTGTATATTCACCTTTGTGAAAAAGCTCTCCCTCTGGGTAAGTACTGTGTAAGTTTCCTCCAAAAATCTTTTCACCAACTCCCCGGAGCAGGACATAGATGTGTCAATCACGATCACAAAATCCTCCACCCGGCGGATTTCCTTTGTTTCTAACGGCTCAATCAGAGGCATATTGCCATAAAGCTCCATTCCATAGTGATAGAACACATAGTCAAAGGCATCCGGGTCCACCTGAACAGTTTCCTTTAAAACAGAAAACTTTTTAAGAAATTTCCGGTAATCATACCGCTCCCGGTTTTCAATGGATAACTGGTTTTGCAGTTCTTTTTCCCCGTCTGATGGATCCTCTGAAAATGCTTCCATTTCCAGCTGCATTTTCTCCCGCTTATGGTCCCAGTCCTCCTTTTTATTCCTGGTACGGCTGGGCCGCGGCGGTTTCTTCTCCTGTTCCCAAAAGCAATGGTCATCCCGAAAAAACTCCGCCGCCAAACGGTTATAGTCTCCTTCCGAAAGTTCCATTTCCTGGAGAGTGCAGTAAATACCTTCGGCATTCAAAACACGGATACGCGCCCTTAACCGTTCATAAAATTCCTTTCGCACCGGAGAAACCGGAATGCGGATGCAGGGAATCTGAAAGCCGTCAATGATAGACTCCACTGCGATATCGCAGGCCAGATTCCAATACTCCACCGCCCTTTTTTTCCTGGTCCACATATGACAGAATAGGCAGTGAAACACAGAGTGAAGATATGCCCGGTTTACATAAATACGATTTTTCCGGTACATGGAAGCCAGTCCGGACGGCTTAAAAAACAAGCCGTTTCCATCAGTTCCAAGTCCACGCACCGCAAAATCCGGCACCAAATAAAAGGAGCTTAGGGCCACATCCAGAAAGCGCATGGAAAGATATAATTCATTTCTGGCATCCCGTAAAATTTCCATACAGATATCGGAAAATTCTTCTTCCGATTTCTGCTCTTTAAAAACCGGAGATTCATAAGCCTCTTTTCCTTCCACGTCCGCCGCCTCCCTTTTCTTTGTTTCGCTGTCGTTATATCATGTCTTCGACATGCTATGCTCCGCTGGTTGCACACAATTCGCTTTGGTAGTTGTCTGTCCGATGGACAGACGCGAATTGGCGCTGATATAATGTCTGACGACATTATATCATGTTTTATTTCTATTGTGTATCCCCATCAGGCATCCCGCAGTACATGTCCTTCGGGCGTTACGGTTCCCTCGCATATGCCCCATTGCCGCAGACACCCCTAAATAGACATATGAAAAAACAGTTGACTTTTTTTATTCTTGACTCTACAACTATTATAGGGTTTATGTTTATATTCATCATAGAAAAAGGCAGGAAAAATTTATGAAAGAAAACAATCTCACCGAAGGCAATCTTTTAAAAACACTGCTGCTTTTCGCAGTTCCGTTTCTCATTGCCAATATTTTACAGTCCCTGTACGGAGCCGTTGACCTGTTTGTTGTCGGCCGGTACTGCGGCGCGGAAAGCGTGGCTGCCGTCTCCACCGGAACCCAGGTGACCCAGATCGTCACCAGCCTTATCACCGGATTAACCCTTGGCAGTACCATTCTCATTGGAGACGGTATGGGAAGCCGGCAGTATGATCTGGTTAAAAAAACCATCGGCACCACTCTCACCGTGTTTGCGATAGCGGCTCTTCTTCTGACCGCTCTGATGTTAGGCTTTGAACGTCCTCTTCTTACGCTCCTCAATACCCCGTCAGAATCCTTTGACCTGACCATGCGGTATGTGGCCATCTGTTCCGCCGGCAATATTTTTATCTGCGGCTATAATGCCATCAGCGCCATCCTCCGGGGCTATGGAGATTCCACCCGCCCTATGATTTTTGTGGGAGTCTCCTGTGCCATTAACATTGTTTTAGACTTTATTCTTGTAAAATACTGTTCCATGGGAGTAAGCGGGACTGCCCTGGCCACCGTAGCGTCCCAGGCCATCAGCATGGGAATTGCCATCATCTATTTAAAAAGGAACAACTTTATTTTTGACTTTTCCCTTCCCTCCTTCCGGCCTGCGGGCTTTCTTGTACGGAAACTGGCAAAAGTCGGCATCCCCATCTCCTTCCAGGAGCTGATGATACGCATTTCCTTTTTGTATCTGACCACCATCATGAATAGCTGCGGCGTCTATGCCGCATCCGTTGTGGGAATCAGCAGTAAATTCGATGTATTTGCCATGCTCTCCGCCACCTCCATGGCCAATGCCCTGGCTGCCATCACCGCTCAGAACGCAGGAGCCGGTAAGCCGGAGCGGGCCAGGAAATCTCTCTGGTATGGCTTAAGCTTCGCACTCTTCGTTTCGGCGCTGTTCTGGCTCTGGGCCCAGATAAGCCCCCAGTCTATGATCCGCGTTTTCTCTGACGATCCTGGTGTCATAGCCGCCGGTATTCCATTCTTTCGTTCCTGTAGCTATGATTATATTCTGGTAACCTTTGTTTTCTGCCTCAACGGATACCTAAACGGCCGCCAGAAAACTTTGTGGACTATGATAAGCAGCTGCGCGGGCGCCCTTCTTCTCAGGATTCCCATGGTTTACCTGTTCGGAAGGTATTTCCCGGACGATCTGGGACGGCTCGGTATGATTGCTCCGATTGTATCTGGTATCATGGCCTTTTACACGCTTATCTATGTATTATATGAGGGAAAAGCATATGGAAAACAACGAACTGTTTCATATCGGTGAGGTGTCCCGGCTGTTTCATATCAGTGTCAGCATCCTGCGCCATTACGAAAAAATCGGTCTGGTACAGCCGGAATACAAAGACCCCGCTACCGGATACCGCTATTACAGCGCCAGACAGTTTGAATGCCTTAATACCATCCGATATCTGCGTGTCCTGGACATGCCTTTGGAAGAAATTGCGAAATTCTTGAAAAACAGAAATATTGAGCAGATTCAGTCTATGCTGCTACGCCAAAGGGAGCAGGTGCTGCTGCGTCAGCAAGAGCTTCTTCTGATTCAGAGAAAAATCGAAAACCGTTTAAGCCAGCTAGACGACGCCCTCGCCTCCGTCCTGGATACTATCACCCTGGAAATAAAACGTCCGCGGCGGCTTGCTCTTATTAAAAAAGACCTGATACCCAAATCCTATCTGGACCTGGAATACTCCATCCGGGAGCTGGAGCAAGAGGAGGAAATGTCCATGGCCTTTCTGGGAAAGGTGGGAATCGGCCTTTCCCGGGAGCGGCTGCTGGAGAAGCGGTTTCATCCCTATGAGCTCGTATTTATTATCCTGGATGATGAAGATTATTTCAAAGGTAAAACCCTGGTTCTTCCCGAGGAAACCTGCGTCACTGTGAAATTCCAGGGAAGCCATGAAAACGCGGCAAAATATTACGAAAAGCTTATACAATATATTGAAAAAGAAAAGCTTTTCATCTGCGGATTTTCCAAAGAAATCACTATGATTGATTACGGACTCACCGACGATGTATCAAAATTTGTAACAGAAATCCAGATTCCCGTTTCGGGGAATCCGGGTTAAAACTCAAATCTCTTTTTCTTTGGCTGAAATCTCTCGTGTTTATAATTCATCAGAATACCTGAGATTTCCGCCAGCTTTCGCTTTGACGCCTCCAAAATCAGCCGGTCCGTCTCCTCCTCTGTAAGCTGCTTCCCGGCATATTCGCCAAATAAACGTTTAAAAATGTCCGGCTTTCCCAGATTTCCGGCCAGCGTCTCGTAAAGATGTTCCTGTAAAAAATCTTCATAGACCTTTTTTGCGTCTTCCCAAAGTCCATGGGGATACCAGAGGCGGAACATGGCTATTTCGGCAGCAGCCGTTACTGGCTCCTCCGCCCTCTCATAAACAAACAGCTTATCGTACCGCTCAAACCGAAGCTTTCTGTCAGTAAAACAGTAGCGGTATTTCTGCCCTGTGCCATGGATATTGGATACGGTGATTCTTGCAGGAGTATTCTCCACTGCCTCATCATAATACGCCGGAAATACCAGTCTGGCCGCTTCCCGCTCTTCTCCGTTTCCGTCGGGCAGAAAATAATGGACAATTATGCGCTCGCCAAACTCCGTCACAAAGTCCTGGAGGGCGGATTTTTCGTCCGTACTCATATGAATGAAAATTTCTCTGATATTTCGGCATCCATTGAAAATTCCTCCTCCAATTTCCATGGTCTCTGCATATATATGAATGGCCCGCAGGCGTTCGCAGTTATAGAATCCATACCTGCCGATTCTTTTAAGCGTTCCCGGAAGATACACCTCCTCCACAGGACTTCCTGCAAAACACCGGTCTCCAATCTCCGTGACGGGGGCTCCCCCAAGGACTTCCGGGACAATGCAGGCGGCGCCTGGTGACAAGATCTTTGTCACACAGGCGCCTCCATTTTTTTCTGTAAATATAAATTTTGTTTCCATGTCCGCCTCATTTCCCAGCCGGAGTTTTCTTTCCCGGCCGCACATTACTGCATCAGCCTGTTTAACTTCCGCATTCCGCTGAAACGATAATAATAAATAAGGAAGGCCACGGACGTGATGCCCCAGCTCAAAGGATAACTGGCAAGGGTTGTATAAAGGCCCGGACTTATGGCTCCGGCCACGAGAATCCATAACACCCTCAAAACGCAGGTGCCAAAGCAGATTAAAAGCATTGGCACAAAAGCATCGCCGATTCCCCGCAGCGTACAGGAATATACGTTAACCGCCACATAAAGAATCCAGAACGGGGTCACAAAGTTAATGATATTCAGGCTGAGCTGCAGCACCTCCGGGTCGCTTGTAAACAGGATGCTGAGGGGCCTTCCAAAGCCCATAATGAGCCCGCCCAGACCCAGGGTCAGCAATGTGGTCATAACAAGGCCCACATTATTTCCTTTTTTCAGCCGTTCAAGCTTTCTGGCGCCGAAATTCTGGCCGGCAAAGGTTGTAATTGCAATACCCATGGCATCCATGGTCATCCAGAACAGGCCGTCTACCTTTCCATAAACAGCCCATGCCGCAATCGTGTTGGTTCCAAAGCCGTTCACATTGGCCTGAATCACAATATTGGAAATAGAATACATCATGGACTGTATTCCTGCCGGAAGTCCGATCTTAATGACCTTCCTGAGCATCAGCCTGTCCAGATGGAGAAGTTTAAACTCAAACCGGAAGGATTCTCTGGACTTCATTAAGGTCGCCATAACCAGAACTGCTGAAAGAAGCTGGGATAAAATCGTGGCGAACGCCGCACCCATAACCTCCATCTTAAGCGCAACAACAAACAGTAAATCCAACGCAATATTGGTCAGACAGCTGGCAATCAGGAAAAACAGCGGCCTTTTTGAGTCGCCCACCGCACGTAAAATAGACGCGCCCATATTATAGACCAGGTTTCCGATAACGCCCAGGAAATAAATCCTTAAATACGTCACTGAATAAGCCCGGATTTCCTCCGGCGCACCCATGGCGGCAATGGCCGCCGGGGCAAACACTTCGCCAATAACCATGAGAAGTACGCCCCCGGCCAGCGCCAGGCAAAAGGAGGTATGAACCGACTTTTTTACCTGTTCTTCCTGACCCGCACCATAATATTGGGAAACTACAACGGCGGCTCCGGAGGACAGGCCCACGAAGAATCCTACTAATAAGTTAATCAGCGTCCCTGTGGTTCCTCCTACAGCCGAAAGGGCCTCTTTTCCCACAAATTTTCCCACAATCATTGCATCTGCTGTGTTATAAAGCTGTTGGAAAAAGGTCCCGAACAGGATCGGGAAGAAGAATAGCAAAAGCTGCTGCCAGATTACCCCCTCTGTAATCCCGTTATATTGTCCTACTTCTTTTTTCTCTTGCGACATGTCTCTCACCTGTAAGATGTAATGTTGGTTTTACAGAAGCGTTTTTCTCAGTTCCTCTCCGCTCTTTGCAGACATATATGCCGGCGGAATATCAAGAATCGTTTTGCATCCGCTCATACCTTCCTGCTTCATACGGTATGCGGCTCTTGCACAGGCCACAAGCACGGAAGAAGTAAATTCCGGATTGGAATCCAGCTTTAGACTGTATTCGATCACGTGGGTATTTTCCAGGTTCCATCCGGTTTTTCCGCTGCGAATGACAAAGCCTCCGTGAGGCAGTGATGCATGATCACGCTTCATCTCTTCTTCTGTAATAAAATGTACGGTTGTATCATAATCGGAAAAATAATTGGGCATGGTTACGATCTCCTGCTCAATTTTCGCTTTGTCTGCGCCTTCCTTAGCAACTACAAAGCATTCTCTTGTGTGTTTCTGCCTCGTGGTCAGCTCTGGTGTTTTACCGCCTCTGATTGTTTCAAGGGCGCTTTCCACCGGAATTGTATACTGTCTTGCATCTTTTACGCCGTCAATCCGCCTGATAGCGTCCGAATGGCCCTGGCTTACGCCCTTTCCCCAGAAGGTATAATCACTGCCGCACGGAAGCACTGCGCCCCCATAAACACGGTTTAAGGAAAACATTCCCGGATCCCACCCCGCGAAAATCACAGCGACATGGCCGGACTCCCTCGCGGATTTGTCCACGTTCGCGAAGTGCTCCGGAATCTTCGCATGGGTATCAAAACTGTCTACCACGGTAAAATATTTTGCGTACTCCGGAGTCTGAAACGGAAGATCTGTGGCGCTGCCGCCGCAGAGAATCAATACATCAACTTTATCTGTAAAATTCCCGGCCTCTTTTGCCGGATATACTGGAACGCCCTCCGTGAGGATTTTCACGCTGTCGGGACTGCGCCTTGTAAATACTGCCGCCAGCTCCATATCCGGATTCTGCTTCAAAGCGCACTCAATTCCACGGCCAAGATTTCCATATCCCATAATTCCTACTCTGATCGTCATAAGCTTGTCTCCTCCATTCTGCAATCTATGCCCATTTTAGCAATACCTCTGGTCCATGTCAATTCTTTATTTTTCACGCCTGAGAAACCAGAAAGCAACAAAGGCAGTCGCAAATTCCGACACGGTTACCGCCAGCCAGATACCATTGACCCCAAGGAAAGCAGGAAGCAAAAACACCAGGATACTGTTTAAAACCACGCCTCTTAAAAGCGTCACCATCAAAGACAGCTTGGGCTTTACCACCGCCTGGAAGCAGGTGCCGCACATGATGTTAAAGTCGCTGGCAATGAAGCTTAAAAAGTAGAGACGTATGGCTGTCACGGCCATGGAAAGGATCTCCTCTGTGGGCTCCAAAAACAGATAAGACAGGGGAACCGGGAATAAAAGTCCTATGGCCGTAAAAACGCATCCGGCCCCCAGCGCCGCCTGGATCCCCAGATTTCTTCCCCGGCGGACCCGTTCTTTTTCTCCCGCTCCGTAATTGGCGGAAAGAAGCGGCTGGACTGCCTGGGAAATTCCGTTTGAAATGGAAATCACCACCAAAGATATGTTGCTGATAATACTGTATACCACTACGCCGATATCTCCAACATAGGCAAGAAGCTGAAGGTTGAAAATCAGCATTACAAAGCCGTTGGACACCTCCAGAATAAAGCTTGCCAGGCCATTTTCTAAAATTTCCAAAGCTTTTTTAATCTCTGCCTGCCTGACCGGAATCAGGTGATTATCCGGGGAGAAAAAGTGGCTTGCCAGGATCAGCACCGTAAGGGTTGTTCCCGTAGCCGTTGCCAGAGCCGCTCCTCCCATCCCCCAGTCCATCCGGTAAATATAAATGTAATCCAGTATCACATTGGTAACGCCGCCGCTTATTACTCCCGCCATGGCAAGCCTCGGCGAACCGTCATTTCTCACAAACGCCTGTAAAAAGGTGGATGCCACAAAGCATGGCGACGCATAGACAAGCACCTTTCCATAGGGAACGGCATAGGGCCGCATGGCGTCCGTCACTCCCAGGAAATCAAGGAGCGGCGTAAAAAACAAACTGCACAGGGATATGGAAAGAATCGCAAACAGGGCGGCCATGAAAAGCGCAGTGGTGAAATATCGGCGGGCCTCCTGCTCCTTCCCCCTTCCTCTGGAAAATCCAAACAACACGCTGCCGCCGATTCCGCACATCATTCCAAACCCGTAATATGCAGTGTAAAGGGGAAGCAGAATATTCAAAGCCGCAATCCCCTCCGCCCCGATTCCGCGGCCGATCATCATGGTATCCGCCAGAATATAAATAGAAGTCACCAGAGTGGCGCTCACCGAAGGCGCCAGATAGTTTAGAAAAACCTTGCGGACCGGGCTTTTTAATAAATCGATCTGTTTCATAATCTCCTCAATATAAAGGTGACAGTTCAGTCTTGCGAAGACTTCGGGTAAAAGCGCGCTGAAAGCTCAGCTTCTAATCCACGGTACATGGGCAAGAAGATGCAAGTTTTAACTGTTAATCGAGTAGGGGAGGTCCCCCCCCCCTACTCGCGCGGCCCGTGCGCCACTTTAGTGGCATACTTCCTCTGCACGGGCCTGTGCATATAAGGCAGCCAGGAATCCTCTGGCTGCCCGCAGCTTTGCAGACTTTGCAGTTAGTGAACTGTCGCGTTATATTACATTAAAGTTTGTATCTTCGTATCCGGCAATGGCATCTGCCATTTCCGCTCCATATTCCCCGGCAAAGTCCTTTAATACACGGGTTCCGATTTCCATCCCGGCCGCGCCGAAAATCGCCGCTGCCACTTCATGAAAAGCCCAGTAAGCATGAGCGCAATGGTATTCGAAAGACCGGATTCCCTCCGGGTTTTTCTCCAGCTTTGTATCTGGGCTTAGGCCTGAACTTCGTATGGTCTGGATACAGTAATCATGGTCATGAAGCGTCTGAGGCACTTCGTAGACAATCTCCGGATTAAAACCGCGGCAGATGGATGCATCCAAAACACTGCAGTAGGCAAGGCCCGCATCCTTCAATCCCATTTTTGTAAACTGGTAGTGCCAGGGGCAGACATGGATATACATTTCATAGTCCGGTGCAACGCTTGTTACGTTCACCTTGTTGACAATTCCAAGCTCCCTGGCTTCCTCTGTATTGAGCCATTCGCTGTAACGGCAGTACGTCTCATAATTAAGCTCTTTTCCATCCCGGATCGCTCTCTGGGCCATACGGCGGCCCCTCTGGCCTCCATAATACCTTGTTCCATGTATGAAAGCCTCTTTCCCGCGTTCGCCAAAAGTTTCCGTCAGATAAACGTAATATTTTGCCACAATAAAAGTGTGCGTCATTTCACTGAATCCCATATGTATTCCCCTTTCTCACTTAAATTCCCTCTAAAATATCAGACAGCTCCGCAAACTGAAGCAGCGTAAGACTCTCCCCGCGGACGGACTGCGGCAAACCCATTTTTTCGATGGCCGCAGCCACCTGATCCTTGGAATAAGGAAGCTCCGGTGAATTATTTAAGCCATTCTGAAGCGTTTTCCGTCTCTGGTTAAAGGAAGCCCGGATAATCTTAAACATCAGCTCCGGATTTTTCACCTGAACAGGCATTTTTCTATGTCTGGTGAGCCGAATCACCGCAGACCCCACATTAGGCCTTGGAATAAAACAGTTTGGCGGCACATTGGCTACGATTTCCGGCCTGGCATAATACTGTACGGCCAGGGACAGTGCCCCATAATCTTTGGAGCCGGGCCCCTCCTGCATCCGGTCCGCCACTTCTTTCTGAACCATGACTGTAATATTATCAATGGGGACGCTGCTCTCAAACAATCCCATGATAATGGGTGTGGTAATATAATATGGAAGGTTCGCCACCACCTTGATGGGATGCCCGTCATTATACTGCTCAGCCAGAGATTTTATGTCAACTTTTAAGATATCCTCATTGATGACGGTAATATTTGTATATTCTTCCAGGGTCTCTTCCAGAATAGGAATCAGGTTTTTATCAATCTCCACTGCAACGACCTTCCTGGCATGTTCCGCCAGAAACTGAGTCATCGTTCCGATTCCGGGACCGATTTCCAGCACACAGTCCTCTTTTGTAACCCCGGCGGCCGCAATAATTTTTTCCAGCACATGGGTATCAATGAGGAAATTCTGGCCGAATTTTTTCTGGAACATAAATTCATATTTCTGGATAATTTCTATGGTATTTTTGGGATTTCCCAAACACTTTTTCATATAGATCTTCTCTCTTATCTTTACTTATGAAAGTCCCGGACAGCAGCCGCGAATGAGCCGTTCCCGCATGAACGAATTTACAGATATTGGATGGACAGGCCGGTATGAGCCATGTCCACATCTACAGAGTATGGTAGCCCATGGAAGGAAAAAAGTCAACCAAAGGCAAAATATTTTTCCGGCCCGTTGAACATATGCTTTGCCCCCATTATGATACTGGCTCCCGTTCAATAAACGGAGTGGTTGTGCAAACAGGCCAATTTATGGTATGATTACAGTATACCCGCCCGGGCGTCCCGCCATGCATGCCCTTTGGGCAGGTGTCAGGTTTTCGCCAAATCATATGGCATATCCTATAACACAGAATGGGAATAGGAGGGATTTTATGAATTACGAAGGCCAGATCTGCCGCAGCCCCATGGAGCGGTCTTCCTATATGCTGCCTGTGGCAGTAGGCTGCTCCTATAATCGCTGCAGATTCTGCAATTTATTCAAACATTTGCAATACCGGGAGCTCCCCATGTCCCAAATCGAAGACGAATTAATCCGCGTTCGAAATCTGGGCGGTAATCCTAGGCAGGTGTTTTTAGGAGACGGCAACGCTTTCGGCTTAAAAACAGACCGTCTCCTGGCCATTTTAAACCTCATACACCAATATTTTCCCCGCTGCCAGTCCGTGAACATGGACGCCACAGTCACCAATATCCGGTTAAAAAGTGATAAAGAACTGAGCGCTCTTTACGACGCAGGCGTCCGCCATCTGTATCTTGGCATTGAAAGCGGACTGGACGACGTGTTAAAGCAAATGGAAAAGGACCATTCTCTGGAACAGGCTTATACAGAGATTGACCGTCTGCAAAGCGCCGGGATGATTTATGACGCCCATTTTATGACAGGCATTGCAGGAAAGGGACGGGGGCTTGAGAACGCAGAAGCCACCGCCGAATTCTTTAACCGGACAAGGCCCCGGCACGTGATCAACTTCTCCCTGCTTTTATCCGGCCGGACTCCCCTGTACCGTGATATTCAGGAAAAAGGCTTTCTGCCTGCCGACGAGCTGGAAAATTTAAGGGAGGAACACCGGCTTTTGACGCTCCTTGAGGGGGCCCCCATCCTGTACGACGGATTCCATGACTTTGTGGTATTCCGGGTGCACGGCACGCTTCCAAACGACAAACCAAAAATGCTCCAAAAACTGGAAGCTGCCATGAAACAGTATCAGGACAGGCCCCCTCTCTATGCATTTTTTGAAAGCCCGTAAAGCTCTCTGGCGTTCTCTGTGGTGAGCCGGATGATCTCTTCCGGCTCCATGTTTTTAATCTCTGCCATGGCCTGTACCACATACGGGAGATTTAAAGAGGAATTTCGTTTCCCCCTGTTGGGAACCGGAGCAAGATAAGGGCAGTCGGTCTCCAGTACCAGTCTGGACATGGGAGCGTACTCCACTACCTCTCTTAATTTCTTCGCGTTTTTAAAGGTCAGAACGCCGCCGACTCCCAGATAATATCCCATGTTTAAATATTCGCTGGCCATTTCCACGCCATAAGAAAAACAGTGAATGACCCCTCTTGTGACGCCGTTATGTTCTGCCTTCATGATATCTAAGGTATCCCTGGCTGCATCCCGGCTGTGAATAATCACCGGGAGCTCTGTCTCCTTAGACAAAGCAAGCTGCCTTGCGAACCATTCCTTCTGTATCTTTCTCTCCGGCTCATCCCAGTAGTAGTCAAGGCCAATTTCTCCCACTGCCACGATTTTCTCATCTTCCAAAGCCTTTTTCAGCCATTCCATATGGCTCTCCGTAAGCCCGGCTGTCTCGTTGGGATGTACCCCCAAAGCTCCATATATGAAAGAGTGGGTCTGCGCCAGCTCCAATGTTGTTTTACAGGACAGGATGCTGGCGCCCACATTCACTACACAGCCGATTCCATTTTCTTCCAGGCGGCCAATTAACTCTTCTCTGTCATTGTCAAATGCCTCATCGTCATAATGGGCATGGGTATCAAAAATGTAATCCATGAATCATAACTCCTGCTCCATAAAGAATCAATAAGTGGGCCGGGTAAAAAAGATATGGAAAATACCCCAGATATTTCCCCCGTTCCCCATTGTAGCGGTTTAAAAAGAAAAACGCCGCGCATGCGGCGCCTCCGCAGATAATGCCCTCCGAGAATACCAGAGCCGCCGCCCCCCATACCATCCGTTCTTTCGGGCAATTTCGGAACCAGTACATGGCCAGAATAAACAGGATCCCAAAAGCACCGTAATCAGCCCGGAGAACCTCTGCAAGGATCATCCCGCCCGCCATGATAAGAACCGCAGTCAGATTGTTTTTTAAACGGGCGCCACCCTCCAGGCACGCGTCAAGCCCCTTTAAGCATAAAAGGCCGATGGCAAGCAGCACCAATGTGTTCTGCGTCTCCGGCCAAAAAAGCTTTCCCGACGCCATCAGATTAAAGGGAATCTCTGAAAGTACAGAAAATCCCAAAAGCCGCAGCAGGTAGGAGGCCCAGTTTTTCGTGTGCAGAAATCCCTGTACCAGCAAAAATGCATAGAGGGGGAAAGCCACCCGCCCCACAAGGCGCATGGCTATTCCCACGTTGCTCCAGACAGGGTCGGCCCCATAACCGTACAAATAGATCCAGGCTGCCGCCATATGATCTATGGCCATGGTCCCCATTGCAATAATTTTCAAATCAAAAGACGTGAAACGTGTCTTCAAATCAGCATACCTCGGAACCGGGTTTTATATCTCTTTCCGGAGTCATCAGGGACAGATTTCCCTCATCGTCCTCGGCGCAGAGAATCATTCCCTCAGAAAGTATTCCCGCCAGAGTTGCGGGCTTTAAGTTGGTTACCACCATGACTTTCTTTCCTACCATCTGGTCTGGTTTATACCAGGCTTTAATTCCGCTTACGATCTGTTTTACCTCAGAGCCGATTTTTACCTGGGAGCAGAGGAGCTTTTTGGATTTTTTCACTTCTTCGCATTTTATGATTTTTCCGATCCGGAATTGGAGCTTTGCGAAATCCTCGTAGGTAATTTCCGGCTTCTTTTCCACATCAACGACTTTCTCCTCTTCTTCCTCTCCGGCATCCTTTGCAAGAGCCTCCCTCATGGCTTCCACCTTTTCCAGAACCTCATTCACATCCATACGTGCAAAGAGAATTTCCGGCTTTTCCGTCACCTTATTTCCATTGGGATACAAGCCAAACTTCTCCATTTCCCCGAGACTTCGTTTCATGGTATTTAACTGTGTCAAAATCTTTTCGGAGGTCTTTGGCATAAACGAAGCAAGCAGAGAAGCGCCAATGGTGATAGACTCGGTCAGGTTATAAAGCACTGTGGCCAGACGGTCTTTCTTTTCCTCATCCTTTGCAAGAGCCCATGGCGTGGTCTCATCGATATATTTATTGCTGCGGCGGAAAATTCCGAAGATTTCCGTGATCGCATCCGCCACGCGAAGCTTATTCATCTTGTCGTCCGCCTTCTTTACGGCTTCTAAAATGGTATTCTTTAAGTCCTCGTCCACTTCTTCACAGACGCCCTTATTTTCCACAATACCGCCAAAATATTTATTGGTCATGGAAACGGTGCGGTTTACCAGATTTCCGAGAATATTGGCAAGATCGGAATTCATCCGCTCTACCATCAGTTCCCAGGAGATTACGCCATCGTTCTCAAAGGGCATTTCATGGAGTACAAAGTAACGGACTGCGTCCACGCCGAAGAAATCCACCAGAGTATCGGCATAGAGCACATTCCCTTTCGATTTACTCATCTTTCCGTCCCCCTGTAAAAGCCACGGATGGCCGAACACCTGCTTGGGAAGCGGGAGGTCAAGAGCCATGAGAAAAATGGGCCAGTAAATGGTATGGAAGCGGATAATATCCTTTCCGATTAAGTGCAAATCCGCAGGCCAGTGTTTTTTAAACATTTCATCATGGTTCCCGTCACAGTCATATCCAATTCCTGTAATATAGTTTGTCAGAGCATCCAGCCACACATAAGTCACATGTCTTGGATCAAAATCAACGGGAATTCCCCACTTGAAGGACGTTCTGGAAACACAGAGATCCTGGAGTCCCGGAAGCAGGAAGTTGTTCATCATCTCATTTTTCCTGGAAACCGGCTGGATAAATTCCGAATGTTCGTTAATATGGTCAATCAGCCTCTGGGCGTATTTGCTCATACGGAAAAAGTAGGCTTCCTCTTTTGCCGGCTGTACGGGGCGTCCGCAGTCCGGACATTTTCCGTCCACCACCTGAGACGCGGTCCAGAAAGACTCGCAGGGAGTGCAGTAAAGTCCCTCATAATTACTCTTATAGATGTCGCCCTGGTCATAGAGCTTTTTAAAAATTTTCTGCACCTGCTTTTCATGGTACTCATCTGTGGTACGGATAAATTTATCATAGGACGTGTCCATCAAATCCCAGATGCCCTTAATTTCTCCGGCCACATGGTCCACAAACTCCTTTGGAGTAATTCCGGCCTCGGCCGCTTTCAGCTCGATTTTCTGGCCATGCTCATCGGTTCCGGTCTGGAAATATACATCGTATCCCTGCTCTCTTTTATAGCGGGCAATAGCATCAGCCAGAACGATCTCATATGTGTTGCCGATATGCGGCTTACCGGATGTATACGCAATGGCTGTGGAAATGTAATATGGTTTTTTACAGTTATTGCACATGTTTTTTCCTCCTTTTTGAATCAAGCGGGGGAAACCTTTTCCCTGCCCGCCGTGCGGCCCACATGCCGCTTTAGCGGCATATTCCTCAATGTAGGCCTTGTGCATAAGAAAGAATCTTGCTTTACAGGATTCTTTGCCCGCGGCGGGTCGCGGCAGCGACATTTTTCTTTCCGCCACAGTGCGATAGCAAGCACGGCCTTTGGCTCGTTGCTGGCATAAATAAAAAAAGCCCGTCTTTTCCTTAAAGACGAGTTTTCCCCGTGTTACCACTTTAATTCGACGGTCCTTCGCAGGATCCCCCTCACTGACTGCTGCCCTTTTCAGGAATTACAGTCTGACGCGCTAACGGACGCTTCCGGCGCAGCTTAAACTCCCCATTCAAAAATAATCCGTCCGGGGTCTTCGGCAGCGCAGCTCCGGGACCATCTTCTGCAAGGCTTCGGCTCCCCGCTCTCACCATCCGGGGTCTCTTTAAGCTTCCCTCTTACCTACTCTTCCCTTCCATGCCTTTTTCTATGATTATGCCCTTAGTCTATCCTGTTCTGAAGCTTTTGTCAAGAGGTCTTCAGCGTTTCTGGCATATCCCCGGACCGAAGCCCATATATTGACGGTATATGGCCGCCGTCCGGATACCGCCGGCACTGATCTTAGGGAGGCAGATTTATGAATTTTTTTAGCAGAAAAAAGGCCGCCGTCTGTGCTGTTCTCATGGGACTTACCATGCTTCTTTCCGCTTGCGGATATGAGCGCATCGGAATCTCAAAATTGCAGGGAGAAACCGGAGAATTTTATTCCTCCAGGTCCATAGATACGGCCCCGGAGTCCGACGCAAAATCACCAACAGCTCCGGCCGCAGACCCCCTTACCGATGTACAAAAGGAATTTGAGGAATTCTGCCGGAATGTATTTTATGAGGAAATGTCAGAAGCCAGTACGCTGGATATGCATTACACTCTCCTCCATCCGGAAGCCTATGGGATTGAAACAAAAGAGACGTCCCTTGGTTCTTGTAACCTGGCGGAAATGATAAAAAACAATGATTCCATCCGGGATTTAAAAGCCCGTCTTTTGGCCTTTGACCGCGGTCTTCTTACTGCCGCGCAGACCCTCGTGTATGACACTCTCCTTACTGTTCTGGATACTTCCCTGATGGCGGAAGGGCTGGAACTTTACGAACAGCCCCTGGCCCCTACCATCGGCGTCCAGGCACAGCTCCCCATTTTACTTGCGGAATATTCTTTCCATTCCTTAACGGATGTGGAGGATTATCTGGCCCTTTTGTCCCAGATAGATTCCTATTACGGCCAGATTCTTGCCTTTGAAAACCAGAAAGCCGATGCCGGCCTTGGTCCCTCCGATGCCTCCATCGACCAGATTCTCACTTCCTGCAAAAGCTATCTCATTGACCCGGAAAATAATTTTCTCACGGAAACCTTTGATACCCGTCTGGATGCTCTTTCAAAAACAGCTGTTCTCACGGATGATCAGCGTGCGGACCTGGACGCCCGTCACCGCGCTGCCATAAAAGAGCACTTCATTCCTGCCTATGAATCTCTGATTTCCGGAATTTCCGCTCTTAAGGGGCGCGGTCTCAATGAGGGCGGTCTCTCCGGCTTTAAGGATGGAAAACGATATTATGAGTACCTTGTAAAAAGCGGCCCTGGCGTTTCCTATTCTGTCCCGGAGTTGAAGGCAGCGCTGTCCAGACAGATGGAAAAAGATTATGAGGCTATTGGTAAAATTCTCTCTGAAAATCCATCTCTGAATTTAGAGCAAGCCTCTTTTTCTCTGTCCGACCCGGAGGAGATTCTCTCCGATTTAAAATCAAAGATGGCATCCGATTTTCCGGTGTTGTCCGAATGCGGATATGAAATCCGCTATGTCCCTTCTTATCTGGAATCTTCCTTAAGCCCTGCTTTTTACCTGACTGCTCCGCTCGATGATGTAAATCAGAATGTGATTTATATTAATAACGGCTTTTCTGACAGCACCGACAGCCTGTACACTACCCTGGCCCATGAAGGATTTCCCGGACATTTATACCAGACTGTTTATAACCGCACCCATGCGGCCACCCCTTTGATGTCCATTCTAAGCTGCTCTGGGGCCAACGAAGGCTGGGCCACCTATGTGGAAAACTATGCCTGCACCCTTGACAATGGGCTCCCAAAGGCCGTCGGCGAATACCGGGCCCGCATCCGCTCTTTTTCCCTGTGTGTCCATGGGCTTTTGGACATCGGCATCAACTATGACGGCTGGACAAAGGAACAGGCAAAGGAATTTATTACCGCCTGTTTCCAGGCAGACGATGATACGGTCAATGAATTGTGGCAGGTGATGATCGACAATCCTGCCAATTATCTGGAGTACTGCGGCGGATATGTGGAGTATATGGAGATCCGCGAGCTGGCGGAAGCCGCCCTGGGAAAGGACTTCTCCCCGATGGAATTTCATACTCTGCTCCTGGACCTGGGCCCGGTTCCCTTTTCCGTTACCAGAGAGTTTGTTTCTCAGTGGATTTCTCAAAAGGCCGCTTGAATATCTTCTTTCCGGCCTTTATAATAATGATGTACGTACTCCTGCACACTGGAGCGTGTCTGAAAACTCACTCATTTTTGGTGTTTTGATGGGTACTGAACAATTATAAAAAGGCTTACGAGGAGGTATCGCCATGAACGAAGTAATGAACGCGATTTTAACAAGAAGGAGCATCCGCAAATTTACGGACGCCCCAATTCCGAAAGAAATTTTAAAGGATATTTTAGACGCCGCGCTTCACGCCCCCAGCGGCAAAGCCATGCAGACCTGGCAGTTCACAATGATTACCAACAAAGAGATGATTTCCAGACTCATTGAGGCCATTGGAAAAGAGCTGGGCCGTGACGGATATGATATGTACCATCCCACCGCGATTCTCATGACATCCAATATCACAAACGGTACCTGGAGCAGAGAAGATAACGCCTGTGCCCTGGAAAATGCCTTTTTGGCCGCCCACTCCTACGGTGTCGGATCCGTATGGATTAATCAGATGCTGGAAATCTGTGATGCGCCGGCCATCCGTGCTCTCTTAGATGAGCTGGGAGTTCCCGCTGAACATACGGTATACGGAATGGCCGCCCTCGGATATGCGGCTCCTGACGCTCCTGTAAAACCCATGGAGCGGACTGGAAAAGTGGTTTATGTAGAATAAAAACTCGGGCTGTGAAAAACAGGGCATAAAAACTCTGATTTTCACGGCCTTTTATATTGTTGCTAATTTTCCAATTCTCCGCCTTTAAAACTCGTGCACTGTCCGGCCAGTAATCATGCTTTCAGCACTGCCTATTTTGTCATCTGCCGCGTTGGTCTACGCTCCGCTTCGTGGGAGATTTGACCCAAATGAACGCGGCGTAGTGGGCTACGTTAAGTGAATATGGGCCAAATCTACCGCAAAGTGGGGCGTGCAGATAACGGGAATGGTACAAGAATCCATCAACCGTTGGTTGAATCTGCCAAAATCAACCAATGATTAGTTCCAGAGCAATTTTTTTCTGTTATACTGATGGCAAGGAGGATGGAAACATGAACCAGGAAGCAATAGGAAACTTCATTTCAGCCTGTCGAAAAGAGAAGGGACTCACACAGGCACAGTTGGCGGAAAAATTAAATATTACCAACCGGGCAGTATCAAAATGGGAAACCGGAAAAAGCATTCCGGATGCCGCCATTATGCTGGACTTATGTAAAATACTTGGTATCAGTGTAAATGAACTGCTCAGCGGAGAAAGGATTGCCATGGAAAATTATCAAAAAAGAGCTGAAGAAAATCTTGTAGAATTACGGCAGAAAGCAAATAACACCCCGAAAAGTCTGAATTTCCTTGTAAAACTTGTAATCCCGATTTTAGGAGTTCTGTTTATAGTCAAATATGGAATCGGCAGCAGAACCTGGTATTTTTCAGATCACATCAGTATGGAATTTATCCTGATTCCCTGTCTTCTGGTACTGCTGTGTACAGGATACTGGCGGGGCTTTCTAAAGGCATTTATCTATATCATCAAGAGAGACAGCTGCACAGCAGGAATGATAAAGGACAGTATGAACGCGCTTAAACTGGCATGCAGTTCCAGTTTCATTTGGGGAAGCATCGGCTTTACAATCAGCATGGTAAACCTTATGCGTAATCCTGCGCCTGATTCCGAGTTTGCTGCTCTTTCGTTAAGGGCGGATATATCGGTGGCACTGCTTCCGTTGTTTTACGCCCTGGTTATAAACGCGGTACTGGTGCCGTTGTATTTTGAGCTGAAGCGTTTTCATGCGAAAAGCGCAGAGTGAGAGTATGAAACTGCTGACTTTTCAAAAGTAAGTGCCAAATATTTCCCCTGCCCTCCTGCTCTGAATCATCCCCGCGCTGATGATTTTCTGCAAGGCAGGGGGTGCTGCGCCTCCCGATGGATGTTGTTTGAGATGTCCGATCATGAAATGCATATCCAAAGGCTTCTTTGCGGCCAGCGCGATGTAGCGCATATCATTTAAGGATATGGTAAAATCTATTCCTTTCTTCCGGGTCTTAGACTGACATCCGGCATCCGGTATGAACAATCGTAAGCCTGTCTGCGTTCTTCATAAAATACAGTGTTTCCAAAGTCTCTCCCATATACCCGATATATCTGTCGTTCCTCTCACAGCCTTTTGGAATGCTGAGCTCCTCCGTCCGCAAAAGAATCGGGAACAGCCAGTTACAGTAATCCCGCAGCACGTTCTTTTTGGCCAGGATCACATTGTAATTATATAAATACTGCTGTCCCAGTATCTCAGGAAGCGCTTTTGCATATTCCGGCTGCAATTCTTTAAGGGCCTGCAGCATCGCCTTCCAATCCTTTTCCTTTATGTACCTTTCATGATGGGCGTGGATATCCGGCTCATAGGGCAATGGATAAGGCAGCACCACATCTACATCATTATCCGTAAGCCGCAAAAGATCGTCTTCGCTAAAGTCAAATCCCCTCCTGTACTGGCACAGGCCAAAATACTGTCCTTCTTCACCATCCTCAGAGCCCACAGCCGTCAGCTTATTTTTCCATATCCAGTAAAGCGCCGTCAACTCACAGTAGTTGCCGTTTTTCCAGGAGATATGTTCCCCCGTGTTATCAGCAAGATCCGCCACCCGCGCATCACAGCAATCTGCGCCGGCCTGAAGGGGAATCACATACTCCGGCAGGGACATGCTGCTCCGCAACGGCTTATCCACATGGGACTTTGCCATGTACATTCTGATAAAAGGCATATGACAGCCAACAGGAAGTGCAGAAAGCGGCAGAAATCTCCCAATCCTTGCATGGAACAGCTTCATCATCTCCGTCCATCTTGCAAAGGTAAGACGCCTGTGCTGCCGGAATCCAAAGTTTTCCAGAACCTCCTCGATATCCGGCTGCACCTGATCGGGCGTGGCAATTAAAATTTCCACCTGCTGCTTCTCCTCCCCGGAGAGTTCTCTTGCATAAGCGGCCGCCGTTTTCACGGGGATACCCCCAAGGGCAGGGGGATTGCCATCCATGCGGGTCACGAGAAAATAGGAAATTTCACGTCTGGGATATAAAGTTTTTATCGCTTTGTATGCGCCCAGGGCATAACCCTGGGCGCCGTAGATGGCAAGTTTCATACTATTTTCTTTCCCCCAGCAGCTCTTCTTTCTCACTTAACAGATTCACATGTAAGCAATGCATTGATAAATATTTCCATATATTTCTTTTCCCCAATGGAAACCCTGAGACAAGTTCCGAATTCTCCTACATTGTCGTACGACTTTATCAATATCTTATATTCGTTCTTCATCTTCTCTACCAAACTCTTTGCATCTGTCTTTGGTTCAATAAATATAAAATTACCGGCTTCCCCCTTATGCCTGTATCCGTTCTGATCAAGCATCGCAATCAGATATTGTCTTCCCTCATTAAATTTTGCAATCAGGGAACGTAACATGTCCGGGGACTTCAGTATCTTTTCGGCAAAAAGCATCGCAAAAGCATTCGTATTATGGGGCGTACAAAATTTCTGAACGAATTTTATATCGTCCGGATGACCGACAACGTATCCCAGTCTGCATCCCGCCATTGAAAAAAGTTTAGAAAAGGTTCTTGTCACAAAAACTCTTCTCTCTTTCAACGCATATTCGATAAAGGTCTTTGGGTAAAAATAATGATAAGCTTCATCGACTAAAACGGTAATTTCTTTTTCTCTGCAGACCGACATAATCCTTTCAAACTCTTCGTCCGAATACACATTGCCCATCGGATTATTAGGGTTAAGAAGAATAAGCATCTGTGTGTCAGCTGTAAGCTCCAAAATAATATTGTCTACGCTCATTGACAAATCATCATTATACGGCACCTTTACGAAATCCCTTCCATACATTTGAGCATACACCTGAAACATAAAATAGGACGGGACAACTCCCACAATCCTTCCTCCGGCGGAGGTAAAGGCCTGTATTATATATCTGATCCCCTCCGCAGAACCGTTCACCAGACACAAGTGCGAGATGTCCGTATGCAAATATTCTGACAATACCTGCGTGAAATGAAGCGTTTCCGGGTATTGGGAAATAAACTCTGGCGTCACTTCATGCAACACTTCATTGATAAACTCCTGTGGCAGCCCACCGGGATTTTCGTTTAAATCAAGCCTCAGATAACCCTTTCTCTCATTCTGGTCAAAAACCCGGACAAGATCTACAATCTGTTCATTCGTATAATACATATTTGCACCTCCATGCACTATAAGTCTCCATAATTATGCCATGGATAAAAACCCACATACGACTCGCAGCCAAGCTGTTTTATATCTGCTTCTATTTCATCATACTTGGAACATGTTATGATAATTGGTATTTCCGTTTTATGCGGTTTGACAATTTTTACACCGTTGGCGGTCATTCCCTGTATCTCTTTCTGGCTGTCAAAGATATACTTCGGAGGTTTCACTCCCTTAAACTGCCTGAAAAAAATATCATAATAGTTACCCACTCCCCACAAAATGTAATCTTCTCGTAAATAAGGTTTTAACCGTTCATATTCTGCCTGTAGCCCAAGACTCAATTTTTCCTCCATATTGAAATGTTCTTTATCATCAAACTCCAATATATACCTATTATCAAAATGCAACCCTCCGCCGTCCAGGTTTTGAAATGATCCGATATACCGCGCTCCCTGCTTCAAATAAAAATTACGAGCATTTTCATTCCCCTCAACGCAATCTACCAGCATGGCATTCATGCCTTCAAGACGCAGCATTTCCTTAATCGCCCTTATCAGTTCTTTTCCAACGCCTTTACCCTGCGCCGCTTTTTTTACATGTAAAGCATCCAATATTGGTAATTTATCTATTCTTTTGAATAAACATACTCCAGCTACTCCTATAATCTCGTTATTCTCTCGAAATACAAGCGTTCTGGCATCCCCTCTGTGGAGATATCTCTTCCAGACATTTATATAGGTTTCAAGAGATAATTTCTTAAAATAGGAATCTGGAAATATTCCCGGATATGTCGCCCTTAGGCTGGCTACATGCAAATCCGCTATTTCCATAAAATCATCACCAGATGCAAACTCAATCATAAATTCTCCCCCCTATCTTAAATACTTTCGTATAAATTCCTTCACTGGCAGATACAAATCATCATACCTTTCACGGATGTCATCGTCCGGCCAATCCCACCATGCAATTTTATTAAGAGATTGGATTTCTTCCGGAGAATATCTATATCTTATAATTCTGGCAGGCGCGCCGACAACGATCGCATAATCTGGAACATCCTGTGTAATAACAGTCCCTGCTCCCGCAACCGCATCATTTCCAATATTGGCATAATTAGTAACTATCACATTACGCCTCAGCCACACATCATTTCCAATTCTGCTTCTTCCAGTTATTTTAAGATTCTGGGCCAAACTCCCTCGAAATACCACCCCGGGGGTTCCTCTCCTCTTTTATATTCTTCCAGATTTTGAAACTTAGGAGATCGGAAGAGCGTCGTGTAGGGAAA
>CAJUDN010000024.1:28160-36836 GCA_910585355.1 uncultured Lachnospiraceae bacterium
ATCACTCTTGTGATCACAGCTTATAATATTTCATGCATATCAACCTTATTATAAAAATCTTCGATTATATCAACCATCGCCCTTGAAACGTCTCCTGTGAAATAACCTGGATCTCTTCCGTTTTCAACTGCCTTACAGAACGCCAACAGCAGATATCGAATGCCTTCTCCGTCCAGTTGATAAAAATATCTTCTGTTCTGCTCCATTTTTTCAAATCTGACTTCAAAATAATCTGTTTTCCACCATGGAGCCGGAACATACACATAGCCTTCTGTCCCCGATATAATCAGGCTTCCCTCAGATTTGACGCCTTGCCCAACTTTTATTGACGCAACAGCATTCGTATAAATAAAATCAATTTTTGTGAACAAATCAAATCTCGGATTTTCTTTTAATAAATGACTGGAAATTGTTTTTTTCAGATAATCTGTACCGAGTATATGAAAAACAGGCAGCATTGCGGTAGGCCCCCATTCGCAGATGGAATTCCACTGTTTGTCCAACTTATTTTCCATAAGCAGCTCTTTATTTTTAAGCGATGTACAGGTTGCATCTATCGATTTGACCTGACCGATTATACCTCCCTTAAGCAAAAGCAGAAGTCTTGTGTAGGCAGTTGAATATGCCGTGCGTAGGGAGTTCATTAAAATACACCCGTTTTCTTCCGCCATCTGAAACAATTCATCAAATTGACTGACATCAACTACCAGCGGCGCCTCACAAAGCACATGCTTATGCGCCTCCAGCGCCTTTTTCACGGTGTTGTAATGATTATCCGGAAACGAATGAATATAAACGGCGTCCACTTGGCTCAAAAACTCCTGATAATTGTCAGTAATATATTCTATATTTCTAAAATCCCGCGGCAGATTTTTACCATTTTCCCGACAAAGCGCAACTTTGCCGATACTGTTTATGTACCTGCTCTCGTTATATACGCGGAGCAAATATTCATCGTCTCCCACCAGTCCTAAAGAAATTTTTGTCCGCTCACTCCGAATTTCACTGCTTGAAATGCCCTTTGTGCGCTCAAGGTATATTACCTTGCAATATTCATTTAAATAATCAAACTTCCCGACCCAGTCACTTCCTACCGTGAAAATATCAATATCATAGCGTTTAATATCATCAATTTTCTGCCCTTCGTATTCTTCAACTATTATTTCATCCGCTATATTTAACTCCTTTACCGCTTCTATCCTCTCCATTAATGATTGTCTGACATTTATTTTCCCCCGCTTTCTGTCAAAATCTTCGGAGGTAACGCCGACGATCAGATAATCTCCTAATTTTTTCGCTCTTCGCAGCAAATTAATATGACCATAATGTAACATATCATATGTTCCATATGTTATAACTTTTTTCATAAAGTCACCCCTTATGTATCATCGGACTTTTCAAAACGCCCCTTAACATCATTGTAGGCATTCGCCTCCATATCGCTTAGCAAAACTACTTCTGCAGCGGTATTATCAAAAGACATTTCTTTATCGCTAATCAAAACATCAATCCCCCGGTCCAGATAATTTATATACTCGACTCTGTTTTCAATAAGAGCCTTCTCAACTTCCTGATAAGAGCCCGCTTTCCCGATTCTGTTTTTCAGTAAAACATATATACAATAGACTCCATGGTTTCTAAGGTAATTATAAAGATCTTTACTCTTTGCAAGCATCGCCTCGCTTGACGCAATAATTCCCATATATCGACAGTTTTTCCTGAATTTCGCGTTAACATTTTCAGTCAAATGTCTGCCAACCAGTTCTTCCGGATAAGACATGTAGTCTCCATAAAACAGCTGCAGCATTTCCTCCGGCTTGTTTGGCGCATAGCACCGCAGGCCTTCAAAACATATTTCTTTTAACGGGTGAATCATATCCGCAGGGAACCAGTCGTTTTCTTCATATAAATAGGAATCCATATTATCCAATCCCCAAAAAACAGAATTACTCTTTTCACAGACAGCTGCTCTCCTGCTCCTGTAATCAAGCACAAACCCATTTCCCCGTTCTGTATATCTCTTCTCTCTGCATTCCTCTATCAATTTTTTATGATCTTCAAAAAGAGCGCCATCTTTATAATAGTCATAGGAAAAAAAGTCAATTTTTCTTGCTTCTATTTCCGAACATCCATACCCGATCTGCAGGCAGTTCGGTGAGACAAACATAATAAATTCATTCGGATGTTCAGAAAAAATTTTACTCATGAATTTGTCATCTTCTTCATCAAAGGATGCTTTTCTTTCCATATAAACATAATGCTCTTTCCCATAAGCAAGCAGTTTGTCATAATCATTTCTGAATAATCCGAAATCCAGATCATCATCCCACGGCACAAAACCGTTATGCCTGTAAAATCCCAGTAGAGTCCCCGCTATCACAAATGGTTTGATATTCAGCTCGCACACATCTTCAAAAATCAATTTTGCAATACGCACGGATTCCTCCTGAACGTAAGATAAATATCCCTTTGCCGGCTTTAACTTTGTTATATCTGAAAGTGATTTCAGATAGTTTAGCTGCTCCTCCAGATTTTGGGAAACCGCAGCAAATTGATCCCGTTCCATTCGGATTCTTTCCACGTCCTGATTCACGAGATGCATAAAACTGTCGGCGGAAGTATCTTCTATCATCTCCATTATTCTTTCATCCATGATGAGGAAGTCGTCAATCCCGTTATCCATCAGCTGCTTTGCCACGGTTTTCGCATTGCCTGTATTCATTGAGACAAGTAAAATATAAGATTCTATAATACGTTTCATACTGCTGAATGTAAGATAAGCGACCCCATATTTTGTCCCGTCAGATTTACAGGCGTTATCGCAAAAAGCGTATATATTGTCTCTGCCTAAAAGCTCCAATGCCTTCAGTCCGTATGCGCCGCTGCCAAATAATATCACTTTTTTATTCATTCTGTTTACATCCGTATTTCTCTACAATATGAGCCGTTACCTCATCCTCATTTCCATCCACAACAAACTTCTGGCTGCTTTTATATTTTCTCAAAAGCCTTTCGTCCACTGAAGTAATTGCAATTTCCGCGTTTATGTTCATCCATTCTCTATATTCATACTCTCTCTCGATCAGTATTTTTATAATTTCTGCATCTCTGACATTTTCATCCATATTGCATTTCGCGTTCTCAATTACATATACCGCATAAATCCCCGCATTACGCAGCGTCTCATAAAGGGCGCTGAATTGATCGATCTCCTCAACCTTAGTTAAATATATATCAACCTGTACAAGCAGACCTTGTATGGCGTCTTTAACCTGACTTAACCTTTTGGGAATTCCAATATCTGAAGGCACTCCCTCAAACCCTGGTATTTCATACGATAAATAACCTTTTATATCATTTGGCGCCGGAAGATATATATCCTCAAAGGGGATTTCTTTCGTCGGAAAAATCGTCTTTGCATCCAGCCATGAATTAACGTGTAACGTCTCGTAGGGAATCATCGTGTCCAATGCGAATCCTATTTTCTCAGAATACTCTACGATATGCCCATTATTCCTGACCGCCTCCTGCTCAACCTCCAAATTTCGGGCCACGTCTTCCCGACTCTCTATGTTCTCCTTTATCTCGCAAATAGTCTTTTTGTAATCCTGGTAATCATAATCCCCGTCAAAGCAGTCAAATATGAAGAAATCCACAACCGCATAATCAATGATAGAAGTTCCCCTATAGAGACTGGCACAATATGGATTAACAGAAAAAATATATTCATTGGGGTATTGACGCATTAGTTCTGTAAGCTGTCTGTATTTTATTTTTCCATCACCCCGCCGCGTCGTCATATGCCAATTTGCCCTGGCGAAATCCAGCAGCATGTTATAGTCTTTCCGAAGCAGAGCAAAATCAATGTCGTCATCCCACGGGATAAAACCGCCCTGTCTCTCCGCCCCAATCAAGGTCCCCCCAATTATAAACAGGTCCAGTTTTAAAGACGAAATATCCTCTAAAACCTGCTTTGCATATTTCGTATTTCTAATCTGCTCCTTTCGCAGATACCCTTCCGCTTTTGGCAGTCCGTACGGGTTAATCACTTCTTTCATATACTTCATTTGTTCTGTCCGCTCAAGCATTAATCTCCTGAAATACTCTGATTTACAGTAAGCCCTGTTTCCATATTCCTGAAGAAATTCCATCGTCGATTCAATTCCATGCTCTAAAATTCTATCCTTAACCGAACGATAGTAAAATACATAATCGGCTACGCCTATGGTTTCCAACTGTGTCGCCATCTCAACGGCATTGCCATCATTTGCCCCTATCAAAAGAATATGATTATCTAAAATTTCCAGCATCCGCTCAAAACTAATAATTTTCACGCCGTATTTATATTTACCGTCTATGCTTCTTTGGTTATCACAAAAATACGCCACATTTTCTTTATGCAAATTAATCAGCGCAACTGCCCCTGACTGACCTGCTCCAAAAATAATAATTTTTTTCATACTGTCTACTCCATGGCCTTAGAAACAATTAAATCAATAAAATCCTCCAAACCGATTACATCATTCTCACGCATCGCTTTCTCTGTCATTTTTGCATGAGCAAGATAGTCTTTCTGCTCAACATGGGATAACGCTGTTGTAAAACGGTTTATTTCCTTCATTTCATGATCAAACACCGCTACTGTCCCTTTTTCACCCACAGCCAATCCGGACAGAGGTATCTTCTTTGCATAAAACGTTTTATCTTCCATCATATATGACATCTTCCCGTCAAGGCTATAAACATAGCTCTTCCCCTTCGGGCTATATAAAAATAAAAACCGGTCGTGCGCCTCTATCCCGTTAAAAAACGGTTCATCCGTATCATAAATAGGATCTATTTTAACAGGATATGCTTTTTCAAAAGGCTTCCATTTATATAGACAGTTCCCATGATGTTTTACAATGTAAAAATATTCGCCGTCAAACGTTATCCCGCTGTTTCCGTTTTTTGCAGACGGCTCGATATTCTCTATCTCAAAAATTTCATAATTACCGGTTTGATTTAAATCTATGCCTATCACTTCACTTCGAAGCAAATCGGCGACAAATAATTTACTGTTATGAGCAACCGGCGTCTGCACCCAAAACAAATGCCGATGTTCTTCCTCAAACAATTCTTTAATCTGTCCGGATCTGAGATCAATCAGCAGGATATTCTCATAGTGATAGCCAAACAAATATACGGTTTCATTAAAAATATATCCCCCTACAAACTTACCTGCCTGCTCCGGATCGACATATGCGCTGATATCTATGCCATGCCATTTCTTTTCCTGCAACTGATAGTACCAAAACTTTCTGGCATTATAGGGAACCAATGCCAGAATATTCTTATCAACGCACACACCGTTATAAAGTCTGCCGACGAGTTTTTCCTCCTCCGGCATATTCATTATCGTCTCCACTTCGTTTGTCTCCAGATCCAGCCGGAACATTATGTTTAATTCACGTGCAACCGCATATATCTCATGTTCTCCACCGGCAAGCGACTCTATCGTTAATTCATATTTCCGGGAAACGCTGTCAGCCGCAGGGATAATCTGTACATTTTGCAGCATAATCGGTTTTCCTATTCTCTTATACAGCTGCACCACGGAACTGCCGTCCCCATAATACGCATCGCTTAACACCACCGCCCGGTCCAGATCCGCGCTATCGTCATAAATCCCCCAGCCCTCTTCTATATATCTGTCCCTGAGCTCTTTATATCCCTCCCACAGCTGCGGTCTCATGCTCTCGATAGTCGCCTGAATCAACGGATGCGGCCGCCATAATAATGCAACCTCATTCCTGTTTTCCTTGAAAATTTGAAAAACAGATTCCATCTTTTTTATCATTTTTTCATTATGCTGCAGCAGTGCGCTGATGCTGTTATTATAGAAAACAATCTTTTTCGCCATGCCGTTTGGCTTTTTTATAATTTTCAGCCATTCATCTGGTAATTCTAAATCCTTCTTTTTCGTGTTCAACACTTTATCAAATTTCGGCGAACCTGTTCCCAGAAACTTCTTCTCCAGATACATCCTGTCCAGGTGCTTTCCTGTAAGTCCACATTCCTTTGCCGCTTTAAGATATTCGCGGATATAAATTTCTTTCATATTCTCTGACTGTACGATTACTTTATCCGCATTGATAATTCCCGGCATAAAACAAAAGTGCTTTATTCCTTCTACTGCCTGTTTGTTATCAGGATCAATTTCACCTAACACAAAATATGGAACATATACTAATTTTTCCGTATATTTCTTCAGATTCCATGAGTAGAAATCCGGATGTACGCTTGTAACCAGATTCCAATCGTCGTAGCCGTTATGAATATAAATTTCATCCGGTCTGCGCGCCTCAAAGTCATATTCTCCATATTTTGTCACAGACACGTATGGCGGATACTGATCCCCCTCATAGTGCATCTGACGAAAACTCCCGTCAGGATTTTTATCAAAATAAGGGATAGGTATCACGTACGCGTCACAATCCGGATCGGCATCCGCCGCCTTCCAGACGCTTTCCAGAGAATCCCACATGCTTGCCTTGTATGGCAGAAAAACAACCTCCTTCCTGTCATCAGGCAAATCATAGGTTATTCCATGGCTAAGCTGATCTAACTGCTTTCGTATCTCCTTTGCTATCTTACAACACTGCATTTCATCCGGGACAGCTTCACTCATCCGGAAAATGTTCTCACAGTAGTCCTCTAAAAGTTTCACAAGACAGGCGTATTTTTCACCCAGACTCTCTATGTAGTTTCCAATAATGATTGCGAATTCCTGACAAGATGCAAGAACTTGTACTGCACCATCAGGATCTGCCTTCACCGATTTTACAATCGTAGCATTTGCCTTTATCAGCGTGGATACGCCCTCCAAAAGCTCTTTCTTTTTGTAACGTCTCAATATTCACGTGCTCCTTTTCCTGCTTTTGTTTTCCCACGTATGAATTTCTTAATTATCATAAGGATTATCGCAGTGCCCCCTGATGGGCACATGCATAGCCGGATCTGCCGGATGCATTACGCAATCCCGCAGATCCAGTTCTGCTTCGCTCCGTGTAAGGCCACGGTCCTGGCATACGCGAAGGTGACTTTCACCCAGTTAATGCCGACTTTTTGCCCGTGCGGCAGGCCATTCCTGCCGCGCCTTTCATCTATCAACACGCTGTTCCGGCGATCCCGGTGAATACCTATGATCAGGCATTCGAGGGTAAAACGGATTGTCACCCGCTTATTCTCCGGCCTGGCGGATTAATCTCCATATCTTTATACTTTTTCTCCACATTTCTGGCGGAATTTAGGGCAGTTGAGATATGATTGCCACAGTTCTCACAGACAAACTCATCCCTCCATCTCTTTCCCTGCGCCCCACAGACTGTGCAGAGGCTTCCAGTTCCTTTGGAATTAACCTCAACCAATTCCACACAGTTGAGCCGGCATTTAAACGCAAGCCTTTCCCGCACATATCCCTGGAAGCTCCGTGTCAGCTTCAGATTCACAGTCCGGGAATAATGTTTTTCGCGGCCCTTCCATACCCTGTTTGGGATGACAATGCGGGCCGGCTTCTCCTCACGCAGCATTCGATTGATTTCCGTATTGATATAGCGGATCGTATCTGAACGCGCCTTTGATTTCCTGCTGTCATATTTCTGCCTGCCAAGGTTATTACTCTCTATGGCTTTTGCCTTATCAGGCAAGCCGCCTGCCATGTGGTTCTCAGCTTCCGTGATAAGCTTCCTCCGCTCCTGGTTCTTTTGATCCAACCGCAGGGTTTCCGGAAACACCATCTGTCCCAACGCCTCCCCGTAAGCAGTGCCGTTTGAGAGAGTAAACATTATCTGATTTCCGATGTGCATATATACGGTATTCGTGTAATCCGTATGCTTCTTAATCTTTGTCTCCACTGGGATATGCAGGGTTGCGCTACTTTCCCCAATAGTGAATAAAATCTGCCTGTCGTACTTCTCATTATTCTTTAACGGCACGAATATCCGGCGTCTCGGCGTCCTGCTTACCAGGTATATTCCTCCATCCCCATAGCGGTATCCATTGGGGGATACCCTAAAAAGATGCGAATATTCTGTCTTTGGCTCTGCGAGGTATTTACGCACCATCCTCCGGATACGGTTGTCCAGCCTGCCTGTATCAATCGAAAGACCCTTCACTTTATCCGGCAGCTCACAAAACTCCCTGTTCAGAACCGCCGAAAAAGTACTGTTTATTTTCAGTACGACGCGGATATACATCTTCTCGTCAGCGCTCAAATCCTCGTTTGCCGTCACAAGCCCGTTTATCTTCCTCTTCAGAACCGCCCAGTTGGTTTTTATATCCGTTATCGCATCCGCGACAGCAAGTTCGTAATAGACAGCCGGGAGATTCAACTGTTCCCGGAGGCCGCAGACGCGCATCTCATTCAGGATGCTGTATACGGGCGTAAGGCTGTCCACATGGCGGATGCCGGAATATCTCTGGTATACGGCGTTTTTAACCTTCGCATAGTCTTTCGCAATTCCATACAGGAAAGAGAGCGTCTCTGTGTCAAGTTCTTTCGTATGTTGTGTAATTGTCTTCGTGAGTGTTTCTCCGGACATAGACTGCATCGCCTGACCCCTTAATTATCTTTTCATCCCCACGCGCTCTAGTACTACAGCGTACATTTAATATCATACTCACTTTTTGCAAAGG
>CAJUDN010000024.1:36846-37250 GCA_910585355.1 uncultured Lachnospiraceae bacterium
CGCCTCTTCGGCCTCTTGAGTATTTCTCCTTATTACCGCAGCTAATTACTATTTATTAAAATTCTGGACAAACTGCCAGATGCATGGATTATTATACAAGGGAAAAATCATTTTGTCAACCCGTTTTTTATTTAAATTTATTAATTTATAACAGTTTAACTTTGTATCTTCTTGCCCATGTACCGAGAACATGAAGCACGCGGCGACTGTTTTATAAAAATTTCTAGTACTACAGCGTACATTTAATATCATACTCACTTTTTGCAAAGGAACTTGCGTATAATTAGTAGTAATTACAAGCGAATGCCGCAGTTTCACACAAGCTGATTTCGAAATGTACGCTGTAGTATTAGAGCGTGTCTGAAAATTAACAGTTTCTTGTCAATATGCCGAAAACTGACAAA
>CAJUDN010000025.1 GCA_910585355.1 uncultured Lachnospiraceae bacterium
ATGCGGGAGGATATAAAAAGGTGCGATTATATCGTAGGCGTGGCTACGGCAGTGGCAGAACGAAAAAAAGGACATATGAGGGGACTTTTGCTTGCCATGCTGCGGGATATGCAGGAGGAGAGGATGCCCTTTACGTTTCTGATGCCGGCGAGGGAATCGCTGTATCTTCCTTACGATTTCCGGTTCATATTTGATCAGCCGCGATGGGTGCTGTGCTATAATAAGGATATCCGGCGGGCGCCATACAATGGAAATACACTGGCGGAGGATCTGGCTCAGTGGCAGAATGCCTGGCTGAAGCGGCAGTATGAAGTGTTTGCGGTTCGTGACCAAGCATATCTGGAACGGATGGAGAAAGAGCTGAAAAGCGAAAACGGAACCTGCACCCTGCTCTATGATGACGACTGGTTCATTGGAATGGAAAGCGAATGGGGGCTTCACGAAAGAGAAATGCGTTATCTCTATACAGGAGAACGGTACAGAACCCTGGCCGGGGCAAAGCCGGCCATTATGGCGAGAATCGTATGCATGCCGGAATTTGTAAAGAATATCCGGCTGTCGGAGGAATGCCCGGAGGATGAAGTCGCAGTGGAAATCGGCGTCCATGATTTGTTTGTGCCCCAGAACCAGGGAGCGTGGTCCTGGAGGCTGACCAAGGAGGGCTCTTCCATGACTCAGGAATCAAGATTTATTTCCAGGGGGCAGCCGGCAGTGTTTACCATCGCCCAGCTGACCCAGTGGCTGTTTGGCTATGCAGTGCCGGAGCAGGTGGGATGTATCCCCCATGGAAAGTATATTGAACCTTTTCATGGCGTTTTTCTGGATGAAGTGGTTTAAAGGAAAGGAGCGCATGCAGGATGAGTGAGCGGGAAACTTTGAAAAAATGGCTGGGGGAGAGTGACAATATCGTTTTTTTCGGCGGAGCGGGAGTCTCCACGGAAAGTAAAATTCCTGATTTTCGCAGTACGGACGGACTTTATAACCAGGAGTATGCCTATCCGCCGGAGACTATCCTCAGCCATACTTTCTATATGAAGAATACGGAAGAATTTTACAGGTTTTATCGAAATAAAATGCTGTTTCCCGAGGCAGAGCCTAACCGGGCACATAAGGCGCTGGCAAAGTTAGAAGAGATGGGAAAGCTTAAGGCTGTGGTGACACAAAATATCGACGGTCTCCATCAGAAAGCAGGCAGCAGGGAGGTGCTGGAGCTTCATGGTTCTGTGCTTCGAAATTACTGTATGCGGTGCGGAAAATTTTATGGACTGGATGCAGTGCTGAATACGGAAGGTATTCCCAAATGCCAGTGCCAGGGCGTCATTAAGCCGGATGTGGTTCTCTACGAAGAAGGACTGGATCAACAGACAATACAGAAGGCGGTGGCCTATATTGCAGGGGCGGATGTGCTGATTATCGGAGGAACATCACTTACGGTGTATCCCGCCGCGGGTCTCATTGATTATTACAGGGGAAGGAAGCTGGTATTGATCAATAAATCGGTAACGCCTATGGACAGCCGCGCGGATCTGGTCATAAGCGGTCCCATCGGCGAGGTCTTGGGGGATGCCGTGGGCGTATAAAAATAGATGCAAACTGGTGGAAGGAGACGGTGGACGGCGATGATATATGAAGTAGGGGATATTGTGAAACTGAAGAAGCCGCACCCTTGCGGGAGCCAGGAGTGGGAAATCCTCCGGGTGGGAGCAGACTTCCGGCTCAAATGCATGGGATGCGGACATATGGTCATGGTGACCAGGAGGCTGGTGGAAAAAAGTACAAGAGGCTTAAGAAAGCCGGATGGAGGAGGCTGTCAGTAAAAAAGCGGAAACGCAGCACCGCTGCGTTTCCCTCATTCGGACCCGATTTCCCGCAAACTGCGACGCATATCCGACGGAAAGCAGTTTTCAAACACGCTCCGGGAATCTCCATAAGGCGGACGCCGCGTACTTCTTGTCCGCGGTATGCAGGCGAGGAGATGCAAGGCTGAACTGTTACAAAAATATAGGCAAAAGGGCTTGCATTTCTTGTGTTTTTCTGTTAGTATTAAAAACTGTGACATATTAAATTCCTTGCTCCTGTTACTGAAAAACGGGGGCCAGAGACCACAAGGAGGTAAGAAAACTATGAACAAATACGAATTAGCAGTTGTTCTTAGCGCAAAACTTGAGGATGATGAGAGAACAGCCGCTCTCGAAAAGGTAAAGGGTTATATCACCCGTTTCGGCGGCACTGTTACAGATGTGGATGAGTGGGGCAAGAAAAGACTTGCTTATGAAATCCAGAAAATGAAAGAGGGATTCTACTACTTTGTTCACTTTGAAGGCGACTCCGACTGCCCCAATGAGGTAGAAGCTCATGTCCGCATTATGGAGCCGGTTATCCGTTATCTTTGCGTAAGACAGGACGCTTAATAAAGAAAGTGTGATGATATGAATAAAGTTATCCTTATGGGCAGATTAACCAGAGACCCGGAAGTACGCTATTCCCAGGGCGAGCGCTCCATGGCAATTGCGAGATATACGCTTGCTGTTGACAGGAGGGGAAGAAGGAGCCAGGACGGCGATCAGGGCCAGACCGCAGATTTTATCAATATCGTAGCGTTTGACCGTGCCGGGGAGTTTGCGGAGAAATATTTCCGCCAGGGCATGCGGGTACTGGTTTCAGGGAGAATCCAGACCGGCAGCTATGTAAATAAGGATGGCCAGAAGGTCTATACGACGGATGTGATTGTAGATGACCAGGAGTTTGCCGACAGCAAGAACCAGGGCGGTGACAACAGCGGCTTTGGGGGCGGCGGCTATGGCGGGGGAAACAACCGTGAAAGCTATCAGCAGGGGACAAGGCCTGCTCCGTCCAGCGCGATCGGCGACGGTTTTATGAATATTCCTGATGGAGTCGAGGATGAGGGACTTCCATTCAATTAAATTTTACAGGAGGTAATGTAAAATGGCATTCAATAAAGGTGATAAGTCCGATTCTTCCAGAGTAAGAAGAGGCGGCATGCATAGAAGAAAAAAAGTCTGCGTATTCTGCGGTGATAAGAACGGCGAGATTGATTACAAGGACGTAAACAAGTTAAAGAGATACGTATCTGAGAGAGGAAAAATCCTTCCCAGAAGAATCACAGGAAACTGTGCAAAACACCAGAGAGCTTTGACAGTAGCCATCAAGAGAGCAAGACATATCGCTCTTATGCCCTACACCTGCGAATAGTACATTTTAATTATTAATTGCAATCGTTCAGCCCTGCGCCTCCTGCCTGCTATAGGCATGTAGGAGGATGCGGGGCTGAACTTTCATAAAAAGCTGCGTGACAGGTTTTTTATTTTTCAAATACAATTTCACCGCCCAGGATGGTCATGGCGCAGTCTAGGAGCGCATGGATATCGTCCAGGGGATTTTTCTCAAATACGGCAAAGTTTGCTCTCTTTCCGACAGTGATGGAGCCGTGGGTATCTTTTACATCCAAAAGCTCAGCGGCATTGATGGTGCCGCACTGGATAGCTTCCATGGGGGTCATTCCGTTTTCCACCATTAAAACACATTCGAATGCAGTTTTATCATATTTATTGAAAGGAGTTCCGGCATCGGTGCCGAGGGCAATCTTTACGCCTGCTTTGTGGGCGCGGCGGAAGGTGTCCTGATGAGCGTCGATGGTCTGTTCTACTTTTTTTACCATATAATCCGGAATCCCGGCGCCTGTGCCGTATTCCTTAATCCAGTAAGGAGCAGCCAGGGTGGGAACGAAGAATACGTTATGTTCTTTCATGAAATTAAAACACCAGTCATCCATGAAGAAACCGTGCTCAATGGAGTCTATTCCAGCCCGCAGAGCGTTTTTAATGCCTTCCATACCCTGAGCGTGGGTAAAAGTCTTTGCTCCCGCCTTATGAGCTTCCTCAATGGCGGCACGGAGCTCGTCTTCTGTAAGCTGCGGAGAGCCTGGCTCCACGCCTTTGGTCATTACACCTCCGGTGGCCATTAGCTTAATCCAGTTTGCCCCGGCTTTTAACTGTTCTCTTGCAGCTTTGCGGCAGTCGTCGGGCCCATCGGCTTCACGGCCGGAATCATGTCCGTGGCCGCCGGTCATGCAGATGCATCTTCCGGATGTCTGCATCTCGGGAGCCAGAATACCGCCTTCAACCTGGGCATTGTGGAGGTCCACATCGATGTAGTGGGGGGCGCCCGCGTCGCGGACATAGGTGACGCCGGATTCCACCAGAGTTTTCAGATTTTTGAGGGCGCGGATGGTTACGGCTGCATCGCTGATGGTCTCGCGGACACCAGTACCGGCATCGGAGCACATATGTACATGGCAGTTAAAAAGTCCGGGAAGAAGCGTTTTACCGCCCAGATCAACGACTTTTGCCCCCTCGGGAACAGAAATGCCGGAGCCGATTTCTTTTACGATGCCAGATTCCACGAGAACGCTTCCGTCTTTAAGGACTGTTTCTCCGATGACATCAATGATGTTTGCGTGGGTAAATACTGTGGTCATGATAATCCTCCTGTTGAAATTACCGGGAAATTCCCCTTTCATGTATGGGGATGCCTGTGCCAGCAGGCATTTCGGTTTACTGTTACGGTTAAGCAACCGCCCCGCAGGTCCGTACATTTACCGCCCCGGCGGTTACACTTTTAATTATAACAGTAATTTTTGGGATGGCAAGAGCTTTATACCTGAATAAGATCCAGGAACTGTAGGGCCAGGGGAGAAAGGGCGGAGCCGTTTTTCTGTATCCATCCGATGTACATTTCATCACAGCCTGACAGGGGGATGCTTAAAACACAAGAGCGGCTGGAGTTTTGGGCCAGGATGCCTGTTCCGATGGAATATGCGTCCGTATGCTCTAAAATCCGATAGCAGGTGCTGCGATCCTGGATATAGATAACCTGGGCCCGGTCGGCGGCGGGGATGATCTCCTCAAGAAAATTGTAGGAACTTTCCTGCCCCTGGCTGTAAAGGACAAAGGGATATGGTTCCAGATCATTTAAGGTCAGCCTGTCTTTTTCGCACAGAGGATGCCCGGAGCGCAGAAACACGTGGGGAGCCGTTTTAAACAGGGGATGAAATGTGAGGGCCCGGTTTTTCAGCTCCCGGAAAAGGACAGATTCATTGCTTTTGGAGTAATAGAGAATTCCAAGTTCACTGTAACCAAGAGCGGTGTTTTCCATAACCTGTAAGGTGGTGGTTTCTAAAAAGGTAAAGGTATAGCGGGGGCCGGAGTCCTGTAAAAGCCTTACGAATGCATCAGATGCGAAGTTATAGTGCTGGGCGCTGACAGATAAGGTTTTGCACTCTTTTCCGGATGTGCGAAAACGGTCGGAAATGGCATCCACCCGCTCGACGACAGTTCGTATCTGGCGGAGGAATTCCTGGCCGTTTGGCGTGATTTCTATTCCGCTGCGGCTTCTGAGGAAAATAGAAAAGCCAAGTTCGGCTTCCAGCTGCCGGAGAGAATTTGTGAGGGCGGGCTGGGTTATATAGAGACGTCTGGCGGCGTCATTGATGGAGCCAAAAGAAGCCACCGCCATGGCATAGCGCATCTGCTTCAATGTCATATGATTTTTCTCCTTTCCTGAATTCTATCTTACCATAATTTTTATATATGGAAAACGCTAAAAATTTAATATTATTCTATGGCTGGAAAGTGTGTTATACTGGCCAGAGAATAAGGAGGCGGCACTATGGAAAAGGAGACAATAAAAAAGGAAATGGCGGCGGTGGGATTCATGCTGGCGGGCTGTGTTGTTTTTGCTCTGGGGCTAAACCTGTTTGTTGTGCCATGCAATTTGGTTCTGGGGGGAACCACAGGCGGCGCTGTTGTGGTGAACAAACTGTTTGGAATTCCGGTTGGAACAGCCTCTATTATGATTAATGTTCCGATTATGCTGGTCGGCTGGAAAATCCTGGGATGGAAATTTATTGCCAGGACAGCCGTTACATCTATGGTTTTAGGGGCCATGATCGATGCCCTGGCCTGGGTGCAGTTTCCAAAGGTGGATCCGATTCTTTCCGCTCTTTACGGAGGAATCCTCCTTGGCATTGCCATCGGAATTTTTTATCAGTATAACTGGTCCAGCGGCGGTTCGGAGATTCTGGCGCGGGCCTGGTGCAGGGCTACGGGGAAGGGAACCATGGGCCAGGCCATGGCAATCGTGGACGGTATGGTTGTGGTGGGAGGAAATCTGCTTTTGGGAGAACCGGCTAATATGCTGCTGGCGCTGGTGACAATTTTCGTTTGCTCTAAGGCGACGGATATGATTATTGCCGGATATGATAAGGGAATGCAGTGCCTGATCATTACCAATAAAGGAGACGAGCTTTATCACCTGGTTCAGACAAAGTATCAGAGGGGCATGACCTGCCTGAATGGGCGGGGCATGTATACAGGCAATGAGTACCAGGTCATGATGACCGTGGTAAAGCGGGCCCAGTTTGCCGATTACAAAAAGATGATAAAAGCGGTGGATCCGGCGGCGTTTGTAATTGTCAGCGAAACCTATGACGTATTCGGACGGGGGTTCAAGGAAATTTACTAAAATTCTCAAGAATCATAGCAAGGGAAGCGGGAACATGGTATAATATCCACGAAAGCAATGAGCAGTGCGGAAAAAATCCGGGAGAAAGCTGCGTCGTGCTTGCACGTAAGCAGCTATCCCCCGGATTTTTTGCATAGGGCGAAAGCCCGTGAGGGAGAAGCCGCAAAGCGGATTCGAGCGTGCACTGCGGCCAAACACATTTTTAAGGAGGAAAAGGATTATGGATCTGGTAGAAATAAAGCATGAAATTGAGAGCCTTGCAGAGGGGTATAAGGCGGAATTTGAAACTGTGAGCGCCTGCATTTTTGAGCATCCGGAGCTGGCTTATCATGAAGTAACAGCCCGCGATGCGCTGTGCGGACTTTTGGAGCGCCATGGTTTTTCGGTAAAAAAGGGGGCGGGCTCACTGGAAACCGCCTTTACGGCCGAGTATGAGAGCGGAAAGCCGGGAATGACCTTCGCTTTTTTGTGCGAGTATGATGCACTTCCCGAAATCGGCCATGCCTGCGGTCACAATCTGATTGGAACCAGCGGGGCCGGCGCCGGGGTTATTCTGAAAGAAATTATGGAAAAATACGAATTAGGCGGAACCCTTAAGGTTTTAGGCACTCCGGCGGAGGAGAACGGATCCGGAAAGATTACCATGCTGGAAGAAGGAATTTTTAAGGGTGTTGATATGGCGTTGATTATGCATCCCAGCGACGTGTCCATGGCGGACGATATATCCTTTGCGTGTGTCAATAAGACTTATACGTTTAAGGGAAAACCTGCCCATACGGCTGCCTGCCCCTGGGTAGGAGCCAGCGCATTGAACGGGGTTATGCAGATGTTCCATGCTGTGGATGCCCAGAGGTTACATATGAAGGACTTTACCCGTGTGCATGGAATTGTGCTGGAGGGCGGAACGGCAGTGAACATTGTGCCGGAACGGGCCGTGTGCAAGTTTAATATCCGCTCTCTGGACTCTGACTACCTGAGGGAGGTCATCGAGATCGTTGACAGGTGTGCCAGAGGCGCGGCTGTCTGTGCCGGAGTGGATGTGGAAATTGAGCAGGACGGATATCTCATTGAGAATGTGAGAAACGAGAAAAAGCTTGTGAAAGCAGTTGAAGATAACATGAATTTTATCGGGGAGCGCCATATTCCCCGGGACTTAACTCAGGGAATCGGCTCCACCGACGTGGGAAATGTGACCCATGCGCTTCCGTCTGCACAGTTTTATATTGGGCTGGGAGAGGGGCTTGGAACCCATACGGCTCCCTTCGCCGCCGCCGCAGGCGGACCGGAAGGACGCCGCGCCTTAACAGCAGCCGTCAAAGTCCTGGCAATGACGGGTCTTGACATGATGGCGGATGCCGCATGCTTCTTGTCCGCGGATAGGAAGATGCAGGGCTGAATCGTTACAGTTTATCAGTATTGCTCCCGAAACCGGCGGACCTCATCCAACCGTTCTTTCTGTCGGTTCTCTTCACCGGTTTCGTTGGGAACATAATATCTGGTTCCTCTTAAGGATTCCGGAAGGCATTCCATACGGGCGATTTTTTCTTCGGTGTCATGGGCGTAAACATATCCTTTTCCATACTCCAGATCTTTCATAAGGCCTGTGACCCCATTGCGGATTACCAGAGGAACTGGTTCGGAAAGCATGGTTAAAGCGTCTTTTTTCGCATGTTCATAGGCCTTATAGACAGAATTGGAGCGGGGCGCCAGGGAGAGATAAATAACGGCCTGGGTCAGATGAATATTGCATTCCGGCATGCCGAGAAAATGGCATGCCTGGTACACGGAAACAGCCAGAGGGAGGGCCTGGTTGTCGGCCAGGCCAATGTCCTCTGTGGCAAAGCGGATAAGGCGTCTGGCAATGTAAAGAGGGTCTTCCCCGGCCTCAAGCATCCGGGCAAGCCAGTAAACGGCAGCGTCGGGATCGCTGTTTCTCATGGACTTATGGAGAGCGGAAATCAGATTATAATGTTCTTCGCCATTCTTATCATAGAGAAGAGATTTTTTGCTGATACACTGCTCAAGAATCTCTTTGGTGACCACAGTTTTGTCAGGGTATATATTCCCGTTGGTGACGGCCATTTCCAGAACGTTGAGGGCGGTTCTGGCATCTCCGTTGGAGAAAGAGGCGATAGCGGACAGAAGGTCGTCAGAAATTTCCACATGAAGATACCCAAAGCCTCTGGGGCTTTTCAGAGCGTTTTTTAACAGTCCGGTAAGATCTTCTGTCGTCAGGGCCTGTAAAACGAACACCCGGCACCGGGATAAAAGAGCGGCGTTGATCTCGAAAGAGGGATTTTCCGTTGTGGCGCCGATCAGTATAATGCTTCCTTTTTCCACATAAGGAAGAAACGCGTCCTGCTGCGCTTTGTTGAAACGATGAATCTCGTCCACAAAGACCAGGGTGCGAAGGCCCATTCGACGGCTTATTTCGGCTTTGGCCATGACGTCCTTGATTTCTTTTATTCCGCTGGTGACAGCGCTGAAATTAATAAAATCCGCATGGGTGCTTTTTGCGATGATGCTGGCCAGTGTGGTTTTACCGACGCCGGGAGGCCCCCAGAAAATCATAGAGGGAATATTATCCTGGTCGATGAGCTGCCTTAAAAGTTTTCCCGGTCCGAGGAGATGCTTCTGTCCCGCAAAGGTTTCCAAAGAGTCCGGGCGAAGCCTGCTTGCCAGGGGAGTTGCTGTTTCTGTATAATCAAATAATGATAATTGTTCCATAAAATCACCGCCTTTTTATGAGGTAAGTGTAACACCAGATGGAGAAAACTGCAACAAATAAACAGAGGGGAAAAATGTATGCCGCCCGCTGGGCGGCGGAATTTATAGTAAGAGGAGAGAAATGTATAAAATGATAATGGAAGAAATGCTGGAGCAGTCCATAGAAATAGCGCGGCCGTCCATCGCCCGGGGCGAGGTGGCAACTTATATTCCGGAGCTGGGGAAGGTTGACAAAAATCAACTGGGAATTTGCGTGTTCACAAAAGAGGGCGAGCGCTTTTTTGCCGGAGATACGGCAGTGCGGTTCAGCATCCAGAGCATTTCAAAGGTAATCAGCCTGGCGGCTGCCCTGGAGCACTGCGGATTTGATACGGTATTTGAGCAGATCGGGATGGAGCCGTCGGGAGATGCCTTCAACTCCCTGATTAAGCTGGAAAGTTCCAACAGTCATCCCTATAATCCCATGATTAATTCCGGCGCCATTGCCATATGCGGATACCTTGTTCCGGTGATTTCCTTTGAGGAGATGACGGAGCTGGCCAGGACGCTCTGCAGGGACGATGGAATCATTATGGATGAAAAGGTGTATCAGTCGGAAATGTCCCATATTTCCCGGAACCGCGCCATTGCCTATCTGCTGGAAAGCAAGGGGGTTATCACCAGCGACGTGGAAAAAACGCTGGACTTTTATGTGCGGATGTGCTCTTTGAGCGTGACGGCCGAAAGCCTGGCGGAGCTTGGGCTTTTACTGGCCAACCGGGGAATCCAGCTTTCCACAGGAAGGCATCTTTTAAAACCAGATACAGTACGGGTAGTGAAAACCATTATGATGACCTGCGGCATGTATGATGGTTCCGGAGAATTTGCCGTCCGCGTGGGGCTCCCCTCCAAGAGCGGAGTCGGCGGAGGAATCCTTTCTGTGGCGGACAGAAAAATGGGAATCGGCATTTTTGGGCCGGCCCTTGATAAAAAGGGAAACAGCATTGCCGGAGAGCGGATGCTGCAGTATCTGTCTGAAAAACTGAACCTTCATATGATGGGGGAATAGAAGATAACAGGAGCGGATACGGAATAAGAAAGAGAATTGTCAACCGAAACTAGAAAAAATAGTTGACAATTGAAGCGACCATGCTATAATGTAAACGTATCAGATGTATTTGGTTGACAATAACCAAAGTTGTACGTTAAGGAGATTCGCATGGAAACAGTAACATCAAAAAGAAAAATGACGACCGCAAATATGACAGTAACTGCCCTTATGACAGCCATTACCTGCATTTTAGGTCCCCTGTCGCTTCCGATTCCCATAAGTCCGGTACCGATTAGCCTGACAAACCTGGTAATTTATTTTATGGCCTATGTGTTGGGGGCAAAGCTGTCTGTTATAAGCTATATGGTTTACCTTCTTTTGGGGATGGCGGGACTTCCCGTATTTTCGGGTTTTTCCGGCGGCCTGGCAAAGCTTGCGGGCCCCACAGGCGGGTATCTGGTTGGCTTTATTTTCCTGGCGGCAATCGCCGGTTTTTGCGTGGAAAAGTTTCCGGGTAAGATTTATATGCATGTGGCCGGTATGGCAATCGGGACGGCTGTGTGCTATGTTTTCGGGACCGTATGGCTTTCCAGCCAGTTGGGAAGAACCTTTTTGGAGGGGCTGGGAATCGGCGTCATTCCGTATCTACCCGGTGATACAATAAAAATTATCGCGGCTGTCATTGCAGGACCGCAGATTAAGAAATCTCTTTCCCGCGTGAGGAGATAAAAGTGGATTCCGGCCGTCTGATTGAATAAGGAGAAAATAATGATTGAGCTTCATCTTCATCTGGACGGTTCTTTAAGGCCGGGAACGGTCTGGGAACTGGCAGGAGAACAGAAAATTGAGCTTCCGGCAAAGACCGTGGAGGATGTGCGCTGTAAAATGGAGGTTCCGGAGAACTGTAGAACTCTGGAGGAGTATCTGAAACGATTTGATATGCCTTTAATGGTGCTCCAGAAGGCCGATGCACTGGAGCGGGCGGCTTTTGAACTTACAGAAGATCTTGCCAAAATCGGCGTGGATTATGCGGAAATACGGTTTGCGCCCCAGCTCTCCTTAAGGGGAGGGCTGACGCAGGAAGAGGTGACAGAGGCGGTCATTTGCGGTGTGAAGCGGGGAATGAAGCAGTATCCGCAGATCCATGCGGGCCTGATTTTGTGTTGTATGAGAGGAATCACTAACCAGGAGTTGAATATTAAGACTGTGGAGACGGCAAAAAAATATCTGGGAGAGGTGGTCTGCGCCGTGGATATGGCCGGGGCGGAGTCCCTGTTTCCCACGGAGCTTTTTGCCCCGGTATTTGCAAAGGTAAGGGAGTATGGAATTCCCATGACCATTCATGCAGGTGAAGCGGCAGGCCCGGACAGTATAAGAACAGCCCTTTCCTATGGGGCCAGACGGATTGGCCATGGAGTGGCCGCCGTCAGGGATCCAAAGCTTATGAAAATGCTGGCAGAGGAAGGAATTACCCTGGAAGTATGCGTAACCAGCAATTATCAGACCAAGGTGGCGCCGTCCATCGAGGCCCATCCGATAAAAAAACTGTTTGACGCGGGGGTCCGTGTGACCATAAATTCCGACAATATGACATGCTCCAAAACGGATATCAGAAAGGAAACCGCTTTATTAAAGAATGTGTTGGGATTCACGGACAGAGAAATTGAAACCATGGAGGCCTATGCCTGGGAGGCACGATTTTTAAAGTAACAATTTTCACTCGGGAACAGGAAAAAAACCAGTTGCTGTGATTGCCAGAGACAGCTAAAAATGATATACTGCTCCATATGGGAAAAGATTGGAGAATATATTTATGAAGAAAATGATTTCCTGGAATGTGAATGGTTTAAGGGCCTGCCTTGGGAAGGGCTTTCTGGAATATGTGAAGGAGACAGATGCGGACGTTTTCTGCATTCAGGAGAGCAAACTGCAGGAGGGACAGGCTGAAATCGACCTCCCCGGATATCATCAGTACTGGAATTACGCGGAAAAGAAAGGGTATTCCGGAACAGCCATGTTTACGAAAGAGGAGCCGGTCACGGTTTCCTATGGGCTGGGAATTCCGGAGCATGATAAGGAAGGCCGGGTGATTACGGCGGAGTTTGCCGGCTATTATGTGGTCACATGCTATACGCCCAATTCCCAGGACGGCTTAAAGCGCCTAGACTACCGGATGGAATGGGAAGACGCTTTCCGCGCCTATTTGAAAAAGTTAGAGGAGAAGAAACCTGTGATTTTCTGCGGCGACTTAAATGTGGCCCATAAGGAGATTGATCTGAAAAATCCGAAGACCAATCGAAGGAACGCCGGTTTCACTGACGAAGAGAGAAAAAAATTCACAGAACTTCTGGAATCAGGGTTTGTAGATACCTGGCGGTATTTTAATCCAGATAAAGAGGGGGTATATTCCTGGTGGTCTTACCGATTTTCCGCCCGGGCGAAAAATGCCGGGTGGCGTATCGATTATTTTTGCGTGTCTGAGCGTCTGAAGGACAGGCTGGTGAGCGCGGATATTCACACGGATGTGATGGGGAGTGACCATTGTCCGGTGGAGCTTTTGATTGTTTAGGGGAAAAGTTGGGGAGACGGGAAGCGCATACTTATTTCACTTATAATTTCCTTATCTTTTATCATAAAATGCCGATATAAACTAATGAGAGGAATAACAGGATAAACAGACTCAGGCAAACGATAGATACAGTTATGTGCCTGAGGGAAAGGAGATTTAGTATGCAGGTTAATGTGACTCAGGATGTAGCTGTCAAACAGTATGCACAGACAGCTCAGAATGTGGAAAAAGTGTCGTCCGCAGCAGCGGAAAAAACAGATGGAAAGGAAACGGTTTCCACCGTTCAGAAACCGGATACGGATCGCGCCGAATTTAATAAGGATAAGGTGGTTACCACTAAAATGAGCGATTCGGAGAGAGCCTCTCTTGTGAAAAGCCTGAAAGAGGATCTGAATAACCAGATGTCCCGCTTTACAAATATGATGATGCAGACCTTCCAAAAGCAGGGCATTACAGTTAACCAGGCCAATGGCAGCAATGATTTCTGGAGGATGATAGCCAGCGGGAACTTTACGGTGGATCCTCAGACGAAGGCGGAAGCGCAGGAAGCGATTTCCGAAAACGGATACTGGGGAGTGGCGCAGACATCCCAGAGAATTTTTGATTTTGCGTATGCCCTTGCGGGGGACGACGTAGATAAAATGAAGGAAATGCAGGCGGCTGTGGAGAAGGGATTCCAGCAGGCAGGAGCAGCGTGGGGAGGAGATCTTCCGTCTATCTGCGGCGATACCCGTTCGGCAGTCGGCAAACTGTTTGACGATTACTATGCCAAACAGGGAGAAAAATAGTGAAGCCGGCATTTTAGAAATGGATTTTATTCCCGACCAGGGCCAGGAATGGCAAAGCGGTATTGTGGATGTATCGCTTTGCCATTCTTTTGAATTTCATAGTTTTTTATAAAGAGAAATAGAGCATATGGAAAAACAAAAAATTTTAATTGTGGACGATTCTGAGATGAACCGCGACCTTCTGATTGATATTCTGGATGACCAGTATGATATTGTGGAGGCGGATAACGGCGCGGACGCGATTGCGATTCTCGCGCGGCAGAGAACAGATTTCTCACTTTTGCTTTTGGATATTATGATGCCTGAAATGGATGGATTTGAAGTGCTGGCCCACATAAACAAAAATCATTGGAACGATACCTTTGCTGTTATGATGATTTCAGCGGATGATTCGCCAGCAAATATAAAACGCGCCTATGATCTGGGGGCTTTTGACTATATTGGCCGCCCCTTTGATTCAAGCATTGTCCGGCGCCGGATTTCCAATACGATGTTTTTATATGCCAAACAGCAGCGCCTGGAAGGAATTATTGCGGAACAGTTCCGCGAACAGGAAAAAAATAATGAGCTGCTGACTTCAATTTTGTCTCATATTGTGGAATTCCGCAACGGAGAGAGCAGTCTGCATGTGCTGCATGTGAAGACCATTACAAAGCTTCTTCTGGAACAATTGGTGCGTCAGACAGACAGCTATCCTCTGTCAAAATCAGATATCACATTGATAAGTACAGCGTCCTCCCTGCATGATATCGGAAAGATTTCAATTTCCGATGAAATTCTAAATAAACCGGGGCGCCTTACAGCGGAAGAATTTGAAATAATGAAGACTCATTCGGCCATAGGCGCCCAAATGCTGATGGACTTACCAATGGAACAGCAGGAGACGCCGTTAGTTAAGGTCGCTTTTGAAATATGCAGGTGGCATCACGAAAGATATGACGGCGGCGGGTATCCGGACGGATTAAAGGGAGAGGAAATTCCCATTACCGCTCAGGTGGTTGCCATGGCGGATGTATATGACGCTTTGACCAGCGAAAGGTGCTATAAAAAGGCATTTTCCCATGAGAAGGCGCTGAACATGATTACGGAAGGACAATGCGGTATTTTCAATCCTGTTCTTTTACAGTGTCTGAAGGAAATTTCAGAGACGCTGAAGCGCGAGCTGTTTAATGGCCGGATGGAAAAAAAGATGGAAGATGTTCGGAACATGGGGGACAAAATTGACTATGACAGGCTGTTTACCCGGGAAAAATACACGCTTCTTTCTGGAAACCGGCGACAGCAGCAGCTATTGTATGTGGATTCCCTGACCAATGTTTACAACCGCCGTTATTGTGACGAGTTTTTCCAGAGTGGAGAAGAGATCCAGGCGATTGTGGTAATTGACGCAGATAACTTTAAGCATATTAACGATACATACGGCCACGCGGTGGGAGACGTTGTGCTGCAGGGCATCGCCCAGGCGATTTCCTCCTGTGTTCGACGGACAGACGCTGTGGCCCGTTATGGCGGTGATGAATTTGTCATTATATTTAACAGTATTCCGGTATCTGCTTATAAACAAAAGCTGGAGGCAATAAGGCAGACGGTCGACGCTCTGGTTTTGGACGGATATCCGGAAATCCATACGACTGTAAGCATAGGCGGGGCATATGGAGAAGGGAAGCCGAAGGAGCTGTTTAAAATTGCGGACAGTATGATGTATCGGTCGAAGGCGGCAAAAAATCAGGTAACAATCTGTTTCCTTGACAAGGAAAATAAGGAGAGTAATGAAGACGAAAGCGTTACTGACGATTAAGACCTCCGCAGACGATTTGCAGTGGATGTTTCGGCAGCTGAGAGAAAACCGGACAGTTGTCGGACAATATATAAAAAGAAAGAGAGAATGGTATTATGAATCTAAAGGATTGCTATATGAGTTTTGGCGGCGATTTCGATGGTGTGCTGGAGAGATTGAGACGTGAGCAGACGGTCCAGAAATTTGTTTATAAGTTTCTGGATGATAAGAGTTTCGAGCTGTTTGAGGCGTCTATGGAAAAACAGGATTATGAAGAGGCGCTTCGGGCTGTCCATACCCTCAAGGGGATTTGCCAGAATCTTTCCTTTGACAGGCTCTATACCAGCAGCAGTCTTGTGACAAACGCGTTAAAAGAAAACGATTATAAGAAAGCCATTGATCTGACGCCCCAGTTATCCGATGATTACAGCCAGGTTGTGAATGCGGTCAGGGAGTATAAAGAATCCAGGGGGGAATAACAGCATAATGGGGAGCAGTCAGAAGAAGGATCCAATAACCAGGTTCCTGATGTACAGCCTTATGGGGCTTTTGTTTTTCAGCATCATTGTTTTCAGCCTGTTGGGAATTTATATGAATCTGGAGAGCAGAAAAACCATTTATGAGGTTGGAGAGATCTACATGTCCGGAATGAATGAACAGATGGCCAGGCACTTTGAAAATGTCATCAAGCTGCGCTTTGAACAGGTTCATGGCCTTGTTTCCGTTGTTCCGTCCAAAAGCGGTAAAGCAGAAGATTTATATGAGGAACTTGTTTACAGAGCGCAGGTCAGAGAATTTGACTACTTAGCCCTTTGTTCTGCGGATGGAGAATTTGAAACTCTTTATGGGGAGCCCATACAGCCGCTGAATCCGGAGCCTTTTTTGAAGGCGCTGGTACAGGGGGAACAGAGAGTTGCTGTGGGAACTGACGCATCCGGAGATAAAGTGGTATTGTTCGGCGTTGACGCAGATTATCCCCTGCGGAACGGAGAGAAGAGTACCGGTCTCATAGCGGCTGTTCCCCTGGAATATGTTACGGATTTTCTTTCTCTGGAGGATGGAGGACAGTTAACGTATTATCACATTATCCGGCCTGATGCCAGCTTTGTGATACAAAATTCCAATACAGAGCTGTTGGAATTCTTTCATCTGCTCCAAAAGCAGATGGGGTCTGACGCTGGGAGCACGATTGCCGGAGACAGTATTAAAGAGTTTGAAGATGCCCTGAGGGCTAACAGGGGATGCTCTGTGTCATATGAAATAGAGGGTGAGGAGCTGCAGATCTGCGGCATGCCATTGCCCTATTCTGAGTGGTACCTGGTGGCGGTTATGCCATATGGCACATTGGACGATGTCATTAACAGTCTCAGCGGTCGGCGTATGCTCATAACGCTTCTGGCCTGCGTTTCTGTCCTGCTCATTCAGACATTGATTTTTTTCCGGTATTTTTCCATGTCCCGTTCACAGCTTCATGAGCTGGAGGAAGCGCGCCGGTCGGCGTTGGAGGCAAGCAGGGCCAAAAGTGAATTTCTGGCCAATATGAGTCATGATATCCGTACACCCATGAATGCGATTGTAGGCATGACCGCCATTGCGGCCGCCCATCTGGATAACCGGGAACAGGTGCAGAATTGTCTGAGAAAGATTACGCTGTCCAGCAAACATTTATTGGGACTGATCAACGATGTTTTGGATATGTCGAAGATTGAAAGCGGAAAATTGACCCTGACCGTCGAACAGATTTCCTTAAAGGAGGTCGTTGAAGGAATTGTCAGCATTATGCAGCCGCAGGTGAAAGCAAAAAGGCAGACCTTTGATATTCATGTGGAAAATGTCGTGACGGAAAACGTCTGGTGCGACGGCGTGCGTCTGAATCAGGTTTTGCTGAATATTTTATCCAATGCAACCAAGTATACGCCGGAGGGAGGCTCCATACGGCTGTCTCTGTTTGAAGAAAAATCTGAAAAGGGAGACGGATATGTACGGGTTCATATTCATGTAAAGGATAACGGAATTGGAATGTCTTCGGAGTTCCTGAAAAAGATTTATGAATCTTACAGCCGCGCAGACGGAGCCAGAATCCATAAAACCGAAGGCGCCGGTTTGGGTATGGCCATTACGAAGTACATTGTGGACGCGATGGAGGGAAACATCGATATCGAAAGCGAGCTTGATAAAGGTACGGAATTCAGGCTTACGTTTGATTTTGAAAAAGCGGACATGGTAGAAATGAATATGGTTCTTCCGTCCTGGAATATGCTTGTGGTGGATGACGACGAATTATTATGTAAAACGGCTATGAACACGCTGAAATCTATCGGAATAAACGCAGAGTGTACATTAAGCGGAGAAAAGGCCATAGAATTAGTGTTGGAACGCCATAAAAGAGGAAACGGATACCAGATTATTCTTCTTGACTGGAAGCTGCCTGGTATGAACGGAATCCAGGCTGCGAAGGCAATCCGGCGGGAGTTAGGAGATGACGTGCCGATTTTGCTGATTTCCGCATATGATTGGAGTGAATTTGAAACAGAGGCTAGGCAGGCGGGAATCAACGGTTTTATTTCCAAGCCGCTGTTTAAGTCGACGCTGTTCCATGCGCTGCGAGAATACATGGGAAGTGAAACCGTTCACGACCAGATATCAGACCAGAGCGTTGAGCTGTCCGGACACAGGATTCTGCTTGCGGAGGATAATGAGCTGAACTGGGAGGTCGCTGAAGAGCTGCTGTCTGACCTTGGGCTGGAGATAGAATGGGCGGAGGACGGCCAGATCTGTCTGGATAAGTTCCAAAAGTCGCCGGAGGGATATTATGACGCGATTCTTATGGACATACGGATGCCCAATATGAATGGATATGAGGCCACGGAGGCAATCCGGGCGTTAGACCGTGGGGACGCGGTGTCCGTTCCGATTATTGCCATGAGCGCGGATGCCTTTTCGGATGACATACAGCATTGCCATGAGTGCGGCATGAACGCTCATATTGCGAAGCCCATCGATATTGCGGAGGTTTCCCGGCTGCTGAAGAGGTACCTGATATAAACGCACATGCCCGCTGACGCAGGCGCCGCCATGCATGAAAGCCGATTGAAAAAAATATTAAAAAAAGTGGAAAAAGTCCTTATGGAAACGGAAAAGCCGCCGATATTATATGATGTAAAGGGAAATAAAATCCCCGTCGACGGTGTTCTGTTAAGGGCCCAGCGGAATACCAACGTTGAAACAGGGAAGTTTCAGCGAAGAAATAGTATAAATTCAAGGAGGAAAATTTTATGCAGATTCAACACAATATATCAGCAATCAATTCTTACAGAAACTTAGGCGTTAACCAGAGTGCTCTGAACAAGAACTTAGAGAAACTGTCTTCCGGTTATAAGATTAACCGTGCAGGCGATGACGCTGCCGGTCTTGCTATTTCCGAGCAGATGAGATCTCAGATCAACGGTCTTAACCAGGCTGCAGTTAACGCAAACGACGCTATCGGTTTGATTCAGACAGCTGAGGGAGCTCTGACAGAGGTTCACTCCATGCTTCAGCGTATGGTAACTCTGGCTACCCAGTCCGCAAACGGCACTTACAACTCTACTGCAAGAAACAACATTCAGGAAGAGTTTAACAAGCTGAATGAAGAGATTAACCGTATTGCAAACTACACAGACTTTAACGGCGTTAAGCCGATCGCCGCTACCGCTAGTGGTACAATGACATTCCAGATTGGACCGACAGCAGGTGAGACAATTCAGGTTAATTCCAGTGCAATGGATGCTACAACGCTTGGTGTTAAGTCACTTAAGGTTAATGATCAGACACAGGCAAATTCCGCTCTTTCTGCTATTAATACTGCAATTAATACGGTTTCCACTTACCGTGCTCACCTTGGTGCTTCCCAGAACCGTCTGGAGCATACCATCAACAACCTGAAGGTTACTTCTGAGAATATCACTGCAGCTGAGAGCCGTATCCGCGATACTGATATGGCAGATGAGATTACCGCCTTCACAAAGAACAATGTTCTTTTACAGGCTGCTCAGTCCATGCTGTCTCAGTCCAATGCCGTTCCGCAGAATGTATTAAGTCTGCTTCGGTAATTAAACTGTATGTATCGTACATGATTTTTGCCCGCCTCATTGCGGGATAATCAGGAAAAGCCATTGAAAGCCAACGCTTTGAATGGCTTTTCTTATATCAAATGGAATTGGAACATGGGAGAGCAGATATGCGTTTGTCACAGTGCATGATCGTAAAAAATGAGGAGCGCAACATAGAAAAGGCGCTGAGCTGGGGAAAGGGAATTGTCTGGGAGCAGATCGTGGTGGATACGGGAAGCACGGACAGGACCGTGGAGCTGGCGGAGAAAATGGGGGCGAAGGTATTTTACTTTCCCTGGCAGGATGATTTTTCGGCGGCAAAAAACTTTGCCATAAGTAAAGCTTCCGGGGACTGGGTTGCGTTTTTGGATGCGGATGAATATTTCCCTCTTGAGGAAGCAAAAAAGTTGATGCCCCTTTTGGAGCGCTATGACAAAGGGGGATATTATGCTGTGATGACCTCATGGCTCCAGGTACGGGAAGATGAAAGTATTTTTGCCGGGGGAACCCAGGCGAGGCTCTTTAAAAGGATGGAGGGGCTGGTATACCGAAACCGGATCCACGAGGAGCTTTCCTTTCAGGGAATGGGAATTACGCCTTATATGGCGGATGCGACAAAATTACTGTCCATCTATCATACAGGGTACGCAGGCAGCGAGGCTCAGAATGAAAAAAGAGGAGAGCGGAATATCCGGCTGCTTTTGATGGAACTGGAAGACCATCCGGATAATTATCATCTGATGTGCTATCTGGGGGATTCCTATTTGACAGCGGGCAAGCCGGAGGAGGCCAAGGAATGGTATTATAAGGGCATCGCAGGGATGCCGGAAAATCTGAACAGACATGATATTATAAATGCGACGGCCTTCTGGAAACTTATGATTATCCTGATAGATGAAAACGATGAAGAAGCGCTTCTGAAGCTGTATGAAAAGGCAATCCGTCGTCTGCCGGAGGAAAGTGATTTTGACTTTCTTTTGGGCCGGTTTTACGCGAATAAAAATGAATTTACAAAAGCGGCCTTTCATTTAAAAAGATGTCTTTCTTTGCTTGAAACATATGGGAATGCCAACAGAGGAATGCTGGTCAGCGGAGACCTTCCGGGAACCTGGGAACTGCTTGCCCTCTCCTGTTACCAGACAGGGGAGCTGGGGGAATGTGTAAAGTACTGCACCGTCCTTTTAAAAGCAGATCCCTACCGTCCCACCGCCCTGGTTCTGTTTTTGCGGGCCTTTCAAAAAGAGGGTGGAGATAGCGGAGAAAATGCAGAGGCAGTTGCGGCGTTTCTGGAGCGTCTGTACCATATGGAGCGGCAAAAGGACCGCCTCCTTCTCTTACGCGCTGCCAGCGAGACAGGATACAGCAAGCTGGAAGAATTGATCCGTCAGAAGTGCCCTGAGATGGAGCTCCAGGAGTTTGACAGGGCTATGGCGGGGTATAAGGGAAAAACAGAAGGGACGAAAGAGTTCGAATAGTATAAGGGTATATATTAACTAAGCCCATAGCTGTGGGTATGAAACTCATAGCTATGGGTTTTTGCCGTCTTTGTTTATCTGGGTTGATATGAGCTGTCCCTTTTCACGTTCGCAGGCCTGTTTAAAACTATGAGAAACATGCTTTAAGCAGGAGGAGGGCTGACGGCCCAAAGGGGAGCTCCGCTGTCGCGGCTCCCCTTTAATTCGGACAGCAGCTTGGAAAGCTCCCATTCTTTGGTGCTGTTTGCATAGCTGCCCGGATCGGCGATGTACACATTTCCGTTTTCCAGCAGCTTGGTAATGACAATAAAATGACCGTTTTGGGTAAGGGAGCCCTTTCCCATAAGAGCTATAAGGACGGACCCTTCTCTCAGCAAATCTGACACATGCTCCTGGGAGCGATCCTTTACGCTTTGTACATTCAGCCCGAACGCGGTCAGAGAATCAGCAATGAGACTATGATAGGAGCCGTGATCCGGAGCGTAATATCCATTGGCTGCCGCCCAGTCAGCGGCCTCCGGCGGCGTAAGAGTTACGGAAGAAAAGCTGGAAATTACCATAGCCACGGCCGTAGGACCGCAGCCGTGGGAGCGTATGGGGTCAGCGCCTCCGTATAAATAATCCGCCCATCGGCTGTCCCCCTGATTGTAATAAATCATGGGGCCCATGGCGCTGTCCATAATGTAATAATAAGTGTTTTCCTCCGCCTCTGTAAGGGAGGTATCAAAGTCTTCTATTTCCCCTATCTCTCCTGAGGAAATAAGCTCCTCCAGATCTCTTTGGGGAGCTTCTTCTGCGGCGACAGGCTCCGGTGAAACGGAAGAAGGCTCTGGCGAAGATGCATCAGACTCGTCTTCTGTATCTGCAGTGGCCTGCTCCAACCGTGCAAAAAGCTCTTTTGGCAAAGAAGCGGCCTGTGAAAGAAGACCTGGATTTGCCCATAAGATACTGATGCACAGTGAGAGCGAAGACAGAACAATGCCGGTTGTCAGAATATGCTGGAGAAGTGAATATAGCGTCGGCTGCTTCTTTTTTTTGCGTTTCATGGCCTATCCTATAGAGTCCCACCGGATTTTATGGACAGTTGGGTCAGCTGGTTCAGCACTACCTGATGGATGGAGTTTAAGCTTGCCTGGACGCATACGGCGCCTATTTTATGCGCTTCCATTGGCATTCCGTAGACAACGCAGGAATCCCGATCCTGACCGATAGTGTAAGCTCCGTTTTTTCTCATACGCAAAAGCCCGGCGGCTCCATCAGCTCCCATGCCTGTAAGCAGGACTCCGATGGCGTTTTCCTTTACCGTGTAAGCCACAGAATCAAAAAGTACATCAACAGAAGGCCGGTGCCCGCTTACTTTTTCTCCATCCGCACATTGCACGGCATAGCCGGTTCCCATCCGAACTACACGCATATGTTTTCCACCGGGAGCTAACAAAACATGGTTAGGCTCAATCCGCTCTCCGCCCTGGGCTTCTTTTACCGTAAGACGGCACTGTCGGTTTAAACGTTCTGCGTACATAGACGTAAATCCTTCCGGCATATGCTGGGTAATCACAATTCCCGGCATATTGGCAGGGAATTTGGTTAGAATTTCAAGGATGGCTTCGGTTCCTCCGGTGGAGGCTCCGATGGCAATGATTATTTTATTGTCTATTGCGGCCCGTGCAGAAGAAAGGGCACGGCCCTTTTCCTGACTAAGAAGAGGCCGCACCGTTGCAGGTTTTGCATTTTCCGGAATACGCACATGGAAATTAGAGGCAAACATAAGCTTAGAGGAAAGTCTGGTCAAAAAGACTTCTTTTTCATTGGCGCTCCCCATATCTGGTTTTTGTACATAGTCCACGGCTCCGGCAGCAAGAGCATCAATTACCTTTATACTTAAGGAAGATACAAGAATAACAGGAACCGGGTGGAGCGGAAGAAGCTTCTTCAAAAAATCAATGCCGGACATTCCCGGCATTTCAATGTCCAGCGTAACGATATCAGGCTTTAACAGTGGGATTTTCCGTTGGGCGTCAAAGGCGTCCACGGCATAGCCCACAATCTCAAACCTGTCGTTCTTTGATAAGGAATTCATGAGCCAGCTTCTGTAAACAGCAGAATCATCAACTATCATCAAACGAATTTTTTTATCCATAACAAAAATCCCTTCTTTTTACAGAATGCGGTTACAGACTGCGGCGGTAAACCGCAGGAACAATATAATCATAAGGACAGTTTTCTTTACTTAGACTTTCTGAATGGCCGATGAAAAGATAGCCGCCCGGTACGGTAGCCTGATAAAAACGCCGAATCAAGGCCTCTTTTGTAGGCATATCAAAATAGATCATAACATTCCGGCAGAAAATAAGATCAAAACGCCGCTTGAACTGGATCGGGTCCATCAGATTAAAAGTGCGGAAAATAACGTTTTGCCGAATAACCGGGGCAATGGTGTATGAGCCTGTACCATCCTTTACAAAATACTTGTGTTTCCATGCAGAAGGAACACGGGCCAGGCTTTCTTCATGATAGGAAGGGTGCTGAGCAGCATCCAGGATATTCTGTGAAATATCGGTGGCCAGGATGCGGGTATCCCAGGCGGACGCCTGGGAACCGAAAAATTCCTTCAGATACATGGAAATTGTATAGGGCTCCTCTCCAGAGGAACAGCCTGCGCTCCAGATAGAAAGTACTTTATCATGGGCGTGCTTTTTAGCCAGCTCCGGGAGCACCGTTTTATTCAGATAATCAAAGTGCTCTTCCTCACGCATAAAATATGTATAGTTTGTAGTGAGCTTATTTAGCATATCCGTAACCATTTCAGGTTTCCGGGAGGATACCAGATCGTCCACATACTTGGTAAAATTCGCATATCCCATCTTTGCAAGAGTATTGGAAAGTCTGCTTACAATCAGCTGTTTTTTCTGGGATAAGTCAATACCGTAATGTTTTTGTATATAGACATACATCCGCTGGAAATCCGCTTCACTCAGGCTTAACATGAAAAATCAATTCTCCTCTCGTCGTATTTTAACAGGGATCATTAACAAGGGCCTTGCAGTCAAAGGACATAAGGACGCGTCCGTCTTCCAGAGTTACCATACCGTCTAAAAGCTTCTGCTGACGTTTTACAGGAATGGAGCGGACATTTGCCAGGTCAATATCAATTACCTGCTGCACGGAATCCACAATGATTCCCAGAGAAAGAGAATCCACCTGGAGAACAATAACGCAGGTCTGGCGGGTGTATTCCTTTTCCTCATAGCCCATGTAAAGACGGATATCGACGACAGGAAGTATCTGTCCCCGAAGATTTAAAATTCCTTTAATGTATGGAGGAATCATTGGAATCGGGGTAATGGAATGGCCGTTTATCATTTCGATGACATAACTTGTACTCATGAACAGAGAAAGGGAGCCGGACTCAAAAACAAGACAACGCTCAACAGACGAACTTCCTGTCTGGATTTCGGGCTGTTTCTCTGCTTGGTTTTCAACTTGATTGGACATGATACAAAACCTCCCTCAATTACATACTTTTGATAGCGGCAGCGTACAGGCCGAGAATATCCAGAATAATACTGATATTTCCATCCCCAAGGATGGTGCATCCGCTTATGCCGTAATTTTTGAGTTCAAACGAGTTCAAATATGCGGGAAGAGGTTTCACCACAACCTGCTGTTCTCCTATCAGACTGTCAACGAACAGGCAATAGGAGCAGTCGCCGGCTTCCACCCATATCAATATTCCGTCCCTCATATTGGAAGCGTTGGTATCCATATGGAAAAATTGGTGAAGCCGGAGAATTGGATAAAAGCTGCCGAGGCAGTCTACAATTTCGTTTCCGTATTCATCATGAATCACCTGTTCTTCCGTTACCTTAAAGGACTGGCGGATATTGGAAACCGGGATGGTGAAAATTGAATCTCCAACCGTAATCTTCATGCCGTCCACAATTGCCAGCGTAAGAGGAATTTTCATACTGATTGTGGTGCCTGTGCCTACTTCGCTGGAAATGGAAATCGTTCCGCCTACGGATTCCACATTCTTTTTGACAACATCCATTCCCACACCACGGCCGGAATATTCCGTTACGGCCTTGTTGGTTGAGAATCCGGGAAGCATGATAAGTCCCAGGGCTTCTTTTTGAGTGTATTCGCTCTCCGGTTTTGTAAGGAGTCCCTTTTCAGCTGCTTTTGCAAGGAGCTTCTGGGCATCCATACCATAGCCGTCGTCAGATACGGAAATCACTACTTCGCTGCTGGTGTGAGAAGCGCTGAGAATGATTTCTCCCTGAGCGGCCTTGCCGGCATCAATACGTTCCTGCTGAGTTTCCTCGATTCCATGGTCCATGCTGTTGCGGACAATATGCATAATGGGATCCTGTATGCTGTCGACGATTGTTTTGTCAACCTCCGTATCCTCCCCAATAATGGTAAGGCGCACATCCTTTCCCAGTTTCTGCTTCATATCCCTGACAATGCGGTTCATCTTCTGGAATACCCCTGATATGGGCACCATGCGTAAGGACATGGAAATATCCTGAAGGTCATGCGTGAGCTTACGCAGCTGCCGCGCGGACTTCATAAAGTTGTCAAAGCTTTCTTTGGGCAAAAGGTTCAGCTCCGGTGAAGAGGTGACCATGGATTCTGTAATTACGATTTCACCCACAATGTCATTAAGGCTGTTTAGCTTCATCAGATTAACGCTGATCAGGCTCTGCTTTACGGGAGAATGGCTGGGTGCGGCGGCGGAAGGGCTGGCGGCTGCCGGCTTTGCAGCAGGAAGAGCAGCGCTATCCGCAACAGGAGAAGCCGGCGCTTCGGCTGGAATAATTTCCTTATCCTGGGCAGGCTCCGGGGAATTCAGTAATTCATAAGATCTTATGTAATTCTGCGTCTGCATAATGCTTTCCGCCTGAACAGCTGCGTCTTGACTTTCGAAAGCCAGGAAGAAACCGTTGTCAATAAGGTCCTGGCAGACGGACGGATTCGTTTCCATATCCGCCGGATAGTATCTGAAATCCAGGCCGCATTCTTTGAGACTATTGACAATAATATAAGCCCGCAGATTTTCCATTCCTATGCCTTCTTCAAGGAAAATATGGATAAAGCAGACCGCTTTAGAATCCTGAGGCAAAACGAGGGCGTCCGCTTTCGCTTTTGGGGCGGCGGAGACATCAGGGGTATCTTTTACTGCGGAACTGTCTCCTTTGGAACTTATTTTTTTAAGAAATTCATTGATTTCAGAGGCGAACGAATCAATGTTATCAGAAAGCGGTTCTCCGCTTTCCACTTTTCCAACTTCGCTCCTTAAATAATCCTCTGATTTGAACATCAGGTCAAAGAGCTCCCTTTTGTGTTCCGGATTCAGAGAATCGATTCCTTTATCGCGGATATAGAAAAACAAATCCTCGATATGATGAGCGATTGTAGAAAGGGAATTAAATTCCATCATGGCAGAGGAGCCTTTGATGGTATGCATGATTCGGAAAATTTCATTCACATCATCCGGGGAAAAATCCCCTTCCTTTTCGTCCTTTACCAGCATTTCATCCAGCTGATCCAACAAAGAATTGGATTCATACAGATAGGTATCAAGAATATCATTCATGCCGTTATCCATTGCGTTCCCACCACTTTCGTTAAAAATTATAGTTGTAAGTCATAAATCTTTATTTATTTATCGGCAAAAAGTAAAAAAAAATAAGAAAAAAATATGAGAATTAAATAATAGTTATAAATTGTGAAAAAGCGTCGATATAAATTAAAACAATGCGGAAAGGCGGCAGTACTGTGCGGGAACAAGTGAAACAAAAAATGCGGGAAATGCTTGCTACTCTTGGAAAAGGGGAAGCGATACTGGATTCCAAGATAAAGAGAAATGATTTGAATATGCTGGAGGAGCTGCTGGAAGATATGCAGAATTCAGCAATTACCATTGGCAGAACCATTGAAGAGGAAGAAGGCTACCAAACAAAAACCGTTAAAATGCTGGAAGAATACTGCGAGCTGCTCTATGAGTATCTGACAGAGCAGGAACGCGGGATACGTTTCAAAATGGGAAGAGCCCTGGCCGGAAAACGGGGAGAGATCAGCAGGTGCCTGGAAACAGAATTTGAGGGTACTCTGGTGGCTGTGTTTCTTGTTGGCAGCCAGGAGGGATGGCGGCTTATGGAACCATTTTGGAACAGCCTTGGGGATAAGGCAAAACGTCGTCTTTTCTGCGTATCAAATACATGCCCGGACGTCCTTGACGGGATAAAATCAGAAAATTTTGAATGGTATGATATGAGAGGAGAACATCCGGATTTTGTATTTCTGGACGGTCCGGGAGGAAGAACGGCCTGTGAGTTCGGAATGGTCAGGGAAAATGCGGAGATTGTATTTTATCTTCCTCACTGGGAAGAAGGGGTGGAGCCAAAAAAGGAAGACTGTACAGGCCCTGCCGCCCGCTGGTCGGATATTCTTGTGGTTCCGTCAAAAGAGGCGGGGGATCTTTACAGCAAATACATAGGCGCTCTGGAAAATGGAAAGGAACTGACGCGCAGGATATATGTGGCAGGCGTGGCGGACAGTGTTAAACTCATGAAAAAATATAAAAATTACTCTTAACTTTTTTCATTTTTTGACGATATATAAAATAAATGTTTTCTACAAAATTACAAGATAAAGGAGAGTTATTATGTTTGAAAAAATGAAGCTGAGAACCTATTTGCTAACAGTATTTTCCGCTATCATTGCTCTGACAGGCATTCTTACGGCTGTTGCTGTGTTTGGAATGGGCAGAATCGAAAGCGGCACAAATAATCTGTTGGACAATGTAATTTCCGCGGATACCGCTATGAAAGAATGCCGGATTCATGTAAATGTGGCGGCCCGGGATCTGCGGGAGATGATGCTTACAGAAGATCAGGCTACGGAACAAAAACTGAAAGACGATATAAACACAAGTCTGGCGTCCGTGAAAGAGAGATTGGCTCTGTTTAAAAGTGTTTATGGCACACAGGATGGATTGGCAACAGAATATGAAACTGCGTTTAATCAGTGGACTGATATTGCCAACAGAGCGATTTCTGAGATAGACAAAGGCAACAAGGAACAGGCAAAAAATATTATATTAAATGAATGCTCTCCAGTTCTTACAAATCTCAGCTCTATTGCCCAGAAAATCAGTGCAGTCACCACTCAGGAAAGAAATGAGAGTGAAAGCGCGTCTATGCAGCAGATCCTGATCTTAAGATGGCTGTCCGTTGCTACTTTCATAGTCGTATTGGTGGTAAGCCTTTTCCTTGCGATTATCACAACTGGAAAGATTACGGGCATTGTCAGAAGAGTAGAAGCAGTAGTGGTTGAGCTCTCCAAAGGAAACCTGAAAGGTTCCGTTGATTATCAGGCAAACAATGAATTTGGTACGCTGGTTGAGCGTATAAATTTCTCTTTCAAGGAACTTCTGAAGTATGTGGAGACTATCGACTATGTAATGGAGGAATTTGCAAAGGGCAATTTCACCTGCACTACGGATGTGGACTTCCTGGGAGACTTCAAGAACATAAAGATTTCAGTCGGGAATTTCCGTGCGAAAATCTGCGATGTGTTAAGCGAGCTGCATGCTGCCTCTGAACAGGTGAACGTGGGCGCAAGCCAGGTTGCAAGTGGAGCGCAGGCGCTGGCTCAGGGAGCTACAGAGCAGGCTGGAAGCGTAGAAGATTTATCCGACAGAATTAACGAAATATCCGAACAGATTTCAAGAAGCGCGGAGTATGCTCAGAATGCCAATACCGTGGGCCGTAAAGCCAGCGAGGTTGTAAACAGAAGCCGCGATGAAATGAAGCAGATGCTTGGCGCTATAAAAGATATCGCCACTGCTTCAGGAGATATTCAGAAAATTATTAAGGTAATCGACGACATTGCGTTCCAGACAAACATCCTGGCATTAAACGCAGCAGTGGAAGCGGCGCGGGCAGGAAATGCCGGTAAAGGCTTCGCGGTTGTTGCAGATGAAGTACGTAATCTGGCGCAAAAGTCTCAGGATGCGGCTAAGAATACCACAGAGTTGATTGGAAGATCTTTACAGCATGTAAAGAATGGAGAAGAGCTGGCGGCAAATACGGATGCGGCATTTGACGAAATGGCCGATCAGACAACACAGATACTTGATATGGTAGAAAAAATTGCAGGTTCTTCCCAGCAGCAGGCTGACGCTATTGCGAACATCTCCCAGGGTGTTAAACAGATTTCTTCAGTGGTACAGATGAATTCCGCCACGTCGGAAGAAAGCGCTGCCGCAAGCGAGGAGCTGAGCGGGCAGGCCAATGTTATGAAGTCCCTGTTGAACCAGTTCCGGATATCTGAGGATGCCGGATATAAAGGCGAGACATATACACCAGAAAAGAGAAGGGAAATGCAGGACGACTCAAGCAAATACTAAAGAGTAAGCGGCTATTTGTTGTATAGAACAAAAGCCGCCCCTTCTTTAGCAGAAAGCCCAGTATATAGTTACATTTCCATTCAGTACAACGACCTTTTCTATAAGGCTATGCACCAGGGCATAAAGCCCATCACCGTCCCCAGCTTCAATAATACCAGATAGGGAAGCCAGAGCTGCCGCCGCTTCCCCTTTAGACATTTTCCCGGAGTCTTCCGCTTCGGCTTCTTCCAGGCACTTCTGCGCCGCCTTGCGTTCTTCCTTAAGAGCGGATAGGCGGTCTTGTATTTCTTCCAGCCCGACAATCCCCGTCTGATAGAGATTAAGAAGCCTTGTTATTTGTTTTTCCACGTTCCCCAACCGTTCCTGGAACGCCCCAAGGTCGGGCGGAGCTTCCCCGGCGTTTTCTTCGACCAGCGCATCCAGGGCAGCCGGATCCAGAGCGAGCTTTTTAATTTCTTCCAACACCAGGGCATCCAGATCGGACACGGTAAAGTGTTCCTTACGGTTGGAGCAGGAATCCGACTTGATCATCCGCTTACTACTGCGGCTTACAGAGTAGCATATATATTTGTTGACTTTAGAGGTCTTCCAGCCCCACTGGCGGATAGACATCCGGGCGCCGCAGTCCCCACAGAACAAAAGACCAGAGAGCAGCCCGTCCGAACCAGAGTAAGCCCGCTTATAGGCTTTTTTATTTTGGGATAAGCGGTCATTTACTTTTTGCCAGACTTCCGGGGAAACCAGCGCCTCATGCTTCCCGGAGTATTCCAGGTCATTCATAAAGACCCGGCCGGCATATACCGGATTACGGAGGACCCGGCCGCACTGATCGGCAGCAGAGCGACGATCCCGGTCAGCATATACGCCGTATTTCTTCTGGACGTAGTCGCCTATTTCCCCCAGGCTTCGTCCGGAGCTATAGAGCTTATACATATCCTTCACGACGCAGGAGGAAAACGGATCCACGACAAGCGACCGCTTACCATTTTCCTGCAGTTCGGACTTATAGCCGATAGGCGTTATGCCGGAGTAGTAGTTACCTTCCTTAAGCCCGGCTTGCTTACCCATCATTAAGCGGGCTTTTATATTTTCCCTTTCCATTTGAGCGAAAGCCGCCAGTATTCCAACGATACACCGCCCGAAGGGCGTAGCCGTATCAAAACTTTCCATGATTGAAACGAAGTTACAGCCGTTTTCTAAAAAGACATCTTCCAGAAGCACAAGGGTGTCTTTTTGCGACCGGGAAAGCCGGTCCAGTTTCCAGACAATAACCTTTTTCACACAGCCGCCCTGCACGTCCTTAATAACTTGATTGATACCAGGGCGGTCAAGCGTAGCCCCAGAGTACCCCGGATCGATATGGACAGCATTTACAGTAAAGCCCATAGCGGAGCAGTAGGAGCGGAGCCGCGCCTCTTGTTCCCCGACGCTATAACCTTCCTCGGCTTGTTCAGTTGTAGATACCCGGATATATAGATCGGCTACGTTATCCAGGGAGAACGCAGCCGGAGCCGGGCTTATATTTCTTTTATCCATAGACACACCACCTTAAAAAAGGGCGCAAAAATAGCCCTACCTTTTACTTGTGTTTTTTGGCGGGCTGATGTATAATTAAGTAGCTCGGAATGTTTATACATGGCAGCCAGCCAGCCCGCACCGCTTACACCAATAGGCGGCGCGGGCTTCCTTTTTCACTTGAAACATTTAAACAACTTCTTTAAAAAATTATTTGTTTTCTTGCTTCGCTTCCTTCTTACAGCTTGCATTTGCCGTTTTCCGGCTCCCGGTTTTGCCATAATAAAACTCCTTTCTAAAATTCTACATACGTTATCTTTCCTTCGGTTCGGTACTTGCGCTTTTTGCCGCTCTTTACGCTTCCCTTTTTTGAGCCATTGGCTCATCCTTGTAAGCAGTAACGGCAATATCCATAGTTTGCATTATGTAGTCTTTGCCCGCCCTATTTAGGCTTCGGAAACCGTCAACAAGCCGCTTTTCTTCAGTTGATAAAGGAGAGGCGCTTTCTTTTGGCTTTTCTTCAAGACCAAGAAGCCAGGCAATAGAAACACCGAGGACATCCGCAAACTTGTTTAACATATTATGCGTGGCGTCTTCGACCTTTCCGTGTTCATACTTTGACACGCTGGCCTCAGACAGCCCGACCCTTGCTGCAAGTTCTTTTTGATTAAGTCCGGCTTCCTTACGCTTTTCCTTTATACGCTGACCTATTGCGGCATAGTTCACGCTTACCATTCACTTAAACCCCCTTTCAATTTGATAAGTCTATAATACCACATTTTAAGCAAAAAACAAGATTTTTTTCGTTTGACCTCAAAAATATTTGAAGAAACATTAAAAAACTTTCGTTTGGCTATTGATTTTTTGCGTAAAGGGTGATATAGTGGGCATTGTAAAAACTTTCGTTCAACGAAAGAGGAAGGAGGAAACAAGATGATCGCCAACGTAAAGGAATTTGAAAAGAAACTTATTGACAACGACCTTAACCGGAAGTTATTAGCGGAAAAGATGCACATTTCCCCGACCACACTTACCACGAAGCTGGAGAAGCCGGAGGGAGATTTTAAACTTTCCGAGATGGTAACTATTGCACAGATTACCAGGATGAATGAGCGGGAATTTCTTTTCATTTTTTTTGGAGAAAAACTTTCGTTTAACGAAAGTACAGCAAGGGCGACGGCTACAGCATAAAGGAGGGCGCCGGATGATAAAACACATTTTAGCGGACGGGACGGAGCTTAAGAGCATAGAGGGGCGGACGATACCGCCCACCGGAAAAACCGAAGCCGTTTACAAATTGATTGCTGACTTTTTGACAAGCCAGAAGCCCAGCACGGCAGCAGAACCGCAGGCAAGCCGGGCGTGAGAGGGCAAAGAAGCCAGGTAGACAAGGAGGGATAAGATGGAATACCAGGACTTGAAAAGCGGGATAAGGAACCACTTAAATGACGCCGCCGAAGATTTCTTTATGGTCGGTTATTTCCTTCGGCAGATCAGCGAAAACGCACTTTTCACGGAGGACGGTTATAAAAGTATATGGGACTTCGCAAAAGGGGAGTACGGCTTAAGCACTTCCAGCGCAAGCCGTTTTATGGCAATTAACGCCCGCTTTTCCATTGACGGCGGCGAGCATATGGCGGAGAAGTACATCGGGATGGGCGTAAGCAAATTACAGGAAATGCTGGGGCTTCCCGACGAGGAGCTGGAGAAGGTAACGCAGGAAACCACGGTAAGGGAAATAAGGGCGCTGAAAAAGAAGCAGGAGGAACCGAAGTCTTTCTTCGGGCTTCCGAAAACAGTATACCCGGAGGGATCCTTACTTTCCACAAAAGGATGCGGCGACGGGAAATACACTTGTTTCAGTTGCGCCCGCCCCTGCGGCATACGGCAGGAAGAACGCTACTGCAGAACCGCCCCACTGGGGAACCCATTTTCTTGCACCCAGATGAGCGAAGAAAAGCGGTTAGACATAGAGGCCGGGCTTTTCAGCGAGAAATGCCAGCACCTTCACCCGGAGCTTGCACCGATACGGGAAGGGGATAAGGAGCCGGCCCCCTGCTGCCTTAATTGCGAACATAAAATTTGCTTTTCCCGTTGCGACGTCGCAAAGAAAAAGGACGAGGACGAGCGGAAGAAAGAGCAGGCGGAGCTGCAGAAACGACAGAAGGAAGCCGAGGGCAAAAAGCCGGACATGACGGAAAAGGAAATAGAAAGCCTTTACGGCTGGCTGGGTATTAAGCCGGGGGACAAAATCACCGGAGCATGGCTGAAAGAACAGCACGGCAGATCATACCACGGCGGCTACGGCGGAGATTACTTTAATTGTACGCCCCGCGGAGTAAAGACAGACCGAAGCAAGGAAATGACCTGGGCGGAGGCGGCGAAAGCCCTTAAGGAGATCCAGGAGAAAAAGAAGGGGCTGGCGGACCTTGCAGAACGCAACGCCGCATCACAGAAGTCGCTCCGGGAAGCACTTAAGGAAAAGGAGCAGCAACGCAAGGAAGAAAAGGCGGCAGCGAGGAAAGCAGCCAGGGAGGCGGCGAGGCAGACCACAGCAGAGCCGGAGGATCCGAACATCATAGATGCAGATTTTCGGGAAGTTGAGGACAGCGAGGAACCGAAGCCCATCACCGCCCAGGAGTCGGAGCAGGTACTCTGCGACACTTGCGAGCATGACGGAGAGTGTGCGGGCAAAAAGACCCACGAAAACGGCTGCATGGGCTACGAGGAAAAAGCCCAGGAGCCGGAAGCTGAAGCAGAACCGGATCCGGAGGAATACGGCCGGCTTGACGTTGCTTTACTTCTGGACAAGTACCGCCGGGACCTTAAAGCATACCGCGAGGCGTTCAGCAAAGAGGACTGCCCGCCGCCTATAATCCAGAAACAAAGGATTATTGCAGATGCCCTGGCCCTCTTACTTGAACAGCTTGACCGGGGAGGTGCGGAGGATTGACGATACGAGAACGGCGGAGGCGGAGAAGGAGGCGCAGGCTGATAAAAAGGCTTTCCGCCGCCGGGCTTATTCTTTTCGCGGTTGGCGTCGCTACGCTTGCCATACTCGCCGCCACGAACCGCCAGGAAGCCGCAGAGCCGCCCTTTTCCCTTTCGGTCGGGGAAATGCCCACCATAAGCCCGGAAGCCGCCACAGAGCCGCCAGAAGCCCCGCAGAGGGGGCGAGATTTAGGATGGAACGCAAGCGAAGAATATATAGCGGTACGGATGGCAATGGCGGAGGCGGAGGGTGAGGACACCGAAGGGAAAGCCCTTGTTATTCTGGTTATTTACAACCGGACAAAATCCGGAAAATTCCCGGACACCGTAAAAGGTGTCATTTCCCAGCGTAACGCCTTTACTTCCTACAGTAACGGAAGATACGAGGCAGTAAAGCCGGACGCAGACTGCTGGGCAGCCCTTGACTTGATACAGGAAACGGGCTGGGACGAAAGCCATGGTGCGCTGTACTTTGAGCAGACACCGGAGGACGGGGAAAGCACCTGGCACAGCCGGAACCTTGAACGGCTTTTCATACATGGGAACCATACTTTTTATACAGAGAAGGAGGCGAAAGACCCTTGAAGATGGCAATGAAGGACGGGCAGATCCTTATAAAAGATGCCGATAACACACAATTCACGATTATAAAGAGCTGGAGCAAGATGAAGTGGAGCAGGGCGGAGCGGATGTTTTACGGGCCGGCAGAGATTGAGCTTTTGAACAAGCTGGCCGGGATTGTACGGCTTCCGGGACCCATTGAGGCGGAGCGGCAGCGGCTTAACGAGATCGCCCAGGCAGTAGACGCAGAACGCATGAAGCAGGACCCGGAGCCACTTTATAAGTACCCGGTAAAGTTTCCGCTTTTCAAGCACCAGACCAGGGCGGCAAACATGGCGCTTATAACCTTCGGTTTAGTTCCGCCGCCGGGGAAGGAGGCGGAGCATGGAAGCACTTAACCAGAAGGAGCGCAGCTTTGCAGAGGAAAACCACGGGCTTATTTACGCTTTCCTAAACTACTACAAACTGCCGGAAGCGGAGTATTACGACATTTGCGCCATAGCCTATCTTCACGCAGTAAAGGACTGGCACAGTAAGCCGGAGCTTCGGGAGAAGTACCGCTTTTCTACGATTGCATTTAAGAAGATGTTAAGCGCAAAGATCAAGAAATACCACGCCGACCGGGTACGGGATGCCTACATAGCTTTCAGCCTTAACGACCTAAACGCAGAGGGCAATGAGTACCTGGCGCAGTTTCCGGATCCGCACGACAGACTCCGGGAAACCCAGGAGCAGCAAAACATAGAAGAACTTCTGAAGGAAATTATGCCAGCACTTACCGAGCGGCAGCGGAGCCACCTTGTAAAACTTCTGGAGGGGAAAGACCACCGGGAGATCACCAGAGAGGACCGTGTAGCCGTTACGGAATTTTGGAAGGACAGAAAAGCCATAAGGGCAGCAACAACCGCAGTAATAAGGCGGGAATCTTGCGGGGGGGGGTATTTGATACATGGACAGGCAGGCTGTTATTGAACGATTGGAGGACTTGCGGGACCATTGCCAGAGCATGATCGACAAGGACGACCCGGCAAGCATATGGTGGGGCGATACGGAAGCCCTTACCGAAGCTATTAAGGCTTTAAGCCTTGATATAAATAAAAACCAAAAAGGAGATATGAACATGACGAGCGAAGTAAAAGTAACCATTGAACACGAGGACGGACACAAGCAGGAGCTTAACGGAGATACAATAATCTGTTTCACGGTAAGCAAGGCCGGGGAGTTTTTGGACGGCAAGGCGCAGATTATTGATGCCCAGGCGGCATTTATTGGCAGAGCGATCCCGGATCCGATTTACCCGCATACCATAGGGAGCCTTGTCGCTTCCATGGTTGAGAAGTCCAGCAGCGGGAAAGTAAGAGCAGGCTTTAACCTTCACGCCATAGCGCAGGTACTGGAGGCGAAAAGCAAGGAAATCAAAAGCAGCTTAACGGAGCCGGAAAAGGATAAGGCTGCGGAGGATGCTTTTAAGAAGTTCCTGGAGGCCGTTCTTTCCAACAGATAGGAGGAAAGATTTTGTATACCGTAAACGACTTTTTCTGCGGTTGCGGAGGTTTGGGGCTGGGCTTGCAACGGGCAGGCTTTAAGATTTTAAAGGCGTGGGACTTTGACAAGTTCGCAGTTCAGACCTACCGGGAAAACATAGGCGACCACGTCGAGCAGGCAGACATAAAGGAACTTCACATAGAGGACGTGCCGAAAGCGACTGCCTGGGCGTTTGGCTTCCCTTGCCAGGACTTAAGCGTCGCCGGGAAGCAAGCCGGAATTAAGCTGGAGTGTACGGACTGCGGCGAGGTTTGGGAGGTTGATTATAAAAACTATACCAGAGGAAACGCCTGCCCGAAGTGCGGCGGAGAAAACTATAGGGCAGCCACCAGAAGCGGGATGTTTTTTGAAATTATGAGGCTACTGCAGGAGGCGGCTGAGAGGGAGCCGGACAAGCTGCCGAAGATATTGATCGCCGAGAACGTAAAGGCACTCGGCCCCTATTTGCCAGTATTGGCGGCGGAATACGGAAGGGCGGGCTATAAGAGCTATTACCAGCTTTTCAACAGCAAGTGGTGGGGCGTTCCACAGAACCGGGAGCGATACATAGTGATCGGCATCCGGGACACCCTGGAAGGGGCTT
>CAJUDN010000026.1 GCA_910585355.1 uncultured Lachnospiraceae bacterium
GAGCGTGTCTGAAAATTATCAGTTTCTTGTCAATATGCCGAAAACTGACAAAAATCGTGCTATAGTCGGCCCGTTATATCGCTTTTAAACACATGCTCACCCAAGTTTTACGAGCATTTTTGTACTATTTTTCGCCAGATTTTGTGCATTTTTTAATTTTCAGACACACTCTAGAAAAGATGTATTGAAGTTATATTCGGAGGTCAGCGCATCATAGGTGTGGCTCATGTCTTTCAGGACAAGTTGGTTGAGGACATAGTCGAAAACAGTGTACCGCCAATGCCGTTTGCAAAGGCACTAACGCTTTTCAATCAGTTTTTTGGCCTTTTTGTCTCCAGAGAAACCTTGAAATCACATTCCGTTGCTTCTGCAATCCATTGTTCAATTATCGTCCTGTCCCTCCCCATCGGGCTGATGCCAGATAAAGGTTCCTTTCCATTATGAATATACTCTCTCCGAAACGAGTGGGTTAGTGTAGTGGAATACCCAGTTCCACAACTATGATGTCGTATCCCTCCGGATTAGAATCGGCGTAATTTTCCTGTGGACAATTTCTTTTGATAGCGAAGGTCTCCGCTTTTTCCGTTCATTCATCTGGGATGCCAGAAGCTCCATGGCTTCATAAGCGATTTCATGGATCTGCTGTCCTACCGTACTGATGGGAATAATGGATTCCGAAGAAATCGGAGAATCATCAAACCCGACAATCCGATACTCATCTGGAAAACTTCCGTATTCACGAAAGAGGAGGTTGACAAAAATACTGGCGTGGGTGTCGTTGGACAGGAAAATTCCCTTCCTTATATGGGGGTACTTGTTTTTTATAAAGGAAAGGGTATCTTCAAGAATGGCCTTTGTCGTTTCATAGCTGTTTCCAAGATCCTTCAGGATCAGGTCATGACGGACATGGTTCTCCCGGCAGATGTCAAGAAAACCCTGGATGCGACCATAGGAGGGGATATTTTGAGGGACATCCGAGTTGATATGGATCAGGACGTTGCAGCTGTTCTTGATTAAGAGGCTGGTTGCCTGGGCTCCTCCCATATAGTTGTCTGTATTGACACTGTTTACATATTCATCTTCCCGTTCGATTGTAACGATGGGAATGCCAAAGGAAGCTAACTCCTGCGAAGGGATCGTATGGCTCAACACGATAAGTCCCTCAATTTTATAAGCCAGAAGCTCCTGTAAATATCTACGTTCCGTCTGCTCGGAGCCGTTTCCCGAAAAAACAAGAAATTTGTATCCAAAGGTTTCGTAGGTGGACAGGATCTGGCTCAGCATTTCAGAATAATAATGTAAAAACAGGTTTGGAAGTAAAACCCCCACAAATTCACTTTTTCCGTTTGCCAGGACTTTGGCAAGCTTATTCTCCTGGTAGTTCAAATCAATGAGAGCCTGGGCGATAGTTTCCTGGTTTTTCAGCGTAAGAGAATCCGGGTTGTTAAAATATCGGGAAATGGTTGTCTTTGAAAAATTTGTATACCTCGCAATATCGTCAAAGGTTACTTTTTTATTTCTGCTCTCCATGTTCGTTTCCCCTTCTTAAATGATAAAGCTTCACCAGTCACAGACTGTTTTTCTATAGTATAGCAGAAAGCACAAGAAAATACAACCGGTTATGGAATCGGTTATTTTATATAGAAATTTGCTTGACAAAAGTCAAATGATGGTGTATGATTCGATCGTAAAGTAACCGGTAACTTTACCGGTTATAAAAAGAGCGACACCATAAAGGTTCAGGAAAGGAGAAGGTTATATGAGGAGACGGGCATTGTCGTTTTCGGCTGCGCTTCTGGCGGCCGCCTGCATGACAGGTTGCCGCAGCGGCGTGCCGGAACCCGGAAGCATTCCAGGGTATGACAGCAAAGAAGCGTATCTGTCCATCTGGGTGCATTCGATTGAAGACACGGAGGAGGGGCAATGTTACAGGAAAGCGGTGGATTCTTTCAATGAAGCATACAATGGAAGGTATTTTGCCGACATTGAATTTATTCCCAGGAATGACAGCGGAGGCGGATATTCGGACAAAATCAACGCTTCGGTTATGTCCGGCGACCTTCCGGACGTTATCACGGTAGACGGGCCGAATATTGCGGCATATGCCGCGAACGGCATTATCCAGCCCTTGGCGGCGATCTCTGATGAGGAAAAGAATGTGTATCTGGAATCAATTCTTGAGCAGGGAACATATGACGGGCATCTATATGCTCTGGGAGCTATGGAATCTAGTGTCGGTCTTTATTACAATAAAGACATCCTTGACGAGGCGGGAGTCGAGGTGCCGGATGCGGACCATCCATGGACGCAGACGGAATTCCTGGAAATACTGAAAAAAGTGAAGTCGGTTGCGGAGAAAAGAAACGGATATGCCCTGGATATGACATTTCCAGTAGGGGAGGCCACCATTTATTACTACGCCCCGTTTTTCTGGTCAAACGGCGGGGAGCTGGTAGACGGCTCCGGTCTGTCTGTTGAAGGGATTTTTAATTCGCAGACAAATGCAGAGACTGTCGAATACTTTAAAGGTCTGCTTGAAAACGGATATATGTCAAAGGTGCCAATCGACCATCTGTTTGAGAGCGGCAGGGCCGCTTTCAAGTTTGACGGGGCGTGGGAAGTCAATACGATCTACACCAGCTATCCGGATATCAATCTGGGTGTCGCCCCGTATGTAGTGGGGGATGCATGGAAGGGGGAGCGTTACACTCCCACTGGCTCCTGGGCATTTGCGGCATCTTCAAACTCTGAAAATATTGAAGGAGCTACGGAATTGGTGAAATGGATGAGCGGCACAGAGAGTGGAAAACGCATGTGGGAGGAAGCGAAATCTTTCCCCTCGACTTATGAAGCCTATGAGTCCATCGACGTTTTCAAGACGGACGAGAATTATAAGGCATTATATTATCAGCTTAGTACCTATGGGCATCCGAGGCCGAAAACGCCCGCATATCCGCGGGTAAGCACTTCCTTCCAGCAGGTGCTGGAAGACTGTGTGCTAAGCGGACAGGATCCGCAGACTCAGCTAGACAAATCGGTAGAAAGGATTAACGCAAAGCTTAAGCGTTACAGGGTTGACGAATGAAAAAGAGAGCGGAATCTATATTAGGGATGGCATTTTTCGGGCCGGCACTGGTGCTACTGACATTGTTCCTGTTCCTGCCCATGATATTAACATTGGTATTCAGCTTTACAGACTTTTTTGCGCTGAATCCGAGCCTGACACACTTTGTGGGGCTGGATAATTATTTCCAGGTGCTGAAGGATGAGGATTTCCGGCAGGCATTCAGCAATACGGTTCGGTTTGTTATCATTATCGTACCCCTTCAGGGACTTGGTGCATTGGGGCTTGCTCTATTGATTAATCGGGTGACGCATTGCAAGACATATTTTAAGGTTGCGTTTTTTGTGCCGGTGGTAATGTCACTGGCTGTTGTATCCACGCTTTGGGTTCAGATTTACAGTCCGGAAGGAATTCTCAATTCTATCCTTGTGAAGTTTGGTATGGAAGCACAGCCGTTTATCAACAGTGCTTCCCAAGCGCTCCCATCTATTGCCGTAATGAGCGCATGGCAGGGAGTGGGATACCAGATGATTATTTTTCTGGGCGGCCTGCAGGCGATCAACCCTGCTCTCTATGAGGCAGCGGATATGGATCACGCCAGCGGCTGGCAGAAATTCAAAGATATTACGTTGCCGGAGTTGAAGCCGCTTTGCGTGTTCGTATTTATCACGATCACCATCGGTGCATTCCGGATGCTGGTGCAGCCGATGGTCATGACGGGTGGCGGACCATCCCACTCGACATATACGATGGTATATGACATTTACGAAACAGGTACGGTAAACTGGGAAATCGGTCTTGCATCGACCATGGCGATTATATTTGCGTTTTTTGTTATGATCCTCACGGTAATCCAGACCATTCTGACAAGTGACAAGGAGGGGAAAAAGCATGTTAACAAAAAAACAGAAAAGAATTAACTGGATTCTTGCGGCGGTTATGATCGTCATGTCGCTGTTTTTCCTTTTCCCGGTCGTCTGGATGTTAGCCAATTCCTTTAAGACAGACGCGGCGATTGTAAGCGACATGAATTCCATGGCGGCATTCATCCCACCGGCACTAAACGGTAGTTTTTTCGATAACTATATTACGATCCTGGCAAACACGAACTTTGTCCGCTATATGGTGAACACCTTGTTTTACGCGGCGGTTCTCATTTTGCTTGGGATTGTTGTCAATGGCCTTGCCGGGTATGCCCTGGCGAAGATCAATTTCACGTTTAAGGATCGGTGGCTTATGATTATCATGCTATTGATGATTGTGCCGATGGAAACAATCATTACCATTCATTTCCTGTTTATTGCAAAGCTGGGGCTTTTGAACAATATTATCGGCTATATCCTGCCGATGATCGTGAATCCGTTTAACATTTTTTTATTCCGCCAGGTGTTCGTAAGTCTTCCAGACGACGTATATGAGGCGGCGCAGCTGGACTTTTGCAGTCCCATTAAATACTTTTTTACGATGGTGCTGCCCATGTCAAGAAGTGTGGTCGCTACGGTCAGCGTGTTTACATTCTTAAATGTATGGAACGATTATCTGTGGCCGTCGCTGGTATTTACATCCAGTGATCTTCTGACAGCACAGATCGGCTTAAACGCGATTACTTCAAATGAGAATACGACGATGGGGCAGACGCTGGCAGTCATCACGCTGGTCACGATACCGGTAATTATCATTTATTCCTTATTTTCCAAGCAGATTGTGGAGGGCGTTGTATCTACAGGTTCAAAGGAGGGTTAAGTCATGAGTTTTATTGAATTAAAGAATATATGCAAGCAGTATGCAAACGCGGATAAAAAAGCGGTTACGGATTTCAACCTGGAAATAGATGAAAAAGAATTCATTGCGTTCGTTGGGCCTTCCGGCTGCGGGAAATCGACGACACTTCGGATGATTGCCGGATTTGAGGAAATCAGCAGCGGAGACCTGTACATAGACGGGAAGCGTATGAACGAGATTGCGCCGAGAGACCGTGGAATCTCCATGGTGTTCCAGAATTACGCGCTCTATCCTCATATGACAGTAGAAAACAATATCGGATATGGCTTAAAAAATATGAAAGTTCCGGCAGATGAGATTAAAAAGAAGGTGGATTGGGCTATTGATATTCTGGGTCTTGCCGAATACCGTTACCGCAAGCCAAAAAACTTATCCGGAGGGCAGCGGCAGAGAGTGGCGCTTGGAAGGGCAATCGTGAAGAATCAAAAGGTATTCCTGATGGATGAACCGCTCTCCAACTTGGACGCGAAACTGCGTGTCAGCATGAGAAACGAGATAAGCAAGCTTCACAGAAACCTCGGCAGCACGACCATTTATGTGACCCACGACCAGGTGGAAGCGATGACGATGGCGGATCGGATTGTCATTATGAAGGATGGCATTGTACAGCAGACCGGACGTCCGATGGAGCTTTATGAACATCCGGTAAATAAGTTTGTAGCGGGTTTTATCGGTTCTCCGCAGATGAATTTTTTCGATGTGACCGTGGATGGAGAGCAGGTGCTGTTTGCCGATGGAAACAGGATGAAGATTGCGAAAGAAACAGCAGAGAAGCTGAAACCGCATGGTCGAAGCCTGGTTCTGGGGATCCGGGGCGAGGACATCAAGTTTGACTCACAGAATCTGGATATCTATAAGGAAAACAGGCAACACGCCATGATCGACAATACAGAGATCATGGGAAATGAAAATAACCTGTATTTCGAGTTTGGTAAAACGACCACGGTGGCGAGGGTATCCAAATACGAGGTAAGCGAGATTGGTGACCAGGTGGAATTCGTCTTCGTCCCGCATAAGATTCACTTTTTTAACAGGAAAACGGAACAGGCAATCGAATTATAAAACAGCAGAAAGGATAGCTTATGGGTAGCTTGGAACAAGCGAATAAATACAGAAATGCGAATCGAATCAATAAGGAAGAGCTGCCGTCCTTCCATGTGGCTCCTCCTGTGGGCTGGCTTAACGATCCAAATGGATTTTCGGTATATCAGGGAAAGATTCATCTGTTTTACCAATACCATCCGTACAATGAGAAATGGGGTTCAATGCACTGGAACCACTGTGTGACTGAGGATTTTGTGAAGTGGGAGGAGTTGCCAGTTGCACTGGCACCGGATCAGCTCTACGATGCCTCCGGATGTTTTTCCGGGTCCGGGTTGGAGACGAAGGAAGGGCATGTGCTGGTTTATACCGGTGTCATGGAAAAGGAAAACGGCGGGGGGATAACCACGGTTCAGAACCAGTGCATTGCTATTGGGAACGGTTCTGTCTATACAAAAGAGGAAAGGAATCCCGTGGTAACGGGAGATATGCTTCCTCCTGGTTTCAGCAGAGAAGATTTTCGGGATCCGAAGGTCTGGAAAGAAGAGGGCTGCTACTATATGGTCGTCGGAAACAAGACCGTAGACGGCATGCCGCAGGTGGTTTTGTTCCGCTCAGAAGATCTGCATAATTGGCGTTATGTGTCCGTACTGGCGGCAGATCGAAGCAGAAGGTTTGGAAGCATGTGGGAATGTCCGGATTTTTTTTCGCTGAACGGGATGGATATCCTGATGGTGTCCCCGATGGATATGTGCGCCGGGGGACGCTTCCACAACGGGAATAATTCTGTGTGTTTCCTGGGAACTTATGACCGGAAGAACCATGAATTTCATATTGCTAAGGCAATTCCACTGGATGAAGGGCTTGATTTTTATGCGCCGCAGACGGTGAATGCGCCGGATAGAAGGCGGATTCTGATTGCGTGGATGCAGTCTCCGGATTCTAATATCCGGCCGGCCGGACAGAGATGGTCCTGTATGATGACGCTCCCGAGAGAACTGGAAATTGTGGATGGCGAACTGTACCAGAAGCCGGTGCGCGAGATTGAGAAATACCGGAGAGACCCCTTTTTTACCCAGATAGAAGTGACCGGGGAACTTACCCTGCCGGAGATCAAAGGGCGGATGCTGGATTTGACCGTGGAGATCACAGGGAACGATTACAGAAGCTTTGAGATTCGTTTTGCACAAAACGAACAGTTCCATACAGGTCTAACATATAATCGGGAGAAGAATCTGCTGGAGCTTGACAGGACATTTTCCGGCATGGTTCGTGATACGGCATCATTGAGAAGGGTAAAGGCAAAAAATGCAGGACCGCGAATGAAGCTGAGGCTGATCTTGGATAAATATTCCGCTGAAATCTTTGTCAACGATGGCCTCCAGATCCTCAGCACGACCTTTTATACGCCGCAGGATGCAGAAACAGTCAGCTTCCTGTGCGATGGAACAGCATCGGTGATTATTCAGAAATACACGCTTGCGGTGGATTAGGATGTTTTTATGAAAATTTACCGAAATCTGGACGCGGATAGGATACTCAGGGGGCCGGAGGTGGATCGACAGCTTTTGGAGGGTGCGAAGGTATTTCATTTCGGGACATTGTCTATGACGGAAAGGTGCCCTGAGAGTCATGCCGTGGGAAGAAGAAATTAATGCATATCTCAATAGCAGAAAGGATGGTTAATATGGTAAAGGAAGTAAATGTTTTATTGCAGACGATTGACGAGGCAAAGCGGTTTGTAGAAACGCTTACGAAATTTGACGGTGATTTTGAGCTGATAAGCGGAAAATATATTGTGGATGCAAAATCTATTCTGGGCATATTCAGCGTTGATTTGTCAAAACCAACCTTACTAAGGCTTGATGTGGACGATGAAAAGATGGACGATGCGCTGAAATCACTGGAAGCATACAGAGTGAAGGAAGCAGAATAACAAGAATGCCGCCGGGATACATCCTGTATTTCCCGGCGGCATTTTCAGGACAGGCTCTTTTGAGATGACGAGAGAGATCAGAATGATGAAGCAGGGAGTTTTTGCGAAAAGGATGGCCCGCCACTATGATGAATTAAAATAGCCGTATTGCGAATTGCATGAAAACAGGACGCTGCATTTTGATGTGTTATAGGTAAAAAGCCGCATGTTCCACGGGGGAATGCAGCTTTTCTTAAATTTGTGTAAAAAGCCTTTTATTTGAGTGGGGATTGTGTTAAAATCTGCGGGACAGGGTTTTTACCCGAGTATGCTATATATAGTTGGAAGGAAAAGAAAAATGACAAAAAAGAATCTTATAAAGGCGGGCCTTGCGGTGGCTGCTGCCGCCATGGTGATGACAGGCTGCAAAAAAAGCGGTGCAAACCAGGAGACCGCCACAGCAGCAGAGAGCAGTACAGCCGCAGCAGAGACCGGATCCCAGGGGGAACTGGCTGATAATGTCGGTGTCCAGCTTGGAAACTATAATGGACTGAAGCTTACGGCCAGAATGGAAGATGTCACAGACGCACAGATGGAGGAAGAGTTAAAAAGACTCCAAACTCAGTATCCGGTTGAGGTAACGGGACGTCCGGCAAAGGAGGGCGACGTGGCTAACATTGACTATGTTGGAACCAGGGATGGTGAGGCTTTCTTAGGAGGAACTGGAGAAGGATACGATCTGGTCCTGGGAAGCAGTACCTTTATTGACGGATTTGAGGATGGCGTAATCGGAATGAATACGGGAGATGAGAAGGACCTGAATTTGACATTCCCGGAAACATACGGAAACGCGGAACTGGCCGGACAGGACGTGGTATTCCATGTAACCTTAAATGCCATAAAGAGCGCTGAGGAAACTCAAATTGACGATGATCTGGCAAAGCGGGTAACCGGGGATGACAGTGCAACACTGGAAGCTTTGAAGAACCAGGTATATGAAAGACTGGTAAATCAGGCGGAGAGCAATTACTTTAACAGAGCGGGAAGCGAGCTTCTGCTCCAGGCCATCGAAAATTCTCAGGTGGAATGTGACCCGGATGCCGTGGAAGATATGTTTAGCCAGTTAAAGAGCACATACACAGGCTATGCCGGACAGTATGGAATGGAGCTGGAGGATTTTTTAGGTTTATTTTTGGGGACCGATCTGGATGGACTGAGGGAAAGCGCGGAAAATCTTGTAAAGCAGGAAATGATTTTGGACGAGATCATAAAGGCGGAAAATATCGTTCCCACAGAGGAGCAGAAAGACAAGCTGGCCAGGATGAATTATTTCTCCGATGCGGCAGAGATGACTTCCGCTTATGGTGAGGAATCTGCCAGCCGTCTCTTTAGTATGGGAGCCGCCTATTATTATCTGATTGATCATGCCGTAGTGACAGAACCGGAGGCCGGGACCGAGACAACCGCAGCAGAGACAGCGGCGCCATAGGTAGTTTACAAGGCTTTGAAGGACGGAGGAAATGAGCCTGAATGAGCAGAAAAGCATTATTTTTTGATATTGATGGTACGCTTCTTACAGAGGGAAGTAAAAATCTTCCCTCAAGCGCTGTAAAAGCCATTGAGGCAGCGCGGCAGGCAGGTCATCTTGTGTTCATCAATTCCGGAAGAGCCAGATGTCTGATGAGGGAAATTGAAGATAGTTTGCCTGTGGACGGCTTTCTTTGCGGCTGCGGTACATACATTGAAATTCAGGGCCGCGCGGCTCTTCATCACCTGATTGGAAGAGCCCGGCGCATGGAGCTTCAGAGATGCATCCTGTCTCATAATCTGGAAGGGGTTCTGGAGGGGATGGGAAACTGTTTCATGCATACGAGAAAACCCCGGATGGAGGAAATGGAACGGTTAAAAGAGGTATTCTTCCAGAATGACATTCTGCGCTATACCGATTGGAACAAGGAAGCAGCCTCCTTTGACAAATTCTGTGTCCTGGCGGACCAATACAGTGATATAAAGGGATTTTTAAAAGAGCTGGGCAACGATATGGCTCCTATTGACCGGGGGCACGGTCTTTATGAGTGCGTGCCGGCCGGATTTGATAAGGCATCAGCGATGGAATTTACTCTGGATTATTTTCACATTCCATGGGAGGAATCCTATGCTTTCGGCGACAGCACCAATGATCTGGCTATGATCCGGTATGCCTGTAATTCGGTTATCATGGGAAAACATGACAGAGAGCTGGAGCCGTATGCTTCTTTTATTACGAAAAATGTAGAGGATGATGGAATTGCCTATGCCCTTGAGGCTCTGAGTATTATCTGAAAAAAATGGGGTTGTTGCAAAATGGAAAAGTTCACCAAAATATAGTATACTGTTCTCAAACAGACACCGATATCTTGTATGAAAAAAACATTTTGTGACAGCCCCACGACAAAAACCTCCGGACATTGCCCTGACAGTACACCAGGCGCATACCGGAGGTTTTGCGGTTTTAGCCGGGAAAGAAAGTCAATCGCATTTTCCGGCTTCATTGATTACCAGGGCCATAATTTCAAGAGGGTCATTGCCGGGATTTTCAATGGCATGACTTTGTCCCACTTCAATGACGCAGACATCGCCGGGGTGGATTTTTGTTCTGGAGCCGTCATTATCCACAAAAATTCCATTTCCCTTTAAAACATAGTATGGCTCTGTGTTTCCCACATGCTGATGGAAGCCCAGGCTGGCCTTTGGCGGAATGATGACATGGGCGTACATGGAGCCGTGGCCCATGAGCTCTTCTTTGGATAAGATGTGACGGATTTCAATGGTTCCCTCGCCGCCTCGCAGATTGGGGACAAAGGCTGTCTCTGTTTTACGTACCATAAAGTTTGCGCCTCCTTCTTGTACGGAATCTGTTATAACATCTGGGAACATGGTATCAAGTCTCCGACATGATATGTTCTGCAGGACGCGCACGATTCGCATTGGTAATTGCCCTCCCTTCGGGAGGCGCGAATCGGTGCAGCTATAATGTTTAGCAACATTATAGCATAAAATTTAAGGAATATGCAAGGCCGCGAATCATGTCGAAACTTGCGGCCGATTTTACTTTCTTTTTCAGATAAAATGTATTATAAAAGAATATAAGGATAAGTGAGCATACTGGGAAAAGGGGGCAAGACGATGGGAAATGACGAACGCATTGCCGCTTTGGAGGAAGAAAATCAAAGGCTCAGAAATGATAATGAGAAGCTGTTACAGATCATTGCACAGATGAAAGTGACACTGAACCGTCTGGTGGATCATTACATAACGGAGAGCAGATAAAAATAAAATGACTTCTGCCTGTAAGGGCAGAAGCCATTGTTTTTTGCAAAAGAGGTGTGCTGCTTATTTTACAATTCCGTTGGTATCAACGACCCATACTTTTCCGTTGGAATCTTTGATGTCCTTATGGCCGCGTCCAAGGTCCGGCTTTTCAGAGGAAGTGGAGGAAGAGGATGCCTTCTGAATGCTGCCGGTGGTATTCACAAGGAAAGTGGTGCCGTCTAAGTCAATGGGAGCATATCTTAAGTCAGAGGCGGCCTCCTGGCGCTTTCCATACTTGTAAAGTACGTTATCGCGGATTCCGTGGTAACCCTGGCCCTTTTTGTCGCCTTCCGTGTGGAAGAACCAGTTTTCGTTTTCCCCGGTGTTTTCGTTATAAATACTCTGCTTTCCTGTTTTCATAACGCCGTCATTATCAAAATAGAAGTTAGCAATTTCACCGTCACCGATGTTTACTACCTGACGTCCGGTCTGCATTTCACCCAGCTCGTTGAAAGCATATTTTTTTGCACTGATGGTAAAGAGTTCGTTCCCTTTGGTGCTGGAATAGTAAGCTTTTCCGGCCTTAAAGAAGAAGGTGTAGGTTTCATCCATGTTGTGGATTCCCTCGATTCCTTCAATGATGCGCCATCCTTCGGCTCTCTTTCCGTCGTTGCTGGCCCCGTAATACTGATAGTCGGCAATGGTTGCTGCTGTGGCGTCGCTGTCAGACGCGGTTTTAGGCATTTCCACCCATCCGGTCTGCATTTTTCCGTCCACAAAGGTATAATAGCTACCGTCGATTTTCTTATCATACTGGGTTCCCACCATTTTTCCGTCGGAGTTAAAGTAATACCAGCCCTCAGAAACTCCCGGATTGGAGGCATTTTCCTCTAATTTCACCCATCCGGTTTTCATGGCGCCGTTTTGCTCATGCAGATAGTAGGTGGCGCCGTCAACGACTGTCTTTCCGGTCAGCATATGGCCGGATTCATCAAAATAGTACCACTTTTCATCCAGCTTCATCCATTTGGAAACCACGGACTTTCCATCTTTGCCAAAGTAGTACCAGTAAGAAGAAGGAACTTCCGGAGAATCCATGTCTTCCTCGTTTCTAAGCTCTATCCACTGGTTTTTCACCATTTTTCCATCATTTCCCACATAATAATCTTCAATCTTCTGATTGGTTACGGCCAGACCGTTTTCCCCGAGATAATACCAATCTTCTCCGTTCTTTCTCCAGGAGTCCGTGGTAAGATAACCGTCTTCATCATAATATACGAAAGAACCGTCTTCCTCCACCCAGCCGTAGGAGGCTGCGTAAGCGTCCTGGATTCCGCCCTGACCGGACACCCCTGGAATCATGGCCATAAATGCAGCGGCAGACAGGACTGCAAGTAAACGTGTCTGTTTTTTCATAATTGTTTCTCTCCTTTTTTTGATGCGCGTTTGACTGCGCGGTCTGTTGTTGTCTTACGGGCTGATTATAGCAGGATGCAACAGAGAAAATCCAGTGCAGGTTGCTGGCAGAAATGCCAGTCCGTGACAGAAACCCGTGCTGCCGTTCACAGGCGCCCTGTGAATGTCACAGCATATACCCATTTTAAATTGTCTGCGGCAATGGAGCATATGCTTTGACTCCGGAATGATGCCGGCCCATGACGAACCCGCGCAGTGATCCGCCATGGCGCGAACAGTAATAAACAGGTCCCCCCTTACATGAATTGCTGGACTCAGATTGAAGGATGTGTTAAAATACATTGTATGATATTGGGGTCAAAAGGCCTTTTCTCAAACTTAAAAATCCTCTTGCAGGCAAGTTTGCATCGGATTTTAGACCTTTTGACCCTGGTATCATTACACTGCATTGTAATTTGAAATTGCGCCAACGCGCCGGAGAGGAGTAAATAATTATGAGAATGAAAGTGTCGGACTACATTGCCAGAAAGCTTGTGGAAGCAGGCATTTCCGATGTATTCATGGTTACCGGAGGGGGAGCTATGCATCTGGACGACGGCCTGGGGCATGAGCCGGGTCTTCATTGTATCTTCAACCATCATGAGCAGGCGTGCGCCATTGCAGCAGAATGCTATGCGAGAATCCATAATAAAATTGCGGCTGTCTGTGTGACTACCGGTCCCGGCGGAACCAATGCGATCACAGGGGTGGTAGGAGGCTGGCTGGATTCCATTCCCATGCTGATTCTTTCCGGACAGGTCCGCTATGACACTACGGCCAGAAGCACCGGACTGGGTATCCGCGCTCTGGGTGATCAGGAATTTGAAATAACCAAAGCCATTGACTGCATGACTAAGTACAGCGAGATGGTGATTGACCCCATGAGAATCCGCTTCTGCCTGGAAAAAGCCTTATATCTGGCGCAGGTGGGAAGACCGGGCCCCTGCTGGCTTGATATCCCGTTAAATGTACAGGGCGCTTATGTGGAGACGGATGGGCTTATGGGCTTTGATAAAAACGATTATGAGGCCGGCGGCACCGGCTGGTCGGTTCACGGGAGCGGCTGCGACGGCTGCGGCCTCTGTTCCATGAAGACCATGGAAGGACAATTTGCGAAGATTCCGGAAGATGAAGCTGGAAAGGGAGAAAAGAGAGAGCTTCTTGCACCGTCCGTATCCCTGGATCAGGCAAGGGAGATCTTAAAGAAGATCAGAGAGGCCAAACGTCCGGTAATCAATGCAGGGAACGGAATCCGCATTGGAAAGGCATACGACGTATTTGCCAGCGTGGTGGAAATGTTAGGAATCCCGGTGGTGACTGGATGGAACAGCCTGGATTGTATGTATGATTCCCATCCCCTCTACGTGGGCCGCGCGGGTCATATGGGAGACCGTGCCGGAAACTTTGCGGTTCAGAACTGTGATGTTTTGTTGTCCCTTGGAAGCCGCCTTTCCATTCGTCAGGTAGGCTACAATTATCCTACATGGGCCAGAGAGGCCTACGTGATCTATAATGATATTGACGCGGAAGAACTGAAGAAGCCGACGGTTCATGTGGATATGCCGGTTCATGCCGATGTGAAGGACCTGCTGGAAAAGCTCCAGATGGTTCTGGAGGTAGAAGAGGTCGAAAAAGACGGCGGCCCAAAAGACCCAAAGGCCCTGGACCAATGGATAAAACGCTGCCAGCAGTGGAAGGAAAAATATCCTGTCGTGCAGAAAAAGCATTATGAGGCAGGAAAAGACAGGCCTGCAAACGTCTACGCGGCCATCAAGGAAATAAGCAAAAGACTGGAGGCGGACCAGATTACCGTGGTTGGAAACGGCTCCGCCTGCGTGGTAGGCGGACATGCCTATGAGATCAAAAAGGGCCAGAGGTTCATAAGTAACTCGGCCATTGCCTCCATGGGATATGACCTTCCGGCCGCCATCGGCGCCTGTGTGGCGGATCATACAAAGGATATTATTCTGGTGACCGGAGACGGAAGTATCCAGATGAATATTCAGGAGCTGCAGACTATTATTCACCATAAGATGCCCATTAAGATTTTCCTCATCAACAACGATGGTTACCATTCCATCCGCCAGACTCAGAAAACCCATTTCGGCGAGCCCTTGGTGGGAATTGGAGGAGACAGCGGGGATTTAAGCTTCCCGTCCATGGAGAAGCTTGCATGGGCCTATGGATATCCGTATGTTGCCGCCCGTCATAACGATGAGCTGGGCGAGGCTGTGGAACAGACTCTGGCAATGGAAGGCCCGGTGATTTGTGAGATTTTTGTGGATATCCAACAGAAATTTGAGCCGAAAGCGGAGGCAAAAATGTTGGCGGACGGAACCATGGTATCTGTACCGTTAGAAGATCTGGCTCCCTTCCTTTCCGATGAAGAGCTGGCCGAAAATATGATTGTGCCGATGGTAAAGAATCAGTAAATGGTAAAGAATCAGTAAGTGAGGAAAAGAATGCGTATTGTGATCACGGGAGCCACCAGCTTTGTGGGGGCGGAAACCGTAAAAGAACTGTTAAAAAGAGGCCATGAGGTCTTCGCAGTGGTGCGCCCGAGTTCTCCAAAGCTTTTTGCACTGGAAAATTCCAATGCGGACGCCCTTAAAAACGGGAGCCTTTACATTCTGGAAAATGATCTGGCGTCTCCATGGAAGCTTACAGAGAAAATAAAAGAAACCTGCGATGTGTTCTGCCATTTTGGCTGGGGCGGTTCTGGAAGCGGGGCCCGCACCGATGAAGCCCTTCAGGAAAAGAATAAAAACGACTCTCTAAATACCATACGGACGGCGAAAGACCTGGGATGCCGGAAATTTTTGTTTTCCGGCTCTCAGGCAGAATATGGAATGCACAGCAGTCCCATGACAGAAGAGACGGAATGTGCGCCCCGTTCCCTCTATGGGAAGGCGAAGCTTTGCATGCGCCATGAAGGGGAGAGCCTCTGTAAGGAGCTGGGAATTTCCTATATTCATGCCCGGATTTTCAGCGTTTACGGCCCGGGAGACCATCCGTGGACCCTTGTGGAATCCTGCCTGGATGCCTTTACAAACGACAGGGAAATGAGGCTGGGGGGCTGTACCCAAAAGTGGAATTTTCTTTATATCACCGATCTGGCCCAGGCCGTCTGCGCCCTGGCGGAAACCAAAGAAGAAACGTTTCAGACGTTAAAAAATCCTGTTTTTAATCTGGCGGGAAACGACACCAGGGTTTTGAGGGAATTTGTGGAGGAAATCCATACGCTCTGCAAGGGCCGGGGAACCTGTGTTTATGCGGCGCGGGCGGAAAATGCCGAGGGAGCCGTTAATTTAATTCCGGACATTGGGAAAATCTGCCGCGTTACAGGCTGGAAACCGGAAACGGACTTTAAAACGGGGATAATAAGGACGCTGGAAGCACGATAAATATTGACAAATATAAATTTTTGGATACAATGATAAAAGTTAATAACAGTTCAGGGTGTATCTGGACTGTTGCAAAAGTCAAGAAAAAGAAAGTGGCAAAGGAAAGATGAAGAAGATCAGTGTATTGATTCCGTGCTATAATGAAGAGGAAAACGTGGTTCCTATCAGTAAGGCGGTTATTGACACCATCACCGGAGAGCTTCCTGAATACGATTATGAGCTTGTCTTCATTGATAACGATTCCTCAGACAATACAAGACCGCTGTTACGAGGGCTCTGTGAAAGCAATCCGAAGATCAAGGCAATCTTTAACGCCAGGAATTTCGGTCAGTTCAATTCTCCCTATTATGGTATTCTGCAGGTGACCGGAGACTGCGTAATCTCCATGGTGGCCGATTTCCAGGACCCGGTGGAATTGATCCCTAAGTATGTTCATGAGTGGGAAAAGGGATACAAAATCGTAATCGGAATCAAAACCAGCAGCCGGGAAAATCCCGTTATGTACTGGCTTAGAGGCTGTTATTATAAACTGATTCGCAAGCTGTCCGATGTGGAGCAGATTGAGCACTTTACCGGCTCCGGTCTCTATGACCGGCAGTTTATCGAAGTACTGAGAAACTTAAACGACCCGACGCCGTTTCTTCGCGGCATTGTGGCGGAACTGGGCTTTAGGAGGAAGGAAATTCCCTATGAGCAGCCAAAGCGCCGGGCTGGGAAGACTCACAATAATTTCTATCGTCTGTATGATGCGGCCATGCTGAGTTTTACATCTTATACAAAAGCGGGTCTGCGTCTGGCTACTTTCTTCGGCGCGTTTTGCTCCGGTGTCAGTGTTCTTGTGGCCTTTGTCTATCTGATCATGAAGCTGATGTACTGGGACCGTTTTCCGGCAGGAATGGCGCCGCTTCTGATCGGCATGTGTTTTTTAGGCTCTGTTCAGATTTTTTTTATCGGGCTTGTGGGCGAATATATTATGAGCATCAATACCCGTGTCATGCACCGTCCCCTGGTGATTGAAGAGGAACGGCTGAATTTTGATACCGATGCCAAAAAGGAAGATAATTCCAAGGAGTAATCATGAGATACAGCGTAGACGTGGTGCGAATCAGAGAAAATTCCATACAACTAAACGGCTGGGCCATTGGAAAAACCCCGGAGGCGAAGATATCCTACCGGGTAGAGGACCAAAACCACAAGCCTATAGATCATAAATATGTGTCCACCAGGCGCGATGACGTGAGCCAGATTTACTTTAAAAAGACTGTGGAACGCGATCTGGGCTTTGATATCCAGTTTCCGTATGAAAGAGGAAAGGATTACTATCTGGTGATTTGCGGAGATGGGAGAAAGATCCGCATTAAATACAATGAAGGCCTGATTGCCAAACGTTCCAGCGTGGCCCATAAAAGGAAGCAGAAAATTAAGGATCTGATGAACATGGAAACGGTTCATGTGGCATGGGACTTTTTTAAGGAAAACGGCTTAAAAGCCCTGATATTAAAATCCAGACATAAAATACAGGGGCTTGATAACGATTACGATTATGCGGAATGGTGGGATCTCACGAAGCCCACAGAGGAAGAATTGGCGGCACAGAGAGAAGCGGTTTTTCCGGAAATGCCGAGGTTTTCCATCGTAATTCCGGTGTTTAAGACTCCGGAAAAATATTTAAAGGAAATGCTGGATTCCATTCTGGATCAGACCTATAAAAACTGGGAACTGTGTATTGCGGACGGGAGCCCTGAGGGGCAGAGCGTGGAGCGGATTCTGAAAAAATATGCAGAAAAAGATCCGAGGATTCGTTACAGGGTTCTCGGGAGAAATCTGGGAATTGCCGGGAATACCAACGCCGCCATGGAAATGGCGGAGGGTGATTTTATTGTTTTGGCGGATCATGACGACAGAATGACGCCGAATGCCCTTTACGAATTTGCAAAAGCCATCAACGAGAATCCCGGTGTGGACGTCCTGTATTCCGACGAGGACAAATTGGACATGGACGGCGGCGCTCTCTTCGACCCGCATTTTAAACCGGATTTTAACCCGGATCTTCTAACCAGCGTAAATTATATTTGTCATCTGCTGGCGGTGAAGCGGGTCCTGGTTTCCTGGGTTGGAGGGTTTAAGGAAGAATATGACGGAGCCCAGGACTATGATTTTATTTTCCGGTGCACGGAGCAGGCGAAGAAAATCTGCCATGTTCCCAGGGTATTGTACCACTGGCGCTGTCATCAGGATTCCACGGCCAGCAATCCGGAGAGTAAGCTGTATGCCTTTGAGGCAGGTTCCCGTGCCATCATGGCCCACTATGGGCGCATGGGAATCCAGGCGGAAAAAGTGGAAAAGGGCGTGGACTACGGCATTTATCACACAAAATTTGCCGTACAGGGGGCTCCTCTGGTGTCAGTAATCATTCCAAATAAAGATCATATCAGGGATCTGGACCAGTGTATCCGCCCCATGATGACCAGAGGAACCTATAAAAATTTGGAATTTGTTGTGGTGGAAAACAACAGCACCGACCCAGAAACTTTTTCTTATTATGAAAAGATACAGAAGGAATTTCCCAATGTCCGCGTGGTCCGCTGGGAGCGGGAATTCAATTATGCCGCCATCAATAACTTTGGCGTCGGCTTCGCAAAGGGCGAATATCTACTGTTTTTAAATAATGATGTGGAGATGATTGCCGAAAATTTTGTGGAGGAGATGCTGGGCTTTTGCCAGAGAGACGATGTGGGGTGCGTGGGCGCCAGACTTCTTTATGAAGACGACACCATCCAGCATGCCGGTGTGGTGGTTGGCTTTGGCGGAATTGCCGGCCATACTTTTATTGGCCTTCACAAAGCTGAAAACAGTTATTTCCACCGTGCTATGTGCGCCCAGGATTACAGTGCGGTGACAGCGGCCTGCATGATGAGCAAAAAATCTGTTTTTGAGAAGGCGGGCGGCTTTACGGAAGAGCTGGCGGTGGCCTTCAATGATATTGACTATTGTATGAAGGTGCGATCCCAGGGAAAGCTTGTGGTTTATGCGCCTTATGCGGTGCTGCATCACTACGAATCCAAGTCCAGAGGACTGGAGGACACGCCGGAAAAGGTGGTCCGGTTCAACAAAGAGGTTGCGATATTCGCGAAACGGTGGCCGGAGATTTTGAAAAAAGGGGATCCTTATTACAATCCTAACCTGACTTTAAGAAAGTCTAATTTTTCTTTGCGGGATCTTAAAAAGGAAAAAATCGGGGAACCCTATAAACTGGAAGTGCCTTTAGACTAAGTGTCGGAAAGGAAGAAAGACATGCAGATGCGGACAACGATCATTATTCCCAACTACAATGGACTGCATTTTATGGAACAGTGCTTTGAGTCCTTAAAGAAACAGACCGCAAAGGATTTTAAAGTTCTGGTGGTGGATAACGGTTCCTCTGACGGCAGTGTGGAGTGGCTGAAAGAGCATGGGGTTCCGTCCATATTTCTTTCAGAAAATACAGGCTTTCCGGGGGCAGTCAACACAGGAATCCGTGCGGCGGATACGCCCTATGTGATTCTGCTTAATAATGATACGGCCGTGGCGCCGGGATATGTGGAAGCTCTGGAAGAAGCTATCGGCAGATCAAAAAAGATCTTTTCTGTCAGCAGCCGCCAGATACAGATGCATGAGCCGTCTCTGATGGATGATGCAGGAGATATGTACAGTGTTCTCGGCTGGGCATATCAGCGCGGCGTGGGTCAGCCTGTAAAGCGGTATGAAAAGCCCCGCCGTGTTTTTGCCGCATGCGCCGCGGCAGGCATTTACCGCCGGGAAGTTTTTGAGAAAATCGGTCTGTTTGATGAAATACATTTTGCTTACCTAGAAGACATTGATATTGGATACCGGGCCAGGCTGTACGGATATGAAAATATATACTGTCCCGAGGCTGTGGTATATCATGTGGGAAGTGGAACAAGCGGTTCCAAGTATAATTCTTTTAAGGTCCGCCTGGCGGCAAGAAATAATATTTATCTGAATTACAAAAATATGCCAGGCTGGCAGATTGCTTTGAATTCTCCGTTTCTGCTGGCTGGAATTCTTGTGAAGTATGCCTTTTTTGTTAAAATCGGCTTCGGGAAGGACTACCTTTCCGGCCTCTTTGAGGGGATACGTACAAGAAAAAAGTGTACGCGGGTTCCGGATCTTGAGGGGCGGCTTAAGGAAGAACTTATTATACAGGCGGAACTTTTTTTCGGGACATGTCTGTATGTGTATGAATTTTCAAGGCGGCAGGTGGCCAAAGTAAGAAAATAAGGGATATATCGCCAGTTGCTTTGCAACATTTTTTTAAAAATATCAGGGATTCTTAAGAAAACATTTATATCAAAAGCGTTTCGTTTCATGTATACTGTTATAATAGAGTCGGAAAATACGGATTGGGAAAAATTGGTGAAACAGCATGATTAAAGACAATCAGTCAAGCCTGAACCGTTTCCATGTAGTACTGGATGCGCTGGTGACAGCTGTCTCATACCTCACATCGTGGTATATTGTCATTGGCAGCGGATGGGCCACTCAGCTTGGAAAGAGGACTTTGGAGGCCGGCTTCTACTTCGCCGCGCTTCTTATCATTGTTCCAGGCTACCTGCTTCTATATTCATTTTTTAATCTCTATACGCCTAAGCGCGTTTTGGGACGAAGGAATGAATTTGGGAAAATACTAAAGGCAAATACCATTGGCCTTCTGATTTTTGGTCTGGTTCTTTATTTTGGAAGAAAAGAACCGCATTTATTTAACTTTTCTCAGAGGCTGGTTGTTTACTTTTACGGAATCAACATCATACTCATAACAGCGGAGCGAAACGTTATCCGCATTGCTCTTCGTTCTGTCCGCTCCAAAGGGTATAATCAGAAACATATCCTTTTGGTGGGATATTCCGGCACCGCCGAAGCCTTTGTGAACCGTGTGCAGGCAAACCCGGAATGGGGGTACCGGATACGAGGGATTCTGGATGACAATAAAGAGCGGGGCTATGAGTATAAGGAAATCAGGATTATAGGGACCATTGACGATCTTGATTATATTCTGGAGCAGAATTCCCTGGATGAAATTGCTATTACGTTAGGCCTCGGCGAATACGAAAAGCTGCGCCGGATTGTGGCGCTTTGTGAAAAGTCAGGCGTCCATACGAAGTTTATTCCGGATTACGGAAATATCATTCCGACGGTTCCCTATATGGAGGACCTTCAGGGGCTTCCTGTGATTCATATCCGGCATGTGCCCTTAAACAATCTCCTGAATGCAGGGATGAAAAGAGTTGTGGATATTTTGGGGGCATTGGCAGGAATTATCCTGTTTTCTCCCATTATGCTGGCGACGGCCGTTGCGATAAAAGCCACATCGCCCGGTCCGGTTATTTTCTGTCAGGAGCGGGTGGGCCTCCACAACCGCCCATTTAAAATGTATAAGTTCCGCTCCATGACGGTTCAGGATCCGGGGAAGGAAAAAAACAGATGGACCACGCCGGGCGATTCCCGTGTGACGGCCATCGGAAAGCTTATCCGCCGGACAAGTATTGATGAGACTCCGCAGTTTTTCAATATTCTCAAAGGGGATATGAGTCTCGTGGGTCCCAGGCCGGAGCGGCCGTTTTTCGTTGAAAAGTTTAAGGAGGAAATCCCCAGATACATGATTAAACACCAGGTGCGTCCCGGTCTTACGGGATGGGCGCAGGTCAACGGTTACCGCGGAGATACTTCAATCATCAAACGGATTGAACATGATCTTTACTATATTGAGAACTGGACACTGGGGTTTGATTTTAAAATTATGTTTTTGACGGTCTTTAAGGGATTTATCAATAAAAACGCATATTAAACGAGGACAGAGATATGAATTATGAAGATGAATTAGAGCGCGCCCGAGCAAGAAGAAGCCGGAAACGCGAAAGTACGCCGGCCCGCGGCGGCACCCATTCTTCCGCCAGAAATGCGGTAAAGCCCACGGCTTCTGAAGAAAGATGGAGTTCCCTTGCGGAACCAGGAAGCCGGGCCGGCAGAAGCCATGGAAATACCCGTGGTTCCAGAAACCGGAGAAAGAAAGGCCTGGGAACAGGTAAGAAGATCGCCATTGGAGTGGTGGTGGGGCTTCTTGTGGTGCTGGCCGCTCTGGTGGGCGGCGCATATGCCTATTTAAACCACCATTTGGGAAAGGCCAACAGCGCCAATGACTTTAATGTGGATGCTGTTACGAACCTGGAGCTTTCTCAGGAAGTCCGTGATAAGATGGAAGAGGGGTACTGGACCATTGCCATCTTTGGTCTGGATTCCCGCGACTCCTCCACAGGAAAAGGCAATCAGTCCGATGTTATTATGATTGCCAACATTGACAGGAAAACAGGAGAGATCAAACTGGTCTCTGTGTTCCGTGACACCTATTTAAACGTCAATGACAAGAATGTATACAATAAGATCAATGCCGCCTATGCGGAAGGCGGTCCGGAGCAGGCTGTAAAGGCTCTGAATAAAAATCTGGATTTAAACATTACCCACTATGCCTCTTTCAACTGGAAGGCAGTGGCTACAGGCATCAATATTCTGGGCGGCGTGGATATTGATGTAAGCAAATCTGAGTTTTATTACATTAATGCTTTTATCACAGAAACCGTGAAAGGGACGGGAATCGGCTCTACGCAGTTAAAAAGTGCGGGAACCCATCATATGGACGGCGTTCAGGCTGTTGCCTACGGGCGTCTTCGCCTGATGGACAGCGACTATGCCCGTACCGAGCGCCAGAGAATTGTCATCCAGAAAGCCTTCGAGAAGGCAAAGACGGCCGATTTGGCCACTCTGAACAGTCTGGTGGGCAATATGTTTGAAATGTGCGCCACGAATATCGACATCATGGATATTTTGTCCATGGTCAAGGATGTTAAAAAATATCATCTGGGCGAAACGATGGGATTCCCGGCTGCCCGCGGAGAACAAAGAATCAAAATCGGAAGGGATAACTTATCCTGTGTCATTCCCCAGACCCTTGTGAGCAACGTCACAAGTCTTCACAGTTTCCTGTTCGGTGAAGAAGGCTACACACCGTCCAGTACGGTACAAACCATCAGTAAAAAAATTTCCGACACCAGTGGTCTTTATAACGCAGGCAAGGAGATTGACCATGTGGCAACAGATCAGGGATATATTCCCAAGGCCACTAAGGCTGCGCCTGCGGCCACGGAGGAACCGAAAACGACGAAGGAAAGCTCCACAGAGGAAACGAGTGAGAGCGGATCCGATGAGACTTCTGAAGGAGAATCCACATCGGCGGGTGAGTCTGAATCGGAATCTGGAACATATCCGGGTATCTGGGATACGCAGGCCCCATCGGAAAGTTCCGAAAGTCCGTCAGGGCCCTCTTCGCATCCTGGTGAAAGCCCAGGCTATCCGGGTGAAACAGAGAATTACAGGCCCAGCAGCCCGGCGGATATCAGGCCCTCCCAGTCTGAGGCGTTTGGCCCCGGATTTGAAGAGACCCCGGTGGAAGCCACCACATCACCTGGACCGGCATCAGAGCCGGAAACTTCCGGCCAGGGACAGACATCCATTATTGTGGTACCGCCCACAACGGCAGCATCAAGTCCCGTGGCGCCCCAAAATCCTGCTGCGCCGTCTTCTCCGGCTGACATGACGGTTCCCACGGAGAATTCCAACGGTCCAGCGTCTCAGGCCACAGGCCCTGCGGCCCCATAAGCAGGAAGATTGATAACTCATTGGGACCCAGGTTCCCGCAAACTGTGACACGCATCTGAAGGAAGGCAATTTTCAAACACGCTCTGACACGTAAGAAAGAGACACCTCCACAAAATTCAGGCTTTTTCAAATCCTGGATTCTCTATGGAGATGTCTCTTTTCTTTCATAATTTTTATTTTTAGGCACGAAATTCTCTGGCGGATTTTTGAAGGCACTCCCCTCTCCATGCCGCTTTCTGTTCCTCTATCCCTTCACATTTCTCGATATTATGATGAGAATTACAGGAACTCCATCCGGTGTTTTAAAAGGGGAAGCTGGTCGCGGGTGGCAGCCACTTCGTCCAGATTGATGGAGGTGATCTGGATTCCGGCTTCAGCCTCCATCTGGTTTAAAACGGTTCCCCAGGGGGATACGGCGATAGAATGGCCCCAGGAATGATAGGAGGCACTCATGTCCCTGGCAGGGGCAGTTCCGAAGGTAAAAACCTGATTATCAATGGCGCGGGAGCGGAATAATACCTCCCAGTGGGCCGGACCTGTGGTCATATTGAAGGCAGCAGGGACAAGAATTACATTGGCGCCTTCCAGAACCATCCGTCTGGCTAGCTCCGGAAAACGAAAATCATAGCAGATACAAAGCCCCATTTTTCCGAACTCTGTCTCAAAAACCGTAGCAGAATTTCCGGCAGTCAGCGTGTCGGACTCTTTAAAGCGCTGCCCTCCTTTCACATCTATGTCAAAAAGATGGACTTTCCGGTGCTTTGCAATCTGGCGCCCCTCACGGTCAAACACATAGGCTGTATTATAGACGGAACCATCATCAGAAGTTTCTGGAATGGATCCGGCGGACAGGTAAATGTGGAACTCTCTGGCCAGGTCAGAGAGAGCCTTCCAGGAAACATCGCCTTCTATTTCCGCATAAATGGGGAAGTTTGGAGTTTCGTAAGGGCAGGAAAACATTTCCGGCAGGCAGATCAAATCAGCATTTTTGCCGCAGGCTTCTGTAAGCAGAGGACGCAGGGCGGAAATGTTTTTTTCTTTTTGGGCATACACATGGGTTTGAAGCTGTGCAACGGTCATGGTATTCATGGCAGATTCCTCCGTTCTTTTTTATGGGTGTTTCCGGAAAGGTTTCGCGCCAGAATTTATGAGGCGTACATGGCGCGTATGTTGATTAGATCCGGAAACTTCCAAGGGTACTCTTTCTTTCAGCTTAAAAGGAAATGGACGTAATGTCAAGCGACAAAAAACTTGCATTGGCAGAAAAAGTATGGTAGTATCCATAGGATGCATACAGATGTGTTCCGGAGACGTACAAACTTTCCGGAAACAGTCGGAGAGGTTCGGAATATGGAGATGAAAAGCAAGTATTATGTGGTGCGCGACAGGGCGCTGCCGGAAGTTCTTTTAAAGGTGGCAAAGGTAAAGCGCCTTCTGGATGCCGATAAAGCCATGACCGTTCAGGAGGCGTCAGAGCGGGTTGGCTTAAGCCGCAGCTCGTTTTACAAATATAAAGATGATATTGCTCCTTTTGCTGATAACACGAAAGGAAAAACTGTCACTCTGGTAATCCAGATGGAGGACGAGCCTGGCCTTTTGTCGGACCTGCTCCATGTGGTGGCCACATACCGGGCCAATATTTTAACCATACATCAGACCATTCCTGTAAATGGGATGGCAACGGTGACCTTAAGTATAGAGGTAAGGGAGAATACAGGAAATATGTCCGTTATGGTGGAGGAAATTGAGGAGCTGAACGGAATACAAAATATCAAGATTTTAGGAGTGGAAAAATAGATGAAAGTGGAAGTCATTGCCTGGCTCATCAGGGAAGGGAGGATTCCCTGCCTGTTTCATGAGTTCACGGGTTTTTACTGCCCGGGCTGCGGAGGAACGAGGGCGGCAAAAGCTCTCCTTTTGGGACATCCTGTTTTGAGCCTTAAGTATCATCCGCTGGTTTTATATTGTGCATTGGTGGCGGCATGGTTTCTGTTTTCCTATGTTTGCTACTGGAAAACAAAAAACCCCCGATACCGGATTTATCTGAATAACCGATACATTTATGTCGGAGTTTCGATTACCGTTTTGAATTTTCTTTATAAAAATTATATGCTGGCGGTCAGGGGAATTGATCTTTTATCCCTCCTGCCTGAAGTATAAAAGCCGGGATACAGATATCTGCAGCCCGGCCTTCCTGTTCCACATACAAAGCCTTGTTCATCGTTTCTTAGAATAACGAAACCAATTATTTACCGTACAATGTACTTGTTATATAAATTCGCAAAAAATTCAGCTTCCGTTTCATGTATACTTTTTACAGACTCCCGCGTCCTGAAAACTTATTTGGCCTGCTGTAACTGCTGTTCCAATTGTTCCATAAATTCGTTGATGATAGCCGCGTTGGCAGGGTCTTTCACCAGGGTAGAGAGGGCCATAAAATAAATGAATTCACCGATTCCCAGGACCACGGCAATAATACCGAGAATCATTCCGGCGATGGCGGTTCCGTACATGGGCTGCCCTTTTTTTGATATTACAGCAAAAATTACAGCGCCCACACCCATGATAATGGAGAGGGGGAAGGCGAAGCAGCAGAGGCTTAACAGCGCAAATATGCCGACGATCAGGGAGGCAGTGGCAAACCCGTTTTTTGGTTTGGGCTGATGTCCGTTTCCGTAAGGCGGGTACTGGTTGTAAGGACCTGGATTCGAATAAGGGGGCGGATACGGCCCGCCGTTATACGGGGTGTTCTGCCGCCCCTGTTCCGGAGCGTTCTGCCAACCCTGCTCCGGGGCATCCTGCCGCCCCTGTTCCGGAATGTTCTGCCAACTCTGTTCCGAGGATGGTCCGGGGCGCTCTGTATATTCAGGTTGATTTTGATTTTCGTAATCTGCCATTGTATTTCCTCCTTATAAATCATTTTCCATTCTAGCATGAAAAAAGAGCCTTGTCCATATTTAAGTTGCACATCCGGAGGCTTTGAACTATAATAGGATTACAGTTCGCGGGGCAGAGAAGGGCGGACAGGAAGATGCCCCTGCGAACAGTGGCATAATCTAAGAAGTGAGATTCTCTGCTATCCGCAGCGGCTCAGAGATTCATTATCTTAACCATTATGACAGGAGACGAACAAGGAGTAAACATGGACATAATAGCAGCGCTTACAAAGGAGCTTTCGGTGGGCCGTAACCAGGTGGAGGCCGCCGTAAAACTGATTGATGAAGGGAATACCATCCCGTTCATTGCCAGATACAGGAAAGAGGCCACAGGCGCCTTAAATGATGAAATATTGAGAAATCTGGATGAGCGGCTAAAATACTTAAGGGGCCTGGAAGAAAGAAAATCCCAGGTTATCGCCTCTATTGAGGAGCAGGGAAAGCTGACTCCTGAGCTAAAGAAAAAAATTGAAGAGGCACAGACCATGGTGGCTGTGGAGGACTTGTATCTTCCCTATCGCCCCAAGCGGAAAACAAGAGCCAGCGTGGCAAAGGAGAAGGGCCTGGAACCTCTTGCGGATCTGATTATTCTCCAACTTTTGAAAAGCCCCCTGGAGGAAGAGGCCGCCGCCTTTGTTTCTGAAGAAAAGGGGGTTTCTTCCATAAAAGAGGCAATCGCAGGCGCTATGGATATTTTGGCGGAGCGGTTCTCAGAAGATGCCAGATTTCGTACTTATATCCGGAAAGCCACGATGGAAGAGGGGATGGTTTCTTCCGAGGTAAAGGACGAAAATGCAGAATCCGTATATGAAATGTATTACCATTATGAAGAGCCAGTGAAAAAATGCGCCGGGCACCGGATTCTGGCTCTGAACAGGGGAGAAAAGGAAAAAATCCTTACAGTGAAAATTACAGCCCCGGAAGATAAAATTTTAACCTATCTGGAAAAGCAGATAATTCTTAAAGATAATCCTGTGACAACCCCGGTGCTCAAAGCGGCAATCTCAGACAGCTACAGCCGTCTGATTGCTCCGGCTATCGAGAGGGAGATCCGCAATGCTCTGACGGAAAAGGCCGAAGACGGGGCGATTCGTGTATTTGGAAAAAATCTGGAGCAGCTTCTGATGCAGCCTCCGATTTCCGGCCATGTGGTACTGGGCTGGGATCCTGCGTTCCGCACGGGCTGTAAGCTGGCTGTGGTGGATACTACCGGAAAGGTGCTGGACACGGTAGTGATTTATCCCACCGCTCCTCAGAACAGAGTGGAGGAGGCCAAAAAAGTTTTAAAAAAGTTAATTAAGGAGTATCATATTTCTCTGATTTCCGTGGGGAACGGAACAGCATCCAGAGAATCTGAGCATATTATTGCAGAATTTTTAAAGGAAATTCCGGATCATGTTCAGTATATCATTGTGAATGAGGCAGGGGCATCGGTGTACTCGGCCAGCAAGCTGGCTACAGAAGAATTTCCGCAGTTTGACGTAGGGCAGAGAAGCGCTGTTTCCATTGCCAGAAGGCTTCAGGATCCCCTTGCGGAGCTGGTAAAGATTGATCCCAAATCCATCGGTGTGGGTCAGTACCAGCATGATATGAACCAGAAGCACTTAAGCGACGCTCTGGGAAATGTGGTGGAGGACTGTGTCAATAAGGTGGGCGTGGATTTAAATACGGCTTCCGCGTCATTGCTTGAATATATTTCCGGAATTTCAAAGGTCATCGCAAAAAACATTGTGTCCTATCGGGAAGAAAACGGGGCCTTTAAAAACAGAAAGCAGCTTCTGAAGGTGGCCAAGCTGGGCCCCAAGGCTTATGAACAGTGCGCCGGATTTATGCGGATTACCGGAGGGGACAATCCTCTCGACGCAACCAGCGTCCATCCGGAAAGCTATGGAGCCGCCACAGAGCTTTTGAGCCGTCTTGGATTAAGCACAGAGGATATCGGGGCTGGAGCCGTGGCGGGTCTTGGCAGGAAAATCCATAACCCAAAGGAACTGGCAGGGGAGCTTGGTATCGGAGAGATGACGCTTCAGGACATTGTAAAGGAACTGGAAAAACCGGCCAGGGATCCCAGAGAGGAGATGCCGAAGCCGATTTTAAGGACGGATGTGCTGGATATGAAGGACCTTGCGCCGGGAATGATCCTAAAGGGAACCGTTCGTAATGTGATTGATTTTGGAGCTTTTGTAGATATAGGCGTCCATCAGGACGGACTGGTACATATTTCCCAGATGTGTGAAAAATTCATCCGCCATCCGCTGGAGGCAGTCAGTGTCGGGGATGTGGTGGAAGTGAAAGTATTAAGCGTGGACGTGGCTAAAAAAAGGATTTCACTTACAATGAAACTGTAAAAATAATAAAATGGAGGGACGAAACATGAAGTACAATTTCGATGAGGTAGTTGACAGAAGAGGAACATCTGCTACAAAAGTGGAGAGAATGCCTGAGGGGTCTTCCGAGGATGCGCTGGCCCTTTGGGTTGCGGATATGGACTTCCCCTGCGCGGAGCCCATTATAAAGGCGCTCCACGAAAGAATCGACCGGAAGATCTTCGGATATACCGTTTATGACACAGATGAATGTCTGGGCGCTGTAACGGATTGGTTTAAAAAGCGCTATGGCTGGGAGGAGAAGAAGGAGAATCTGCTTTTCTCTCCAGGGATCGTATCCGCCTATGCGGTTCTTTTGAACATTTTAACAGAAGAGGGCGATGGAGTCGTAGTTCAGCGTCCTATTTATTATCCATTTATGATGAAGGCAAAAAGCAATAACCGCGTGATCGTGGACAATCCGCTGATCTATGAAAAAGGAAATTATAAAATGGATTTTGAAGATCTGGATGCAAAGATGGCGGATCCAAAGAACAAAGTGCTGGTATTCTGCAGCCCCCACAACCCCACCGGCCGTGTGTGGACCGAAGAGGAAATCAGAACGGTTGTGGATATCTGTAAAAAGTATGATAAGTGGATTATCTGCGATGAGATTCACTGCGATCTTCTGAGAAGCGGCGTTGTGTTCCATCCAATGCTCAAGGTGGCTCCGGATTATGCGGAGAGAATTGCAGTCTGCACGGCTCCCAGCAAGACATTTAATCTGGCGGGCATGAAGACGTCCAATATTATAATTCGTAACGAAGAATTAAAGAAAAAATGGAATGATTTCATCGGAAACAAGTTATCCATGAATGGCGCCTCTACTCTGGGCCTTACCGCCATGGTGGCTGCTTACAGAGAAGGTGAAGAGTGGCTGGAACAGGTGAAGGAATACCTGGACGGCAATTTTGCTTACATCGACAGTTTCTTAAAAGAGCATCTTCCCAAGGCGCATCTGGTTCCGGCAGAGGGTACCTACCTGGCCTGGATTGATTTTAACGGCTATGTTAACGGGGATGAGAAAAGGCTGGAAGAACTGATGCAGAAAAAGGCGAAAGTGGCTCTGGACGAAGGCTACATCTTCGGTGATGCCGGAAAAGGCTTTGAGCGTATTAACGTGGCGTCTCCGCGAAGCGTCATTGCAGAATGCATGGAACGGATTTTAAAAGCCTTTAAGGAATAAGAAAAAATGAAAATTGTTGTGAAAATGACAGCCAGGGATTTGTTTGATTTTTCCATGTACAATTCGTACAGCGGATTCACAGGGCTTTTTAATATTGTCTTTACTGCGGGGGCGGTGGCAATTCTTGCTGTGACCTGGAATTGGCCCACAGTAAGCGTATACCAGAGAATTCTGTTAGTATTATGCGCTCTGATGTTTACTGTGGTGCAGCCGGTTCTGCTGATGCAAAAATCGAAGAAGCAGGCCGCATCAACAGGATTTTCGCTCCCTATAACCCTGACTCTGTCAGATGAAAAGTTTGCAGTGGAACAGGGCGGAGTTACCGGAGATATGGAGTGGGGGCAGATCTGGAAAGTGATCTGCATAAAGAGCCTGTATATTATCAAAGTGGGTCCTGTCCGCGCTTACCTGATTCCCAAACGTTCCGTTGAAGGCAGAGAAAAAGAGCTGGAGAGCATCTTAAAAAAGAATCTTCCGGTTGGCAAAATGAAGGGGCTGAAAGCATGATAAAAATAAGCCGCTGTCCGGAGGATACTTATGCTCTGGGGAAACAGCTGGGAGAAACCGCGCTTCCCGGGGAAATCATTTGCTTAAACGGCGGGCTGGGTGTGGGAAAAACCGTGTTCACAAAAGGATTCGCTGCTGGACTGGGAATTACGGAGCCGGTGGATAGTCCCACATTTACCATTGTGAAACAGTATGACACCGGGAGAGTACCCATGTACCATTTTGATGTATACCGAATCGGTGATGTGAGCGAGATGGAGGAGGTGGGGTACGAGGACTGTTTTTATGGAGAAGGAGTTACCCTGATTGAGTGGTCCGGCCTTATTGTGGAGATTCTTCCGCCGCATGTTACAACAGTAACCATCGAAAAGGATCTGGAAAAGGGCTTCGACTACAGAAAAATTACGGTTGAGGAGACATAAATGCGTATTTTAGGGATTGAGAGTTCGTCCCTGGTAGCTTCTGTGGCTATTGTGGAGGACGGAGTTACCATGGCCGAATATACGGCAAACTTTAAAAAGACCCATTCCCAGACACTGCTTCCCATGATTGATTCCATGGTGGAGCTCCTTGGAATTGAGCTTTCCACCATAGACGCCATTGCCGTATCCGGGGGCCCCGGCTCTTTTACAGGTCTTCGGATTGGATCCGCCACAGCCAAGGGACTGGGGCTGGCTTTGAATAAACCACTGATTCATGTTCCGACGCTGGATGCCACAGCCTATAATCTTTACGGGGCGGGGGCTCTTATCTGTCCCATTATGGACGCCAGAAGGAATCAGGTGTATACAGGAATTTACCGATTCGAAAAGGAGTTTGAGATCGTACATGGACAGGATGTCATGGACATGGGGAACCTGATTCAGATTTTAAACGGATTGGGAGAACCTGTGATTTTTCTGGGCGATGGTGTGCCTGTATACGAAAAGCAGGTTGAAGAAAACGTGTCAGTTCCCTTCCGGTTCGCCCCGGCCCACACAAATCGCCAAAGGGCGGCCTCTGTAGCGGCCCTGGGGGCAGTTTACTTTAAAGAAGGTAAGGTAGAAACAGCAGACGAACACGGGCCTGATTATTTAAGAAAATCCCAGGCGGAGCGGGAGAGAGAGGCAAGGGAACAGGCTGCTGCGAAAAAAGAGGGTGCAGAATGCTGATGCTAAGACCTATGTCGGAAGATGATGTGGCGGCGGTGGCCGCCATGGAGAAGGAATGTTTTTCTGATGCATGGTCAGAGGGACTTTTGCAGGATATGTTAAAAAATCCTTATGATGAGGCCTGGGTTATGATGCGCCGGGACGGTATCCTCTGCGGCTATCTCAATGTCCGCTTCCTCTCCGGCGAGGGGGAACTAATGCGGATTGCGGTGAAAAAAGAATTTCGCGGCCATGGTTTATCCCGGAAATTGATGGACCAGATGGTAAAATCTGCAAAAGAAAAAGAGGTCTTTGATCTTACCCTGGAGGTGAGAGCAGGGAATGAAGCCGCCATAAACCTTTATAAATCATATGGTTTTAAAAAAGAGGCCGTAAGACGGGGATACTATCACAGCCCCACGGAGGACGCATTCATCATGTGGCGACGCGGACTTCTAGGAATTACCACTTAAATCCGACCTTTTTTCAGCTATAATGTAGGGGTATCCGGAACCGATGGAAGGAATCCGGACAGCATACAATACAGGAAGCGGAAAGGTGAGGATTACATGAGAAAGTACGGAAAAAACGGACAGTTGGAAACGGTATTCTGCAATTTGTGCGGCAAAAAAATTGCGGTAAAAGAGGGAATTGCACGGGAAGGAGCCGCCATGTTTGATCATGCATGGGACTACTTTTCAGAAAAGGACGGCGAGGTTCATCACTTTGACCTTTGTGAGTCATGCTATGATGAGCTTATAAACCAGTTCAGGCTCCCGGTGGATGTGGAGGAACAGACAGAGCTTTTCTGATCACAGTAAAAGTTACTATGAAAGTTCAGCGCCCCGGCGCTGAACGTGCGAAAACGGGGCCGCGAAGCGGCATCTTCCACTCCCGTTTTCTGCACATCCGCCAGAGGCTCATAGGAAAAACTTTCATTCATGGTGGTGCCTGGTGACGGGCATGTCCGTTTAGAAAACAAATTAAGAGGATACTGCAGAAATTCCGCAGCAGTTCCTCCCTGCATTTCATTGTCCGTTTGCAACGGGCAGGAAGCGCGGGGCGGAATTGCTGCGGATTTCTGATTTTTACGATACCCTCTCTTGCTTTTCGCGGATATTTTATGTTATGATGCTGTTTGTCAGTAACAGTTCGGATATCTCCTGAACGGTTACGTTTGTTACAGAGTGAAGGCGGTTTGATATGATTCAGGAAATGAGGAAAAAGGAATGTTAGATATCTGTTTACTGGGGACGGGAGGTATGCAGCCTCTCCCTTACCGCTGGCTTACGGCCATGATGGCACGGTGCGATGGAAGCAGCCTGCTGATCGACTGCGGAGAGGGAACCCAGATTGCGTTAAAGGAGAAAGGATGGAGTCCCAAGCCGGTGGACGTGATCTGCTTTACCCATTACCATGCAGACCACATCAGCGGGCTTCCGGGCTTTCTTTTGACCATGGGAAATGCGGAGCGGACGGAGCCGGTGCTTCTTGCCGGTCCCAAAGGACTGGAGCGTGTGGTTGGAGCCCTTCGGATAATTGCGCCGGAACTGCCCTTTTCCCTTTTCTTCCATGAGTTTTCCGAGGCAAGGGAACAGCTGAAGGCCGGTCCTTATGTGATTGATGCGTTTCGTGTGAACCACAATGTCCCCTGTTATGGTTACAGGATTTCCATTCCGAGAAATGGAAAATTTGATGTGGATCGGGCGAAAGCCCAGGAAATTCCACAAAGGTTCTGGAGCCGCTTACAGAAGGGCGAAGTCATTGAATTTGAAGGACGTACTCTGACTCCGGATATGGTGCTCGGGGAAAAGCGCCGCGGTCTTTCAGTCACTTATTCCACAGACACCAGGCCGGTTCCGGTAATTTCGGAATACGCGAAGGAGAATGATCTTTTTATCTGTGAGGGCATGTACGGCGAAAAGGATAAAGCGGCGAAAGCCAGAGAATATAAACACATGACATTCCAGGAGGCGGCAGACTTAGGAAAAGAGGCAAATCCAAAAGAAATGTGGCTGACCCATTACAGTCCGTCCTTAATGCGCCCGGAAGAATATTTAAATGAAATCAGGGAAATTTTTCCCAAAATTAAAACGGCCCGGGACGGCTGGTCCGTGGAGCTGGGGTTTGATGAAGATTAACAGCAAAAAAGAGGCGTTTAAACATGAAGAGACACAAGACAGAAGAGGATGTATATATTCTTGCCATCGAAAGCTCCTGTGACGAGACGGCGGCGGCGGTAGTGAAAAACGGAAGGGAAGTATTATCCAATGTGATTTCTTCCCAGATTGCCCTCCATACCCTTTACGGCGGCGTAGTGCCGGAGATTGCATCCAGAAAGCACATAGAAAAAATCAATCAGGTGATCCGGGCAGCCCTTGATGACGCTCATATGCTTCTGGAAGAAATGACCGCCATCGCCGTGACCTATGGCCCGGGGTTAATAGGAGCGTTACTGGTGGGCGTGGCGGAGGCCAAGGCCATTGCCTATGCGGCAAAAAAACCTTTGGTTGGGGTTCATCACATCGAGGGACATGTTTCCGCCAATTTCATTGAGCATCCGGACCTGGAACCGCCTTTTGTCTGTCTGATTGTATCCGGCGGGCATACTCATCTGGTAATCGTAAAGGATTATGGGGAATTTGAAATCATCGGCCGGACCATGGACGATGCGGCCGGAGAAGCTTTTGACAAAGTGGCACGGGCCGTAGGCCTTGGATATCCGGGCGGTCCCAAAGTGGATAAGGCCGCCAGGGAAGGCAATCCTCACGCCATGGAATTTCCACGGGCAAAGGTGGGCGGTTCCGACTATGATTTCAGCTTCAGTGGTATGAAGTCTGCTGTGCTCAATTATATTAACCAGGCAGAAATGAAGGGAGAGACTATCTGCGTACCGGATCTGGCAGCATCTTTCCAGAACGCGGTGGTGGATGTTCTCGTATCGCGGACGGTGGCGGCAGCGAAGAAGTATGGATACGAAAAACTGGCCATTGCAGGCGGCGTGGCCTCCAACTCGGCTCTTCGCGCCGGAATGGAAAAAGCCTGCGGGGAGGCCGGAATCAAACTTTATTATCCATCTCCTGTTTTCTGTACAGACAATGCGGCCATGATCGGAGCGGCGGCTTACTATGAGTATATCAATGGAGCCCGCGCGGGATGGGATCTGAATGCCGTTGCGAATTTAAGGCTGGGAGAACGGTGAGATGACAGAAAGGAGGATAAAAACAGCGGCGGTGGTGTTAGCCGCGGGACAGGGAAAACGGATGCATACCGCAGTGGCCAAACAGTTTCTTCTTTTAAATGAAAAGCCGCTGCTCTATTATTCCCTGAAGGCATTTGAAGAAAGTCCGGTGGAGGCGGTGATTTTAGTGACCGGAGAAGGGGAAATCTCTTATTGTCGGGAAAAAATCATAAACGTATATGGGTTTTCTAAAGTTGCAAAGATAGTGCCGGGAGGGCGGGAACGGTATCATTCTGTTTATGAAGGTCTTATGGCCCTTACGGAAATTATGAATCGGGATGGCGTAGTTTTGATTCACGACGGGGCAAGACCCCTGGTGACCCGGGACATCATCAGACGTACCCTGGAGGAAGCCAGGCAATATGGAGCCTGTGTGGCGGCCATGCCTGTGAAGGATACCATAAAAGTGGATGATGGCAATGGGTTTGCTGATTATACTCCAGACAGGAGTACTCTGTGGCAGATTCAGACTCCTCAGGCATTTCATTATGGATTGGTTTTTGATGCATATGAAAAGCTTTTGTCGGATGAGAGCAGCCAAAAAGGAATTACAGATGATGCCATGGTGGTGGAGACCCTGGCCTCCAAACAGGTTAAACTAACGGAAGGAAGCTATGAGAATATTAAGGTTACTACACCGGAGGACATGAAGATAGCTGAGTGCTTTTTAAGAGGCCGAACCATGTGACCGCTTATGGGGGTTCGCGTATGCGACAATTCAGCCCTACATCTTCTTGCCCGCGTACCGCAGACAAGAAACATGCGGTGTCAGTCTCATAAAGATTCCGAGCAAAAAACGCTTATGAAAGCAGGCTTTCAGCGCGTTTTTTACTCGGAATCTTCGCAAGGCGGAACTGCTACATAAAAAGTTAAAAAAGTGGAAAAAAATGCTTGACAAAATTGAATTCATCGGATAAAATGAATGAGCACGTTTGAGAGAACGCTTTGGAGAGATATCGAAGTGGTCATAACGAGGCGGTCTTGAAAACCGTTTGTCCGAAAGGGCGCGTGGGTTCGAATCCCACTCTCTCCGCTACTGTACTTGTGAACGCGGAGTTTGAGTAAAAGGACAAGTTCCTGGTGCAGAGAAAGTAAAACGTAGATTTCGTTAGGAATGTGATTTAACCACAAGCAGAAGTACCCAAGTGGTTGAAGGGGCTCCCCTGGAAAGGGAGTAGGTCGTTAGTAGCGGCGCGAGGGTTCAAATCCCTCCTTCTGCGTTTCATCTGATATCGAAAATGCTGAAGAAAAAATCGAAAAAAGATGAAAAAAGTCGTTGACAAACGCAAAGCAGCGTGATATGATATGAAACGTTGCTGTTGAGACAAAAAGCAGCCGGGGGAATGCAGATAATACCGGCAGGAACCTGGATAGG
>CAJUDN010000027.1:0-9652 GCA_910585355.1 uncultured Lachnospiraceae bacterium
CTGTTACCATTCAGCTTTTTTGAACCAGATACTCTTAAGTTGACGACATTGCCCGCACAGCGGGTGGTTTTTGTTGAGGGCATTTCCATTTTTCGGAACCCGAAAAACTCCAATGTCCTCAACAGGCTAAAGCCGTAAAAAGGGGATGGGCACAGCCGGCATAACCCGGCGGCGCCCATCCCTTTTATGTTCCTTTCCCATCAAAACCAATCTACCTGTCACAAACTTCTTTTTCCGGCTCCGCTCTCCTTTACATCGACATTCCGATTCTGCTTTTTATTCTCTGTACGTCGCCTTCCAGTGAAGTTATCCGCAGGCGAATCATTTCCTCTCTCTTCTGAAACCCCATTGCCTCATCCAGCTTACGGCTCAAATCAAGATGACCTTCTGCGATGATGTTAATTTTTTTGCTGATCTCGTTTTCCAGAGTCAGCTGGATTTCCTTCACCTGCTGAGACAGGGGCTCCAAAAGTTTCACCCTGGCGTCTATGGAATCTATTCTGGCGTCCATAGAATCAATCTTGTTTTCCACGTTTTCCATTCTGGCATCCATGGTATTTATCTTTTGTAGTATGACTTCGAGCATTTGTTCCGTGTTCATTGTATCACTCCTCTCTACTACTGACTCAATGATACACAATGCCTGTCGAAAAGTCAATTCAGGGGTCGAAACTATTTCTCATTTTCAACTTTAGTACTCAAGCACCTGAGGGAATGGGGACCTGCTGCCGCTCCTTTTCGATAGGATGGGAGCAAAGCGTTTCCATTACTTAAAGTACCTTACGCCGCTCTCAAAAATCTTCATATCCTGCTCGCCATAAATGTTTTTGGCAACTGCATCGCCGCGCCTCTCGGAATGAGCCATCTTACCATATACGCGTCCGTCCGGGCTCGTGATGCCCTCGATGGCCATGTAGGAGCCATTGGGATTCCAGTACTCGTCCATGGTGGGATTTCCATCCGCGTCCACGTACTGGGTGGCCACCTGGCCATTGGCAAACAAAGTCTTTAACCATGCGTCATCCGCCACAAACCGGCCTTCGCCATGGGAAACCGGGTTCACATAAATGCCGCCAAGCTCCGCTCCGGAAAGCCACGGGGACTTATTGGATACCACTTTTAAGTTTACCATCTTGGACACATGACGTCCGATGGTATTGTAGGTTAAGGTAGGAGAATCCGGCTTCTGCCCAGTGATCTTTCCTTCCGGAACCAGTCCCAGCTTAATGAGCGCCTGGAAGCCGTTGCAGACGCCTAAGATCAGACCGTCTCTCTCATTTAAAAGCTTTTCGACCTCTTCCCTGATTACCTCATTGCGGAAAGCGGCCGCAAAGAATTTCGCAGAGCCCTCCGGCTCATCGCCTGCGGAGAAGCCGCCCGGGAACATAAGAATCTGGGCCTTTGCAATCTCTTTTTTGTATACCTCGACAGAGTCTCTGATGTCCTCTGCACTGCGATTCTTGAATACCTTCGCCGATACATTAGCGCCCGCCTGCTCAAATACCTTCGCACTGTCGTACTCACAGTTGGTTCCCGGGAATACCGGAATGAATACGTTTGGAGTACCGATCTTATGGGTGCAGACGGCAATCGAATCTGCCCTAAAGAGGTTCTCCTTTACCTCTGTCCCTGACACGCCGGACTCCGTGGGGAACACATCCTCAAGGGGCGCGTTCCATGCGTCCATGGCCTCCGTGAGGGAAATGGATACATTTCCGTACTCAAAGGCCGCCTTATCAGTCACTTCACCAATTACAGTATAGGACATGGAAAGTCCGCCCACGCTGCCGTCAGGCACTTCGCATACGATGTCACCCCAGCCCGGTGCAAAGAAGTCTCTGGGATCCACATTGTGTTCGATCTTCACACCCATGTGGTTGCCAAACGCCATCTTGCTGACTGCCTCAGCCATACCGTTTCCTTCCACCGCATAAGCGGAAATCACGCGGCCCGCCTTAATATCTTCAAATAATTTTTCATAACCATCCATGATCTGTCCGTAAACAGGAAGATCATAGGCATCTTTTTCAATATGAAATACAACGATTTTACTTCCGGCCTTCTTAAATTCCGGAGAAATCATGGTCTTCTGGTCCGCCACGTCCACAGCGAAAGAAACCAGGGTTGGCGGAACATTCACTTCCTCTCCGCCCTCTTCCTTAAAGCTCCCGGACATGCTGTCCTTACCGCCGATGGAGGGAAGGCCGAATCCAAGCTGCGCGTCATATGCGCCGAGAAGTGCTGCAAAAGGCTGGCTCCAGCGGGTCGGTTCTTCGCTCATTCTGCGGAAATACTCCTGGAAGGTAAAACGGATTTTCTTATAGTCGCCGCCGGCTGCCGCAATCTTGGCAATGGAGGTCAGTACTGCATAAACGGCTCCATGATAGGGGCTCCAGCTTGACAAATAGGGATCAAAGCCATAGCTCATCATGGTAACGGCATCGCATTTTCCTTTGAGAACCGGAAGTTTTGCCACCATGGTCTGAATCTCTGTCTGCTGATACTTTCCGCCATAGGGCATCATAACGGTGCCCGCGCCGATGGAGGCGTCGAACATCTCCACAAGGCCCTTCTGGGAGCACACATTGAGGGAAGCGAGCATCTTAAGCCAGCTCTCCCTCACATTCCCAATCTCCTTTTTTACAAAAGGGCTGCCCTCACGGTTTGGAACCTCAAGAGTCACATCAGTCTCCTGATGGGCGCCGTTGGTGTCTAAAAAGGCGCGGCTTAAATCGACGATGGTCTTTCCTCTCCAGGTCATCACAAGGCGCGGGCTCTCTGTCACCTCCGCCACAGTGACGGCTTCCAGATTCTCCTCTGCGGCATAACCTAAGAACGCATCCACATCCTTCGGGTCCACCACAACAGCCATACGTTCCTGGGACTCGGAAATGGCAAGCTCTGTGCCGTCAAGTCCGGCATACTTTTTCGGTACCCGGTCCAGGTCGATCCTAAGCCCCGCCGCCAGCTCACCGATGGCAACGGAAACGCCGCCTGCACCGAAGTCATTACATTTCTTAATCAGTCTGGAAACCTCCGGACGGCGGAACATTCTCTGGATTTTCCGCTCTGTGGGCGGGTTTCCCTTCTGGACCTCTGCGCCGCAGACCTCAATGGATTCCTCGGTGTGAACCTTGGAGGAACCAGTGGCGCCGCCGATACCGTCCCGCCCGGTCCGTCCGCCAAGGAGAATGATGATATCGCCCGGATCGGAGGTTTCACGGATTACGTTTGCTCTGGGAGCGGCAGCCATGACAGCGCCGATCTCCATTCTCTTTGCCACATAACCGGGATGGTATAATTCTTTTACAAAACCTGTGGCCAGACCGATCTGGTTTCCATAGGAGCTGTACCCATGGGCCGCCTCGGTAACGATCTTTCTCTGGGGGAGCTTTCCCTTTAACGTCTCCTTTAAGGATTTCGTGGGATCCGCCGCACCGGTGATACGCATGGCCTGGTATACATAGGTACGGCCGGAAAGCGGGTCCCGGATGGCGCCGCCAAGACAGGTGGCCGCACCGCCGAAGGGCTCAATCTCCGTGGGATGGTTGTGAGTCTCATTTTTAAAATTTACAAGCCATTCCTCGGTCTTTCCGTCAATCTCCACCGGAACCACGATGGAGCAGGCGTTGATTTCCTCGGAAATCTCCAGATCCTCCACCTTACCCTCTTTCCGTAACTTCTTTGCTCCAAGGCACGCCAGATCCATAAGGCATACGAATTTGTCGTCTCTTCCCTTATATATCTCCTGATGGTCCGCCAGGTATTTCTTAAATGTCTCTTCAATAGGCTTTCTGTAATCGCCCTCAGTGAAGGAAATATTCTTTAACTCGGTGGAAAACGTAGTGTGACGGCAGTGATCGGACCAGTAGGTATCCAGCACGCGGATTTCTGTCACGGACGGGTCGCGCTTCTCTTCATTTTTATAGTAATTATGGATATGCAGAAAGTCCTTAAAGGTCATGGCAAGGTTTAAGGAACCGTAGAGTTCCTTAAGCCCGCCATCCCCCATCGTTTTAAACCCCTCAAACACGGCAACGTCTGCGGGCTTTTCAAATACGGCAACCAGGGTCTCCGGAATCTCCTCTGCCGCCTCGCGGGAGTCCACCGGATTAATACAGAAAGACTTGATGGCCTCCGTTTGTTCCTTCGTAAGACTTCCGGAAATCACATAGGTAGCGGCGGACTTAATGACAGGCTCTTCTGTCTCATTTAAAAGCTTTACACACTGCTCTGCGGAATCTGCTCTCTGGTCAAACTGGCCCGGCAGGTATTCCACAGAAAATACGGTATCGGATGCATTGTGAAGGAATGTGCCCTCGAACACATCATCCACCGGAGGTTCGGAAAAGATTGTGGCCAAAGCCTCTTTATAAACGGCCTCGGAAATATTTTCAATATCGTAGCGGATCAATACACGGACACCGGTCACTCCGGTAATTCCAAGATAGCTCTCAATCTCTGAGCGGAGCTCTTTGGCCTTTATGGCAAATTCCGGCTTTTTCTCAACAAATACGCGTTTTACGCTCATGTTTTCTCCTCCTCGCACTTTTTCGGCAGTGTAATGTATGATTTTTTTATCCATTGAATACCGTCTGCGGCGGCTTTAAGCGTCAGTGACGCCAGACGCAGCACCACTGCGCCGTCGCTTCGCAAATGCACAGCTGACACGAATACCGACCCTGTTTACTTCAAAATCCGTGCAAGCCTGTACTTGTTTAAGACAAATTGCTTTCTTAATTTTACCACAAAGCCAAAAGATTAGTAAAATTAATAAATCTAATTTAATCTATAATATTTTCTAATATTATTGTTCTTTGTGCCTGAGTCCCTTACGGCTGCCTCCCGCCTGCGGCAGAAGGGCCGCGGCCAGATTAGCTTTGAAGGTTCCGGTTGGCCTCGCTGAGGCTTAATGCGTCCATGGTCACCTTCATGATTTCCCGGACATCGTCCTCTGTCATTTTCATCCGTTCCGCCAGTTCCTTTAAGCTGGCTTCCCGTCCCAGCTCCCTGGCCATCTGCTTTGATATTTCCTGGAGTACGTTGACCCTGGCGAGCATTTCCTGTTCAATCTCAGCTTCTGCTTTCTGCTCTTTAATCACTTCCTCCATCCGTACCCGGATTCTGCTCTCCAAAAGCCGTTCAAAACTGCCTTCCAGACCCTCATCCACCAGCATCATAAGCTCCATGCTGGCCTCCTGAATCAAATCCACCATGGCCACCCCACGATTTAAATACTCCCGGACATATAAAAGGGCAGTCCGTAAGTTTCCTTCAATCATCCGTTTTCTGGCTTCCTCGCTGCCCTTTTTTACCTCCAAAAGCAGCCTTAAATTTTCCGCTTCCGAGCAGGGAGAGATGGCAGCCACTTCCTCCATGTAAATACGGTAAATATCCTCTGCTGAGATTTCCTCCTCCGGTTCCATGTCCTTTCGCTTCCTGTCCTCCTGCTCCATATCCTCCCATTCCATATCTTCCCGTTTCATATTTTCTTCCTTTCTGGTTTTTCCGTTTATTTTCCCCTTTTCAAACCAATATTCCTGTGATAGAATATACTGATGCTTATAAGGAGGTCTAATGATGGATATTAATTATGAATTATATAAAGTTTTCTATTATGTTGCCAAAACCTTAAGCTTTTCTGAGGCTTCCAAGCAGCTTTTCATTTCACAGTCCGCCGTCAGCCAGTCTGTCAAAGTTCTGGAAAAAAAGCTGGGCCAGAGTCTCTTTGTCCGCAGCACAAAAAAGGTCCGGCTCACTCCCGAAGGCGAAATTCTCTTCAAGCACATTGAGCCCGCCATGAACCTGATCCGTAAAGGGGAAAACCAGCTTCTGGAGGCCAATTCCTTAAACGGCGGCCAGCTTAGGATCGCAGCCAGCGACACCATCTGCCGCTATTTTCTGGTGCCTTATTTGAACTCCTTCCACAGCTCTTACCCCAGTGTCCACATAAAAGTTACCAACTCCACCTCCATTGAATGCGCCCATCTTCTGGAAAACGGGCAGGTGGATTTCATCATCACAAACTATCCCAATTCCGGTCTCTCAAACACCCTGAACGTAAGGGCTATACGGGAATTTGGTGACGTTTTTGTTGCCAATGCAGACCATTTTCCCTTAATGGGCAGACAAATCACCCTGGAAGAGCTCAAGAATCATCCCATTATGATGCTGGACCGGAAAAGTACCACCAGCGAATTCCTCCACACCCTGTTCCAGAAATCCCATCTGGATCTGGTCCCGGAAATTGAATTAAGCAGCAATGATCTCCTCATCGATCTGGCCCGCATTGGTTTAGGAATCGCCTTCGTGCCGGATTTCTGCATTCCGGAAGGCGAAAAGGACTTATATGTTTTAACGCTCACAGAAACTCTTCCCAAGCGGAAACTGATCGTAGCCTACAACGAAACCATTCCTATTTCACAGGCGGCCAGACAGTTCATAAACATGCTTTAAGCCGTCACTTCCTCCAAAAGTCTTCCAGGCACATGGCCACATTGTTCCGGTTTACCATTTGAAAATGCTCCCACTCTCTGGGAAACAATTCCAGATATTCTCTCCGCAGAAACCTGTCATCCAGCAGAAGAATAACTCCTTTGTCTTTCGGTGTCCGGATTACCCGTCCGGCTGCCTGAAGAACCTTATTCATTCCGGGATACTGGTAGGAAAAATCAAATCCTCTCTCTTCCGTCTCCTCAAAATATCCCTTAAGAACCTCCTGCTCCACACAAATCATAGGAAGCCCGGTCCCCACTACGACCACCCCGATGAGCCGCTCTTCCTTTAAATCAATCCCCTCAGAGAACACGCCGCCCATGACGCAAAAAGCCGCCAGGGAATGATTCCTCTCCTTTTCAAATTCCTCTAAAAATTCCCTTTTCTCCGGCTCCCCCATTCCCTGACCCTGAACCAGAATATCTGCTTCCAGAGAGTTTTCATCAACAATTTTCAAAACCTCGGCCATGTACTGGTAAGAGGGAAAAAATATCATATAATTTCCGCATTTCCCCTGGACTACGGCGCGGATGTAATCTGCCACCTTCCTGTATTCTGTCCCGTTCCGTCTGGTATAACGGCTGCTGACATCAGTGGCCACCATAAGAAGCCGATTCTCTTCCGGAAACGGAGATTTTGCATAAACGGCATAGTCTTCCTGGTCCAAGGAAAGTAACGTTTTATAATATTTAATTGGAAGCAGAGTAGCTGAAAACAAAATCGTACTGTTTCCCTGCCCCATGCACCGGGAAAGAGGTTTTGCCGGGTTCACGCAGAACAGACGCACAGAAAATCCCATGCTTCCATGGTTCTTTGCATAGATCCTGTAGTGATCCCCCAGCTCTTCATATATGTTTAAAAAGTCTCTGAGGCAGAAATAAAAATTCAGTACTGCATCCCGCCCCGGAAACTCTGCAAAGTCCTCCATAAAAGTTTCCATTTCGGCAAAAACAGCCATCACCCCGGCAGCCAGAGCGGTCACATCTTCCAGAAGCTTCCATTCCTCACACTCCCGCTTCATGGAGAGCATCAGCTTATTTAAGGATTCCAGACGCCGGTCCAGTCTTGGGGATTTTCCCTTCACAACGCGCTTTACCTCAAGAACCCCGTTCTTTTCAATCTCTGCACTGTACATTTCCCTGGCTCTGGACACCAGATTGTGGGCCTCGTCCACCAAAAACAGGTACTCTCCTTTATTTCCCTCGGCAAAATAACGTTTCAGCCGCACATTCGGGTCAAAAACATAGTTGTAATCGCAGATAATGCCGTCAGTCCAGCCTGAAATATCCAAACAATACTCAAAGGGACATACCTGGTATTTCCTCGCATATTCTGTGATTTTTTCTCCAGTCATTTCCTGCTCCAGATGGAGAATGTCAAATACCGCCTCATTGACCCGGTCATAATGTCCCCTGGCATAAGGACAGGCCTCCGGATTGCATTCCATGCTCTCCATAAGGCAGAGCTTTTCCTTTGCCGTGATGGTCACGGAAGTGAAACTTAACCCCTGCTTTCGCAAAATGCGAAAGGCTTCCTCCGCCACGGTTCTTGTGATGGTCTTGGCTGTCAGATAAAACAGTTTCTCCCCTTTCCCCTCACCCATGGCCTTTACCGCCGGAAAGACCGTGGACAGGGTTTTTCCGATTCCTGTGGGAGCCTGAATGAACAGCTTCTTTTTTCTTATAATCGTTTTATATACTGCCACCACCAGATCTCTCTGCCCTTTCCGGTAAGGGTATGGAAATTCCAGCTCCTTAATCGAGGCATCCCGGACCAGCTCATGATGGTAAAGGTATCTGGCCCATTTGAAATATTCATGAGCCACATTGGAAAACCAGATTTCCAGTTCCTCTCTGGACTTGTCCTCCAAAAAACGTTTGATTTCTTCTGTTTCCAGATTGCAGTAGGTAATCTGAAGGCGGATGCCATCCAGATCATTGTCACAGCAGTAAAAATACCCGTAGCACATGGCCTGGGCCATGTGGACCATAACAGGCTCTGTCAGCCTGGAAACGTCCATGTACATACCTTTGATTTCGTCAATAATGACAATTCCGTTTTCCTCAAAAATCCCGTCGGCCCGCCCCTCCACAAGAAGCTCGATCTCCTGCTCCTCGTCCTCAACGCTGTGCTTTAAGGGTACCTCTGCCCGATAACCGCTTCCCATGCGTTTTTGAATTTTTCTGTGGATTTTTCCTCCGGCCACCATGGCGTCCTTCTGTGCAGAAGAAGAGTGACGGCTGTCAATATCCCCGGACCGCAGTACGAATTCCACCAGATTCCGGACGGAAATTTTAACCAGTTTTCTGTTTTCTGCCGTTCTCTGTTCCATGGCCCTTTCCCCCATCGATATTCTTGGTTCATCTTACCATATGAGCCTGTAAATGTCAAAAAAGCGTACGACAGGCGTATGAAAAGAAGGGCCGGCGTACCTAAAACGGTACGACAGCCCTTCTTTTGTAATCCAGATAATTTTTAAGCAACTGCATCCTTTTTGGATACATCATTCTCTTCAATAAATTTTTCCAGCTCAGCATTCTCTCCGTCATACTCAACAGTCAGTACCTTAGTAAGGTCCAGACTGAGAACTCCCAAGATGGACTTTGCATCTATGATTACGCGGTTGTAGAAAATATTAATGTCAAAATCACACTCAGTTGCCTTGGATACAAAGTCTTTTGCTGCTGCGATAGAAGAGATTTTAATTTTTCTCTGCTTCATCATAACGATAAACTCCTTTACACACCGAGAAACTTTTGTTTTTCTAACTGCGTTAATTCTTTTATACCATCAGATGGAAAAACAGTCAACCGACAAATTTCACTATCTTTTTTATGGTTAAAAGTTTTTTTTATGCAAATCGTTTAATTCCTTTATTTTCTCTGGAGATTTTAACCGCTTTCATGAAAAAGTAAAAGCTGCTGTTCGCTCCCCCGGCACATGACAGTTTGATTCCCGCCTGATTCTCTCTTGATTTTCTCTGAAATTTCTGCTATCATTTCTATAATGATATTTCATAGCGGAGGTAGCATATATGGATATTGCAGCTTTATCTTTTTCCATGTCAACAAACCGGATCGCTTCAAACATAGGAGTGGCTTTAATGTCTAAAGTTCTGGATACAATGGAAGTTTCCGGCGAAGCACTGACCGAGATG
>CAJUDN010000027.1:9662-14295 GCA_910585355.1 uncultured Lachnospiraceae bacterium
ACTCTTTCCCTACACGACGCTCTTCCGATCTACCGAGATGATCGAGACAGCCTCCATTCCAACTTCCGGTCTGGGAGAGCATCTGGATATCCGGGTCTAAACTACATGTGGAAATCATCAGAGGGTCTGCCGTGTGATTGCGGCAGGCCCTCATACGTGTCATATGCACTTTTGCACCACTCTAGAGTGTGTTTACCACCGGAAGCATGGATTGGGGGTATACAAAAGGTGATATTCCATGACGCAAAATCATCAAATACCACCATTTCTCTCAGCAGGGGAAGAGGGGCTCGAACCCCCATCTACGGTTTTGGAGACCGCTGCTCTACCATTGAACTATTCCCCTGTGTTTCTCATACTCAGAGAGTTTATCATAAGAACTGTTAAATGTCAACTGAAATTTTTGAAATAATTTTAAATTAGGTAACAGTTCAGCCTTGTATCTTCTGCCCGCGTATCGCGGACAAGAAACATGCGGCGTCCGCCTTATGAAAATTCCGGGCAAAAATGCTTATAACAACAAGTTTTCAACACGTTTTTCACCTGGAATCTTCCCAAGGCTGAACTGTTACTTAAATCAAGCTGATGGCCTCCCTCACATTCTCCACGCCGATTAACTGGATTCTTCTTTCCTCCTTTATCCTGACCAGATTTGCCTTTGGAAGAACACAGGCGGTAAATCCCATTTTCACCGCCTCCGCCACTCTCTGAGCCGCCTGAGATACTCCGCGAACCTCACCGGAAAGGCCCACTTCCCCGAAAATCAGCATTCCCGGGTCCACTTCCCGGTTTTTAAAGCTGGATACCAAAGCCATAACCACAGCCAGATCGAGAGCAGGTTCATTCATCTTCATTCCACCCGCGATGTTAACATAAGCATCATACCGACTCATGGCATAGCCGCAGCGCTTTTCCAAAATGGCCAGAAGAATGTTGATGCGGTTATAATCCACGCCGTTGGCGGTCCGTCTGGCCATTCCGAAACTGGTGGCAGCCACCAGAGCCTGAACCTCCAGTAAAATCGGTCTGGTTCCTTCCAGGGAACAGGCTACCACCGCTCCCGACGCTTCCCTGGGACGGCCGGAAATCAGCATTTCCGACGGGTTTTTCACCTCCATGAGGCCGCATTCCTGCATTTCAAACACGCCGATTTCATTGGTAGAACCAAAACGGTTTTTTACCGCCCTTAAAATTCGGTAGGAATCATTTCTGTCTCCTTCAAAATACAGCACCGTATCCACCATATGCTCCAGCACTCTGGGACCTGCCACAACTCCCTCCTTGGTCACATGGCCCACAATAAAGATGGTAATTCCAAGCCCCTTTGCCACCTGCATCAAAAGATGGGTGGACTCTCTGACCTGGCTTACGCTGCCGGGTGCAGAGGTAATATCCTCCCGGTACATGGTCTGAATAGAATCAATAATTACCACCTGAGGCTTTGTCTGCTCCACCGCCCCGGCAATCACATCCAGATTTGTCTCACAGAGAAATAAAAGTTCCCCTTCTATGGCTCCGATTCGGTTGGCCCTCATTTTAATCTGCTTTAAGGACTCCTCCCCAGAAATATAAAGAACCTTTTTCCCCGCCTGGGAAAGATTTCTGCATACCTGCAAAAGCAGGGTGGATTTACCGATTCCCGGATCTCCGCCCACCAGGACCAGACTCCCCCGCACAATCCCGCTTCCCAAAACCCGGTCCAGCTCTCCATAGCCGGTGGCGGTCCGGTCCTGGTCCTCTATGGAAATGTCCGAGATATGAACAGGGGCAGCGCCCCTGCCGGGAATGCGGATTCGCTCAGCCGCCTGAGATTTCTTCTCAGAAGCCACAGGCTCCTCCACGAAGGTATTCCATTCCCTGCATACCGGGCACTGCCCCATCCACTTACCGGATTCATAGCCGCATTCCTTACAAAAAAATACTGTACCGCTCTTTGCCTTTGCCACTATAAAATCCCTTTCTTTTTCCTGCTCTTATTTGCGGACTACTTTTACCTCAACAGTCCTTCCCTCAGAAAGCTCCACAGAAAGGCTTAATTTTCCGCTCATGTTAGTTTTCATGCCGCCGACGGCAACGCCGTCCTCAAACACTTCATATTCCATATCATCTTCCAGCTGAATTGTAATCTGCGCGTCCCGATTTCCTTCCACTTTAAAAGACACAGCCGTATCCTTTACGGAAAATTCCCTGACTGTGGTTCCCGGCACAGACTCATAAACAAACATGCCGTTTCGCTCCAGCTTGGTAATTTCATGGAAAGTTTTCACTTTATACAAGTCGCCATCATGTTCAAAGTCCTCAACCTTGGATTTTTTATCCAGCGCGTAATTTCCAAAGCTGATGGTTCCGTTTTCTTCCGTGCGGATTAATTCATTGATCACTGACATAATACTTAGTCTCCTTTTGTGTTTCATGAAAGCTTTTTCTACTAATGTCTGACGACATTATACCATGTCTCCGACATGCTATGCTCCGCTGGGTGCACTCGATTCGCCAAGGTATTTGTCCGCCCTTTAGACGGACGCGAATCGACGCCGGTATAATGTCTGACGACATTATACCATGCCCGCAAGCGGCCATGGTTCCTCCGGCGGATTCCAGTGCCTGGATTTCTGCGGTAAACGCAGAAACCAGATGCACAGGTATAATGTCTGACGACATTATACCATAACCACATGGCTTTTTCTAGTTGTTTGTGGACGTCTGGCGGAAAATTTAAGCTGCCCTTCTTTCACGGAAATTTTCACGGAATCGCCCTCTTTTACCTTTCCCTCCAGCACGGCCTCAGCCAGTTTATCCTCCACCAGATTCTGGATGGTGCGCTTTAAGGGCCTGGCTCCGTACTTTTCATCGTACCCCTTTTCAATCAGATACTCTTTCACGTCATCTCCCGCGTTTAAGCGGATGGACATCTGGTCTTTTGTCCTCTTACCAACCGTATTAAGCAGAATGGATACAATGTCCTTCATATGGTCCTTGTTGAGAGGATGGAAAACAATGATTTCGTCGATTCTGTTTAAAAATTCTGGTTTAAACAACCGTTTCACCTCATCCATGACACCGCTTTTCATACGGTTATATCTGGACGTTTCATCTTCCTGTGACGCAAACCCCAGATGCTTCGGCGCAACGATGTTTTCCGCTCCGGCATTGGAAGTCATGATGACGATGGTGTTCTTGAAATCAATTTTATGGCCCTGGGAGTCTGTGATATGGCCGTCATCCAGCACCTGAAGAAGAATGTTGAACACATCCGGGTGGGCTTTCTCCACCTCATCAAAGAGAATCACCGAGTAGGGATTTCTCCGTACCTTCTCACTGAGCTGTCCGCCTCCCTCGTAGCCCACATATCCCGGCGGGGAGCCGATCATCTTGGACACGCTGTGCTTCTCCATATATTCCGACATATCTACACGAATCAGGGCGCTTTCTGTTCCAAACATGGCCTCCGCCAGAGCCTTACAAAGCTCTGTCTTTCCCACGCCGGTGGGGCCCAGAAACAGGAAAGAGCCAATGGGACGTCTGGGATCCTTAAGGCCCACTCTTCCCCTTCGGATCGCCTTGGAAACGGCAGCAACCGCCTCTTCCTGACCCACAACGCGCTCGTGAAGGATGGACTCCAGCTTAAGAAGCCGCTCGGTTTCCCCTTCCTTCAGCTTACTCACCGGGATCTTGGTCCAGCCTGACACCACATCCGCAATCTCTCCTTCGTCCACGAAAAGAACTCTGGATGTCTTTTCCTCTTCCCACTTTTCCTTAAGCTTTGCGATCTTTTCTCTCTTTTTCTCCTGTCTTTTTTTAATTTCTCCCGCCTCTTCGTAGGCCTCGGCCTTGACGGCATCCTCCTTTTCCTTTTCTAACGCCACGATTTCTTCTTCTGTTTCTTTAATTCCTCTGGGCTCCACATAAACCGTGAGCCGTACCTTGGAGGACGCCTCGTCAATGAGGTCAATGGCCTTATCCGGCAGGAACCTGTCATTGATATAACGGGAGGACAGCTTAACGGCGGCCGCCACGGCGGCATCCGTGATGGTCACATTGTGATGTTCCTCATACCGGGAACGGAGTCCCTTTAAAATTTCAATGGTTTGCTCCTCTGTGGGCTCCTCCACCGTTACGGGCTGGAACCTCCGTTCCAGGGCCGGATCCTTTTCGATATATTTTCTGTATTCCTCGATGGTGGTGGCGCCAATCAGCTGAATCTCCCCCCTGGCCAGGGAGGGCTTTAAAATATTGGAGGCATCCAGAGCTCCTTCCGCCCCTCCGGCCCCGATGATGGTGTGAATCTCATCAATAAACAGAAGGACATTTCCCGCATCCCGCACTTCACTCAAGACATTTTTAATGCGTTCCTCGAATTCCCCCCGGTACTTGGAACCGGCCACCATCCCGGAAAGGTCCAAAATCACCACACGTTTGTCCTTAATGGTATCCGGCACATCCCCGGAAACAATAAGCTGTGCCAGACCTTCCGTCACTGCTGTTTTCCCGACGCCCGGCTCACCGATCAGGCAGGGATTGTTTTTGGTTCTCCTGCTTAGGATCTGAATCACACGCCTGATTTCCTGTTCACGGCCGATGACCGGATCCAGCTTTCCATCTCCCGCGAGCCTGGTTAAGTCTCTGCTGTACT
>CAJUDN010000027.1:14305-34005 GCA_910585355.1 uncultured Lachnospiraceae bacterium
TCCAGCGTGGGCGTGGCTGTTTTTCCGTTTTTTCCGCTGCGGCCGCGGAGCAGCTCATCCCTGGCGGCTGCCGTATCCTCTCCCATGGAGGCCAGAAGATCAATATATACTTTCTGTATGTTGATGTTCAGTGTATTTAAAAGCCGGATCGCCACACAGTCAGATTCCTTCAGCATGGCCATTAAAATATGCTCTGTTCCGATCAAGGGCGAGCGGAACCGCACAGCCTCCCGGTAGCTGTTTTCCAGAACCCGTACGGCGCTGGGCGTATATCCCTCCCGATCCCGGGTCTTTGTATTCTGGTAGGAAGAAACCAGTTTCCGCAAAAGCTCCAGCACCCGCTCCGCCTTTACGTCATTGGCTTTCAACACCATGGCCGCCGTTCCGCTTCCTTCCTCAATCAAACCCATCAGCATATGCTCCGTGCCAATGGTCCGGGAACCCAGTTCCTCAGCAGTGTTCCTTGCCAGTACAAGAGCTTCCTTCGCTTTTCCTGTATATCGTTCCATATCTGTCTGTCAGTTCCTCCTGTCAATTTATTTCAGGCAGACGGGCCCGTAAAAAATCGGCCCGCACCACATCCAGTTCCTCTCTGCTTAAGGGCTTTTTCGCCTGCATCAAAAGATTTGCCGGCAGAACTCCCATCATCAGCCCGTAAATAGAACATGGCTTTCGGAGAGTAAAAATCCCGTCAGCCGCGCCTGCCATAATCTGGGACAAAAATTCCATGGCGTCCTTTCTGGTAAGCTTTCTGGCATATTTCAGAACACCATAGGACTTATATGCCTCGTCCGTGCGGAGCAGAGGCCGCTGCTTTAAGGCTTCTTCCCTTAGACGCCGCTCCTGTGCATCCAGCTCCGCCGCTGTTTTTGTTACCAGATCCATGATTTCTTTTTCCGTCTGTCCCAGAGTTTTCTGGTTTGATATCTGATAGAGGGAACCGAAATTTTCTCCGCCCTCCCCATAGACGCCGCGGACAGAAGTGCCGAACCGGCCCATATCAGCCACCAGGCTGTTAAAATTCTTCTTTTTAGACAGCATTGGCAGGTGGACCACCACAGATGCCCGGAGCCCTGTGCCCACGTTGGTGGGAAAGGGCGTTAAGTATCCGTACTTTTCATCAAAGGAATACTCAAACCGTTCCCCAATGTAATCATCTGTCCAGTCTGCCTTTTCATAGCAGGATGCAAGAGCCAGCCCTTTTTCCAATATCTGTATCCGTATGTGATCATCACCGTTTAATACAACGCCTACCCGCTCATCCTCCGATAAAATCAGTGCAGAAGGCTCCTTTTTTTTGGAAGTCTCCCGGTTAATGGCCCGGCGCTCCAAAAGGGCTGTTTTTTCTAACTCCGGCATCCGGTTTAAATATACCGGAGTTCCAAGACCCGTAAGACCTTCACAGAGCCGTCTGGTCATTTCCTCATTCTGTTCTCCAGTCATTTTTCCCGGAAATGGATATTCTTTCCAGTTTCTCACAAGGCGGATCCGGCTGTATATCACATTCGAGCTTTCCCTTTCAGGAACCTCATACCACTTCTCCATCCTGCTTTCTCTCCTCTTTATATTTATAGATCTCATCCCGCAGAGAAGCCGCCTCCTCATAGTCTTCCCTCCGCAGGGCATCCTTTAACCGGGCTTTCAAAAGCCGGATTTTCTCTTCCCCTGTCAGAGCGCTCTCAGGCCCCTCTGTTTTTCCACTTGTCTCCTTCTCCTCTGAAGCCGCATGGCTTACATGGTCCGGATGCTTTCCCACATGACGTTCGCTCCCCTGGAGGTGCTTGATATTTTCACCAATCAGAGGATCGAACACACTGTAGCAGTCCGGACAGCCGAATTTGCTCTCCATCACGAAATCCTCATACGTGGTCCCGCAGGTAGGACAGGCCACATTCGGAAGGCGGACTTTGCTCTGGTCCATGTTCTGGATTCCCAAAAGTCCGGAGAGCAGCTTTCCCAATGGGAACTCCCCCTCAAACAGCGCCGAATATTGACCGATATCCACCCGGCCCGCACAGGCCGCGCAGAGATTGTGCTCTGTCTTCACCCCATTTATCACTTCCACATATTTCACTGTTGCTTCCCGCATTTTACAGTGTTCACAAAGCATCTGTCTCCTCCTTTATTCCTGTCCACAGAATTCGTCAAAAATCTCATCAATCAGGCCATGGACTTCCTTCCGGCCCACATCCCGGCAGATTCCCCTGGCCACAACAAGGGCCAGACTTTCTTTCATTTCGTTTAATGCTCTGAGTTTATCCATATCCAGGGCAATGACGGCTCCCCGTCTCCGGTCCAGCCTTAAAAACCCCTCCTGCCTTAAAACAGCATATGCTTTGTTGACTGTGTGCATGTTAATTCCAATTTCGTCAGCCAGCTGCCGCACCGACGGCAGACTGTCCCCATCATGCAGCATCTCTGTGGCAATTCCCCGAATAATCTGGTTGCAAAGCTGCACATACAGGGCTTCCTCGCTGTCAAAATCAATCTTCAGTATCATACCTCCACCGCCCTTCTTTGTATCATTTGTTATATTTATATGGTAACAGTGAAAGCTGGATTCGTCAAGTGGAAAAACATGCCCATTAGCATTAGCCCCAGGGATCCTTGCAGATTCCCATGAAGACCACCTGTCCGCGGTTTTTGACCACATAGAAGAACGGCCGGTCCAGAATCATATCTGCTCTTCCCGCAGGCATGGCCGCCCCTGTCCAGGCAATCTCCGTATAAGCCGCCGCCTTCACGCGGTTTTCATGAACGCCAATATGGGCATCCTGGGCCACCGCCGTAAAAGCAGCGGAGAGCCCTCGAAAATTCCCGTAAAATCAGCATCTTCCCGGAAAGCTGTTTCCACCCCCCAGATTCTTTAAGAGCGCTGTGAGCTCAAGACTTCTTCCATAAGAGAATTTCTCTATTTTCCAGGCTGCCTCCCCCATTCCTGCGCCATCCTCCCCTCCATCACTTCATAAAGGGTATTCGGATCCTCAAAAAAACCATGAGCATCCACGCCTTCATCCGGCAGATAGAATTCCACGGTTCCATTTTTAAGGGTCAGAGAAAACATGGTAAAATTTTTTCCCTTTCGAAAGCCATGGGAGCCCATAGTGCGATTCATAAATTCGCAGACTACGTTCTCCCCGTCCGCCTTTTTAAAGCTGTCCTCTCTGGTATTTTCTTTTTCAAATTTATCCAGCCATCCATCAAAAAATAAGCGGTATTTTTTAAGGGCAGGACCAAATCTTCGGGAATCGCGGCAGCCGGCTCCAGAATTCCTCCGGTCCGTTCCTTTCCCCATTCCGCCATGGCGGGGGAATATCTGGATTTTGGCGGGCACTCTCCCGAATCTCTGTCCCTCCCGTTTTTTCATTGAAAACATGGCAGAGGGCCTCAAAAGCGGCCCGGCGGCGAAGGCCAAAGCATAATAATTTCCATACGCTTCCTATATGTTCGCTGTAGCATCCCATGCATTTCATTCATTGTCTGTCCTTTGGACGGACGCGGGTCGGCGCTGATAAAAGTATCTGAAGCATTACTTTTTATTGCTTTCCCATGGGCTTTCCATCTCCAAAGGCTTTCCGTCGCCGTCCCGGCTGTTGACGATCTGATTCATAATGAAATAAAGATCTTCCATCTCATTTTCCATCCGCTCTTTTCCGGCTTCGTCCAGATATTCTGACAAAAGCAGCCCGAACAGGGTCTGGTGATCCTCATACAGGGAATCCGGCAGATTATTAAGCCTGCTGAGTTCACTGAACTTATAGCTCAGCTCTGTGGGATAATTTAACTCCCTCAAATCTGATTTCACGTTCCGGTATATATATTCGCCGAAAGCCGTCCAGATGTCTTCCTTGTCGCAGAAACGGATGATTTTATCAGAAACACTGAGCTTATAATAGAAATAATATTTTTCGCTGCCATCCTCAAACTTTGCGGAAGAATAATATTCCTTATCCGGGCAGTAAACAAAGGTCCAGCCGTCATCTACAAATTTTTTCAGCCACCCTTTTGGAAGGGCATTGAGTTTTTCAGCAATCTCGTCCTTCTCGTCATCGGGAATGGAAATCTTTTTGCCTTTTCCGTTCTCAGCTCTTACGTCACAGTCCGAATCGGCCTGACCGTCCACATCGTAATACTTAAAGCCGCGGTACATATTGACCTGGGCGCTTCCGTCCTCGTTGAAATAGTATTTTTTACTGCCGATGGTTCTGGAGGGTTCCGTATTCATCACTCCGTTGGCGTTGAACCAGTACCACTTTCCATCGTCGTACAGCCACTGGATCACGGCCTTTCCCTCCCGGTCAAAATAATACCACTGTTCTTCTTCGCCTTCGTTATAACACTTCCATCCTTCTGCCAGGATTCCATTGGGCTCAAAGTAATAACGGATATTGCTGATTTTATGCCATCCGGTCTCCATAAAGCCGTCACTTCCAAAATGATACCATTCGCCGTCAATATCTTCCCATGAGTTTTTAGCCATGGTGCCGTCGGCCCGCCTGTACTGCCAGCCTCCGTCTACCGGCAGCCAGGTTCCGTCAGCGCCAAAAGCGGTCATTGCCGCATACATAGAAATACATAAGCCTGCTGCCGCAGCCAGCCATTTTTTCCTCATTTTTTTCCTCCTTTTCGGATTTTTCATCTTCCCTTTTAAAATTCACGGATATACGCTATAATAAAAAGAAAGACCATCCGCGGGCCTTACCGCCTGCGGCAGGTCGTTTCCCCACCCTATTCTGTTCAATAAGGAGATTTTCCATATGAAACGAGTTTCAGCCATTCTCGGCATTATCGCCATCTTTGCTGCCATAATAGCCCTGATTATCTGCGCCATCACAGGCGCTTCCTCCGAAACCATTTTGGCCCTTTTAGTCTGCCTCATGATACTCCCTGTCCTGTTTTACGGACTGATGCTTTTTGCCAGACGAAACGACAGGGAGGACGAGGAGCATACGGAGCCAAAGAAATAGCCTTCCGTCTGTCCATATGATACCATTTTCCCCCCGCCGTTTCAATGACTGTCAGAAATTCTTAAGAAAGCCAGTCTCCGGCCATTTTCTCCAGACGGTCTGCCGCCTCCTTTAATGTCTCCTCTCCTCTTGCAAAATGCAAGCGGATCAGGTGGTTTACCGGCTCTCTGAAAAAGCTGGAGCCCGGAACTGCAGCCACTCCGTATTCTTTTATCATCCATTCACAGAATTCCATATCCTGCCATCCGGAAAATTTCGAAAGGGCCAGAAAACCTGAGATATCCACCAGCACAAAATAGCTGCCCTGGGGCACTGTGTGAGGAAGTCCCATAGCCGAAAGCCTGCTGCAGAAATAATCCCTCTTTTTTGTATATAATTCCTTCAGTTCCTTGTAGTAGCTTTCATCAAACCGAAGCCCTGTGACGGCCGCCTCCTGTAAGGGAGCCGCCGCGCCCACAGTGAGAAAATCATGGACCTTTTTCGCCCCTTCCATCACTTCCTCCGGTCCCACCAGGTATCCCAGCCGCCAGCCTGTGATGGAGTAAGTCTTGGAAAGGGAGCTGCATGTGATGGTCCTCTCATACATTCCCGGAAGGGAAGCCATAGGCACATGCCTGTGAGGCTCATATACAATATACTCATAAACTTCATCCGTCACCACAAAAGCATCAAATTCCTTTGCAAGGGCGGCGATTTCCTGAAGTTCTCCCTGTGTAAACACCTTGCCGCAGGGATTGGAGGGATTACAGACAATAATTGCCTTCCCTCCCTGTTCAAAGGCCCGCCTTAGCTCTTTGCTGTCATAATTAAATTCCGGAGGCGTTAACGGCACGAAAATCGGTTCGGCCCCGGAGAGAATCGCATCGGCCCCGTAATTTTCATAAAACGGACTGAACACAATGACCTTATCTCCTGGATTGCAAATGGTCATCATGGCGGACATCATGGCCTCAGTGCCGCCGCAGGTCACCACGATCTCCTTATCCGGGTTTACCTTTCTCCCGAGTTTTTTTGTGTATATCCCGGCCAGGGCCTCTCTGAAATTTTCGGCTCCGAAGGTGATGGAGTACTGATGAGGGCCCTCCATGGCAACCCTGGAAAGGGCCTCCAAAATGGCCGCCGGCGGGTCGAAATCCGGGAAGCCCTGGCTTAAATTGATGCTTCCCGGAGTCATATCACTGATTCTTGTCATTCTCCGTATTACGGAATCTGTAAAAGTCTGCACTCTGTCGCTGAGCTTTGGCATATTTTTCTGTCCCCTTTTCCTCTGAATCGGCATCTGATAAAAAAAGCTTCCCGCATCTCTATTCTATACATTAACACAGAAAGCAATTTTCAGACACATTCTAGGAAACAAAAAGAGGAAATCCGCCACGGATTCCTCTCTCTGTCTCTCGCTGCCTGTCTCTTTCTACCTGTATTATTTTCTCATGATAATATCGTCTCTGCCCGGTCCATTGGAAACCATAGTCACCGGAATACCGAGTTCTTCCTCGATGGCTTCAACATATTTCTGGCAGTTCTTTGGCAGCTCTTCATATTTCTTTATCCCTCGTATATCGCACTTCCAGCCCGGCAGTCTCTTGTATACAGGTTTTGCCTTTTCCAGATATGCCGTTGTCGGGAAATCCTTTGTCACCTTGCTGTCAATTTCATATCCCACGCAGATCGGAAGCTCGCCCAGGTATCCCAGAACATCCAGAACCGTGAGCGCTACCTCTGTGGCGCCCTGGATCCGGCATCCATATCTGGAAGCTACGGCGTCAAACCATCCCATACGTCTCGGACGTCCTGTGGTCGCGCCGAACTCTCCTCCATCTCCTCCGCGTCTTCTAAGCTCGTCAGCCTCCGCGTCAAAGATCTCACTGACAAAAGCGCCCGCGCCCACTGCGCTGGAATATGCCTTTACAACAGTCGTGATATTTTTAATCTCATACGGCGCGATCCCTGCGCCGATGGCGCCGTAAGCCGCCAGAGTGGAGGACGATGTTACCATAGGATAAATTCCATGATCCGGATCCTTTAAGGAGCCAAGCTGTCCCTCAAGTAAAATATTTTTTCCTTCTTTTATTGCATCATAAAGGTATTTTGACACATCACACACATAGGGAGCTACCATATCCTTATACTCCATCAGAGTGGCAAAAACTTCCTTGGGGTCCAGAAGCGGCTGATGATATAAGTGCTCCAGCATTACATTCTTCAAGGTACAGACATTCATAACTTTGTCCATTAGCGATTTCTCACCACTGAACAGCTCGCTCACCTGAAAGCCGATTTTTGCAAATTTATCGGAATAGAACGGAGCAATCCCGGACTTGGTGGAGCCGAAGGACTTCCCTGCAAGACGCGCCTCCTCGTAAGTATCGAATAAGATATGATATGGCATCATGATCTGGGCCCGGTCGGACACTAAAATCTTCGGGGCGGGTACGCCCTGACTTGTGACATCATTCAGTTCCTTGATTAAATATGGAATATTTAATGCCACGCCGTTGCCGATGATGCTTGTGGTGTGATTATAGAAAACTCCGGACGGGAGAAGATGGAGGGCAAACTTTCCATAATTGTTGATAATGGTATGACCCGCATTGCTTCCGCCCTGAAAGCGGACGATAATGTCGGACTCCTTTGCCAGCATGTCCGTTATTTTTCCTTTTCCCTCATCACCCCAGTTAGCACCTACGATTGCTCTAACCATTGATAATATCCTCCTTTGGATGTATGACTGTAACCGTTCAGGCTGATCTGCACAGAGCCTGCCCCAGCGAAGCGAGGGCATTCACCGCGCTGACCACTTAATCAGTTTACAACAACCGAATCCATAAGTAAAGACAATATTTGTTATAAATTTCATAATTCTCATTATGGTTTCCGTTATGCTTCACCTTTATCCGGTACCGGCGGGCAGAAATAAAAGAGAGATTTTATACCTCAAAGACTTAAAGATGGGGCAGGCGTGAACCGCACGGATTACACCCGTCCCATCTTTAAACGTTTTTCTATTCAGCGCCTAAAAAATCATTCTCCCGCCGGGGACGCCGGATTCTTATACATTGATTTCAGCCTTTACACCCAGAATCCCTCTGTTTTCCGCCAGAATCGGACGGATCACCTCATTCAGGAATTCCTCCACCTGTTCCGGCGCGCGTCCCACATACCTGGACGGATCCATGGTTCTTTGCAGTTCTTCCAGGGAAAGATTAAAGGACGGATCCGCGGCAATCAGCTCCAGGAGATTATTATCCTTTCCTTCCACCTTCACGTTTTTACCTGCCTCCATGGAAAGCTCACGGATCCTTTCATGGAGTTCCTGTCGGTCTCCTCCTGCCTTTACGGCATCCATCATAATGTTTTCCGTAGCCATGAATGGAAGCTCGGCCATCAAATGTTTTTCAATCACCTTCGGATACACCACGAGGCCGTCTACCACATTAAGGTACAGATCCAGAATACCGTCCACAGCCAGAAAGCCCTCCGGAATGGAGAGACGTTTATTGGCGGAATCGTCCAAGGTACGCTCAAACCACTGGGTGGAAGCCACCAGCATGGGGTTCATCATATCGGACATCACATAGTTGGCCAGGGAAGCGATCCTCTCGCTTCTCATGGGATTTCTCTTATAGGCCATGGCGGAGGAACCAATCTGGTTCTTCTCGAAGGGCTCTTCCACCTCTTTTAAATGCTGAAGCAGGCGGATATCATTGGAGAACTTGTGAGCGCTCTGGGCAATTCCCGCGAGAACGCTCAATACGCGGCTGTCAATTTTTCTGGAATAGGTCTGTCCGGAAACGGGATAGCATCCCGAAAAGCCCATTTTGTCGGCGATTATCTGATCCGCCTTCCGGCATTTTTCATGGTCTCCGTCAAAAAGCTCCAGAAAGCTCGCCTGAGTTCCTGTGGTTCCCTTTGATCCCAGAAGCTTCATGGTGGAAATCACATAATCCAGATCATCTAAATCCAGCTTAAGCTCCATAAGCCAGAGAGTGGCGCGCTTTCCCACCGTAGTGGGCTGTGCCGGCTGAAAATGGGTAAAGGCCAGGGTCGGCTGATTTTTATGCTTATCGGCAAAGGCCGCCAGCCCGGCAATCACATTCACTAGTTTTTTGCGGACCAGTTTTAAAGCCTCTGTCATCAGAATAATATCCGTATTGTCGCCTACATAGCAGGAAGTGGCTCCCAGGTGGATGATTCCCTTTGCCTTGGGGCACTGTAACCCGTACGCGTATACATGGGACATGACATCGTGGCGCACCAGCTTCTCGCGGGCCCTGGCCTCTTCGAAGTTGATGTTTTCCTGATTTGCCTTGAGTTCTTCAATCTGCTCCTCCGTGATGGGAAGGCCAAGCTCTTTCTCTGTTTCAGCCAATACAATCCACAGCTTCCTCCAGGTCCGGAATTTCTTCTCCGGGGAGAAAATGTACTGCATTTCCTTACTTGCATATCTCTCGGAGAGAGGGCTCTGGTATCTGTCGTACATGACAATCCTCTTTTCTTTTTTACTTTTCTTACTTTTCATAGGTTCCCCGGATATCCTCGCCGGGCGGGTCCACCGGATAGTCTCCGGTAAAGCAGGCCGTGCAGATCGGAAGGTTTCCGGCCATTTCTTTAAGCCGCTCCACCTTAAGATAAGACAGGGAGTCGGCCCCGATGATCTTACAGATTTCATCCTCCGTCTTTCCATAGGCGATCAGCTGGTCGCTGGAAGGAATATCTGTGCCAAAATAGCAGGGGTACAAAAACGGCGGCGCGCTCACCCTCACATGGACCTCCCTGGCTCCGGCCTCCCGCAGCATACTTACAATCCGGTTGCTGGTGGTCCCCCGGACGATGGAGTCGTCGATCATAATGACCCGTTTTCCATCCACAGCCTCGCGAAGGACATTTAATTTTACCCGCACAGCCGACTCTCTGCTGCTCTGTTTCGGTTTTATAAAGGTCCTTCCTACATAAGAATTCTTTACAAAAGCCATGGAATAGGGAATCCCCGATTCCATGGAATACCCGAGGGCCGCGGCGTTTCCGGATTCCGGAACACCCACCACAATATCCGCATCCACTGGAGAGTCCTTGGCCAGACACTGGCCCGCGTAAATTCTGGAATGGTAAACACCCACGCCGTCAAACACGCTGTCAGGTCTTGCAAAGTAAATATATTCAAACACACACCTTGCTTCTTTTCCGTCGCAAAGCGTCATATTGGAAACGATACCGTCCTTTGTGATGGTGACGATCTCACCGGGAAGCACATCGCGGACAAACTGTGCTCCGACGGTGTCCAGAGCGCAGGTCTCCGACGCAAGAATATAGGCGTTTTCCCTTTTTCCGATACAGAGGGGCTTAAAACCCTGGGGATCTCTGGCTCCCATGAGCTTTCTCGGGCTCGCAATGACCAGCGAATATGCGCCTTTTATCTTTTTCATGGCATTGGCCACCGCCTCTTCGGCCGTCTTTGCCTTTACCCGTTCTCTGGCGATATGGTAAGCAATGACTTCGGTGTCGATGGTGGTCTGGAAAATGGCGCCGTCATAGGCAAGCTCTCTGCGAAGCTTTGGTGCATTGACAAGATTTCCGTTGTGGGCCAGCGCCAGCGTCCCTTTCACATAATTCAGCACCAGCGGCTGGGCATTTTCTCTGGTGCTGCTGCCGGCCGTGGAGTAACGGACATGGCCGACTCCGATGTTCCCTTTCAGTCCATCAAGAGTCTCCGGTGTGAATACCTCATTGCAGAGCCCCATCCCTCTGTAGGCATTCACAATTCCCTTAGGCCCGTATGTATCGCTGACTGCGATTCCGCAGCTTTCCTGCCCCCGATGCTGCAGAGCGCACAGTCCATAATAAATCGTTGAGGCTACGTCGTTTCCGTCCAGATCATACATGCCAAATACGCCGCATTCCTCATGCGCCTTGTCCTCTTCCAAGTCAAAAGCAAGCGTTTTTTCCATTTTTTATTTCCTATCCTCGATTCCCAGACGTCTGAATACTTCGTTGTAAGCGTCTTCCACATTTCCAAGGTCTCTTCTGAAACGGTCCTTGTCCAGCTTTTCGTGGGTTTCCTTGTCCCAGAGGCGGCAGGTATCCGGGGAAACTTCATCGGCCAGAATGATCTGTCCGTGGAAGCGGCCGAATTCGATTTTAAAGTCCACCAGGTCGATTCCCAAGCTGTCAAAGTATTTCTTCATCACCTCATTTACCTTAAAAGCATACTTGGTAATGGTATCAATTTCTTCTTCCGTGGCAAGTTCCAGAGAAAGAGCGTAATATTTATTGATGAAGGGATCATGGAGCTCGTCATTTTTATAGCTGAATTCCAGGGTAGGACGTTTAAACACGATTCCCTCTTCCACGCCCATTTTCTTTGCAAAGCTTCCGGCTGTGATGTTGCGGATAATTACTTCGAGGGGAACAATTTCCACATTCTTAACGGCGGTCTCTCTATCGGAAAGCTCTTCCACATAGTGGGTGGGAATTCCTTCCTTCTCAAGGAGCTTGAATACGTGATTTGTCATACGGTTGTTGATGGCGCCTTTTCCGACAATGGTCCCTTTTTTCTGGCCGTCGAACGCAGTGGCGTCATCCTTATAATCTACGATTAAGATGTCAGGATCTTCTGTTGTAAAGACCTTTTTCGCCTTGCCTTCATACAGTAAATCAACTTTTTTCATTCCTTTGCCCATCCCTTTCTTTTCATCATGGTTTGTAATTTCAGAAAAATTATAATGCATCCCCTATGGAAAATCAAGAACAACTTGTTATTCTTCCCCTGACTCCAAAGTCTCTGTGCGGCTGTGAAACCAGAAAAGCGAGCCCTCTCCCGTGCCAATTCCGATTCCATAAACCTCTTCCTCTCCGGAAAGCGGGAACTCTTCCGCCTGAAGTCCGGTCACCTGTTTTACAGTATGGGACTTTATGTAAGCTGTTAAAAACCAAAGAAGCTCCAGTACAAGCAAAAGCTTGACCACCGCCAAAAAACATTTTTTCCTTTTTTCTCTTTTGTATCCGTGCCGCCATGGATGATACGGCCTGTATACATACTGAATTGCCACCGCTCCTTTCTTTTACGTTCCTTTCTCCACTCAGAACTTGGCAGACACACTCTAGTGCTCCATCCAGACAGAAAGTGAAGTTGTGGACTGTCTGGTGCGTGACAGTGCCAGGCAAAATTTCGACGGCGATGTGGGGCCATCGACTAGAAATTTTAACGACGCAATGGTGCGTGACAGGCAGTTCACAACTACGATTACTGTCTGGATGGAGCACTAGAGGCAGAGAACAGATGCCTTGCTGTTCTGTTCATTGGTCTGTTATCATTATACATGCTCCGCAAAGAAAAATCCAGAATAAAGCAGGCAGGGCGCCTCTGAACAGTAACCAAAAACAGCCCCATCACGCAGGTTTTGTGCGGTCATGGGACTGTTTTTTCTTTTTTTACTGGCCTGCCGTCTGACTATTTCCAGCGGATGTGCCGCTTTTTCCTGTTTCATTGACTCCGGTGGTTCCTGTGACCAGATCGTCCACTCCGTCCTTTACATCATCCACCATATCTTCCAGTACCCCGCCGCTTTCGCCTGCTTTGCTGGTTCCGGCAGAAGAAGAACTTTCGTTTGAATATCTGGAAGTCTCGCCGGAGGCTCCGGTTGCGGATGCAGTATTTCCCGCTGTGGTATTGCTGGTGCCGTTATTGTCATTTCTGCCACATGCTGCGGCCACGCTGATAACGGCAATCAGCATGGCGCCAAAGGCAAACCGTTTGATTTTCTCCATAAAAATATTCTCCTTTCTGCCCCTAGTATGTGCGTTTGAAAGGAGAATATTCATATTTTCATTTTAACCGATCACGTCGGACATATCATACATGCCAGGTTCTTTTCCCGCAAGGAATTTTGCGGCCTGTACGGCTCCTTTTCCAAAAATTGCCTTTGAATAAGCCGTATGGGTAAAAGTGATCACTTCATCCCGGCCGGCAAACATAATATCGTGTTCACCGACGATGGTGCCGCCGCGCATGGCCTGAATCCCAATCTCTGTTTTCTCGCGTTTTACGCGCTCTTTGGTTCTGTCATATTTATAATGACAGGAATTGTTAAGACTTTCATTGATGACATCCGCCAGGGCCAAAGCCGTCCCGCTGGGAGCATCTATCTTCTGATTATGGTGCTTTTCCAGAATTTCAATGTCAAAACCGGCTTCTGCCAGAACCGGAGCCACCTCTGCCAGAACCTTAAACAAAAGATTAATGCCAACGGACATATTGGCGCTTCTTAAAACGGCTGTGGTTTCTGAAAGATCATGAACGAGGTCAAGCTGCTCTTTAGAAAGTCCCGTGGTACAGAGAACCACCGGAGTCCCTGTCTCCTTGCAGTATGCCGCCACGCCGTCTGCCGCCTTAGCCACGGAAAAATCAATGACCACATCGGCCGCCGGGCACTCCTCAAGCGTCTGGTATACAGGATAACCTGCCTGCATTTTTGTATTCATATCCACGCCCGCAAGGATTTCAATTTCATCGTCCGCTGCAATAATATCTGTAATTACACGACCCATGGCGCCGTTGCAACCGTTTAAAATTGCCTTCACCATTACTTTCCCCTCCCCTTTCCTTCTTTATAGAATACCAAATTTTTCCAACTCTCTCTTTAAAATATCCTGATGCTTCGGCTCCATCACAGTCAGGGGAAGCCTTGGTTCTCCCACGGCCTTTCCCATCAGATTCATGGCCGCCTTTACGGGAATCGGATTCACTTCGGAAAACAACGCATGAATCAGGGGAAGGGCTTTTAACTGAAGCCTTCTGCTGCCCTCCACATCACCTTTAAAGAACTTTTCGCAGATATCGTGAGTCTCTTTAGGGGCCACGTTGGAAAGTACAGAAATCACACCCTTTCCGCCCAAAGCCAAGGTAGGCACGATCTGATCATCATTGCCGGAATATACATCCACATATCCGCCGGAAAGCTGCATAATGGTCGCCACTGCGGAAAAATTTCCGCTGGCCTCCTTAACGCCAACAATATTTTCAACATTTTTGCAGAGGTCCACAATGGTCTCAGGTTCAATATTTACGCCTGTCCTGCTGGGAATATTATAGAGCACCACCGGAATCTTAACAGACTTTGCAATCTGTGTAAAATGGGTCTTTAACCCTCCCTGGGTAGCCTTATTGTAGTAGGGGGACACCACAAGAACTCCGTCTGCTCCTGCCTCCTCCGCCTCCGCGGAAAGCCGTGAAGCCGTTTTGGTACAGTTGGAACCGGTACCCGCGATCACAGGAACTCTTCCGTTTACCACCTGGCAGATAAAATGAATTGTCTCAATATGCTCTTCCTCGGTCATTGTGGAAGCCTCACCGGTGGTTCCGACGGCCACGATACAGTCTGTATGGTTTGCAATCTGCTCTTCCACAAGCTCCTCCAGCTTCTCGTAGTTCACTTCCCCGTTCTCCTTAAAGGGAGTCACCAGCGCCACACCCGCTCCTTCAAAAATAGCCATTCCTCTCTCCTCCTAAACGTATCGATTTATACATAGGGATTGTGGGCACACATCCCTGTGAAGCATTTTTATTTCATCCGGTCAATGGCCCAAAAGTGAAATACCTCATGGCAGTCACCAAGGTCTCGTGCAAGCACGGACTTTGGCTCGTTGCCCGCGGAAATAAACAGAGCTGACATACGCTAAGATGTCAGCCCCAAAAAGTCCTTGTTCCGTAGCTCCCCATCTTATAGTAAGATGACAGTCATAGGGATATTCTCCGTATGCCCAGAAACATCCGCCGGGAAGCGGCATATTTCTTCGGCGCCCTCCCCCTTCTTCCGGCATCTTCTGCTCCCTGCATCAGCCAGGGTACTCATGTTGGGCGCGACCTCTACTTATTATTTTTCCATAATAACCCGCTTTAAATGTCATTCTGCTTCATAAAGATGCTTCTTATGGCGGGTTATATTGATTTCTATGGTAGCATTATTTGCCCGGATTGTCAACTTTTATATTCTCCACATACGAGACATAGTCCACGCATTTTCGAATCTCTTTCGGGCATACCCGGCCTGTAATCACAAGTTCTGTCTCCCCATTCCCGGACTCCAGAAGTTTTTTGAACTCATCGGCAGAAATCACATTCTGATCCAGAAGTCCCAAAACCTCATCCAGAATCAGCACATCACATTCTCCGGTGGCCAAAACTTTTCTGGCAAAATGGAAACCATTTTTCAGATTAACAATTTCTTCTTTTTTCTGCTCCTCTGCGAGATTCTCAAACAGCCCCCTGGACCGTTCAAAACGGAACACCTTCATTTCCGGCTCCAGGCGTTTTAAAATCTCCACATTGTCTTCTTCCAGCACACCCTTTAAAAACTGAACTACAATGACTCTTTTCTTCGCAGCAGCTCCGATAATTCCATATCCGATCGCTGATGCCGTTTTTCCGTTTCCGGGACCGCAGATCACACGTATTGTACCATTTTCCATATTGCACACCTCGCTTTATATGTACTCTTTGATGTACGAAACGCGCATATCTTAACACATTTTTCCATTTTTTGCAAGTTTTCCGCCCGTTTCTATTCCGCGCACTCCAGCTTGCTTACGGAAACCTCGTAAGCGACCCTCTTTTCACACTCCGTCTCATTGAGTTTTTTCGTATATTCCCGGCTCTGGACCCGGCCCCAGATCAAAACTCTGGCGCCCACCAGAAAACCGGAGGCAAACCTGGCGTTTCTTCCCCAGGCGATACAGGGGATGTAGTCGGATTTCCCGTATGGGCGGTTAACGGCCACCAAAAGATCCGCGATTTCCCGGCCCAGGGGAGTTTTTCTGTAAATAGGTTCCTTGCATATGTATCCGTCCAGGAAAATCTGGTTGGTCTTTGTATAGTCGGTGAATTCCTCCATAAAATTCACTTCCCGCACAAATACGGAGAGCACCAGGCGGTTTTTGGCGCCTTCATGGCGGTTATAGGAACGGAACTGCCCGATGGCTTCAATGGTGCATCCAATATAATCCCTGGTCACATCAATGAGCCGCTCCGAAATCATTAAGGGGATCACATCCGCCTGTTCGCTTAAGCGGTTTACGGACAGGTCCACCAGATAAAATCCCTCCCCGAATACTGCATGGCTGAATGTGAATTCCGAAATAATAGTTCCGATAACGTTTACTTTGTTGTTTTCCATTACTTTTTCTGACATAGTATTTCTCCTTTTTATTCGATATAATCAGTCCAGATTGACCTGCCGGATGTCTTGCCCGGCTTATATTAAATATATTCGCCAAAAGGAAAAATAGAACTGAGCCTTAAAAAAATCCATCGACAGAAAGCGTCAGGTTTTTTCTTGTTATTTTTTCCGGCTCATGATAATCCTGTTTTTGACAGCTGAAATAAATCAAAATACCAGAATTCCAAGTAAAATGACAAAGCGGAAAATACGAGTTGTGATATAGCATGAAATTTGCTATACTATAATACAGTAAGGAGCAAAGGAGGGGAACATAATGGAATTGGCAGAGGAAAATAAGTTTACCATTGAAAATATTTACAGTTTACCTGAAGGAAAACGCGCAGAACTGGTTGATGGGAATTTATATATGATGGCGCCTCCGAATCGCAGACACCAGGAATTGGTAGGAGCTCTGTATCGTGTGATAGGAAATCACATCGCTTCAAAAGGAAGTTCGTGCATTCCGTATGTGGCCCCGTTTGCAGTTTTTTTAAGTAAAGACGATAAAAATTACGTGGAGCCGGATATCAGTGTGGTTTGTGATAAAAGCAAGCTCACAGATCGCGGCTGCGAAGGGGCTCCTGACTGGATCATAGAGGTGGTTTCCCCAGGGAGCCAGAAAATGGACTATATGATAAAGTTATTCAAATACAGAACCGCCGGAGTGAAAGAATATTGGATTGTGGATCCGAAAGATGAGACTGTCGCGATTTATGGTTTCGCGAAAGATGATATGGAAAAATATACATTTCAGGATAAAATTGTACGAGAAGGAGAAACAGGGTTTTCGGTTTGTATGGCGGAACTGGTGTTTTAGTGATATACCAGACATGCTGCTGGAAACGCGGGTTCAAAAATAAAAGGAGTGAAGAAGACTATGAAACTAAAAAAATGTATGGCGCTGTTTACAACTATTACGGTACTGACGGCATCCTGTATTCCGGCCTATGCGGATCAATGGGTGGAAAAAAACGGAGAGTGGTACTACCAGGATGACAACGGGCAGCCGCTACGCAATACCGTATCCTATGACGGATATTATGTGGATTTTCGCGGAAAGCTTGTCCCGTTAAAGAAGACGGAGGGAATCGACCGGGATCGGGAAATAAGCAGTAATTTTTACTTCAAATATCTGGAAACAGGCGATCCCAAATATTTAAACGGCAGTGAATACATTTCTCCAAAGCCGTGTCCAACCGACCCGCTGGCGTCGGGATATTACTACGCTGAAAGATGGTATGTAAACTATTATAGCTGTGCAAACGGGCTTTTTAACCCTACAGATAGAGCCATATGGACAAACAAGTGGGCTGATTTTAGCCCCAAACGTCCGGTATATCCGGATTATAAGCTTGAAAAGTTGAAGATGTTGGCTGCCGATTTGCCGAGATACAGCTATGATGAAAACTACGTGGACATGTATTATCTAACCACCTTGTCCAGCAGCCTATATGATAACGGGGATTTCACGCCGCTCTCCAACGCGAAAAAAAGAGGAATCCAGGTCTACGAAGTTCCCGACCCCTCGGCTTCCACAACGACCTACTTGCTGATTTCCAAGCGGGACGCCTACCGGATTTACAAGGAATTTTTGGATGCGGCGACGGCCGGGACGGAAAACATGTCCGAGCGGGAGCTGGCCCTGCACCTTTTGGAGTTCGTAAAAAAACAGCTGTCCTACAGCTACAGTGAGGAGGCCTCGAATCTGGCAGGCGGACATACAAATGAGGATATGGTTTTGACGCTCCTTGCCGGCTCGGGCGTATGTGCCAATTACAGCTATATGTATCAGCTTTTATGCAAAACAGTCGGGTTGGAATGCCAAATCGAGGAAGGCACCTCCGCAACTGGAGGGCGTCATGGCTGGAACTTGGTGCGGGTAGACGGGACATGGTATCATGTGGACGCAACCTGGGCCGACACGGACCGGGGGTATGACGGGTTAATGGAATATTGCCCACATATGGGGAACAACTGCCAGATGGCGCTGTATCCGAATCGTTTTCAGTAAAGAGGCGGCCGGTTATATGGTCGGACTTATGCCATGGCGGTCCCGCCTTCTTCGCCGTTCGATTCCGATTTTTATCAAAACAGACTATTATACATAGTATTTGGAATACAAAAATGCCAGAATCCTTAGTTTTGCAAGGAAATCTGGCATTTATCTTTTCTTTAACTGTCAGATTCCCGACTTATATTAAATATATTCTCCAAAAAGGAAAATAGAGCTGAGTCTTAAAAAAATCTATCGACAGAAAGCGTCAGGGTTTTTTCTTGTTATTTTTTCCGGCTCATGATAATATAATGCCAGAGTGAAAAAGAATCCGCCTTGCCGATGAACGAATATCCCGATAAAGCGGGACGTGCAGACGACGGGAATGAATTTTAAGACACGCTCTAATACTACCTTGCGGCAGACCGACGGAGAGGAGAATAATATGATCTGGTTTCTTCTTGAATGCAAACAGATTGGGGATAAATATTCCGAGGACGAAATGTCCGTCTATGCAGCCCAGGCTTCTTTTTTCATTATCCTGGCTGCGTTTCCGTTTTTTATGCTTCTGCTTGCCCTGATTCAGGTAACCCCCTATGTGAATAAGTCTGATCTCCTGGCAACCATGGTCCACGCGGTGCCCGATGCCCTGGACGGCCTTGTCATCAACATCATTGAGGACCTTTATTCGGATTCCCCCATGACCATCCTCTCTGTAACGGCCGTCGCCGCCCTCTGGTCCTCTTCCAGGGGCATGCTGAGTATCGAGCGGGGGCTGAACCGGATCCACGGCGATACGGGACGGAGAGGTTATATTTTCCGCCGTATCCTGTGCAGCGGCTACACCATCCTCTTTTCGCTCATGTGCGTGCTCTGCCTGGTTCTTTTGGTATTCGGCGGAATCCTCCAAAGACGGATCCTCATGCTGATTCCGGCCCTTGGACATTTTGATTTTCTGATTTCCCAGGCCAGAAAAATCATCCCTCTCTTTTTCCTTCTGATTTTCTTTCTGGCCATTTATACCGTGCTTCCATGGAAAAAGCAAACCATAAAAAGCCAGCTTCCAGGCGCTGTATTTGCCTCTTGCGGCTGGTCCCTGTTTTCCATGGCCTTTTCCGTCTACTTTAAATATTTTGGAAACTACACGGTCACTTATGGAAGCCTGACCGCTGTAATTTTGCTGATGCTGTGGCTGTATTTTTGTATCTGCATTCTTTTTTTGGGAGCGGAAATCAACTGGCTTTACAGGTTCCATGGAAAACGGACCGGAAGCTGACAGGCTCCGGCCCGTGTGGTTTTGTCTCATTGTAACGGCGGTTTTGTTTCACTGTAACGGCGCTTTCTTCTTGCCCGTCTCTAGACGGGCAAGAAGCATCGGGCATCCGCCCGATGTGGAAAATCGAACAAAAATTGCCTTACAAGCAAGCTTGACGGCTGCTTTCGCTCGATTTTCCACGCCCTGCACAGTTTCATTTCACTGTAACGGCGCTTTCTTCTTGCCCGTCTCTAGACGGGCAAGAAGCATCG
>CAJUDN010000027.1:34105-35981 GCA_910585355.1 uncultured Lachnospiraceae bacterium
TCCGCCCGATGTGGAAAATCGAACAAAAATTGCCTTACAAGCAAGCTTGACGGCTATTTTTGTTCGATTTTCCACGCCCTGCGAACTTGTAACATTTATTTCGCTAACATCATCCTGTCATTGGCAAATTCTTCGCCGCTGGCTTCTTCAAACTTCTTAAGCAGATCCTCCACCTGGAGTTTTTTCTTCTCTTCTCCGGCCACATCATAGATAATACGGCCTTCATGCATCATGATCAGCCGGTTTCCATACTGGATGGCATCCTTCATGTTATGGGTGACCATAAGAGCCGTAAGCTCCCGTTCTCGTATGATCTCATCCGTAAGCTCCAATACCTTCTTGGCCGTTTTGGGATCCAGAGCTGCCGTATGCTCATCCAGAAGCAAAAGCTTCGGTTTTTCAAGCGTTGCCATGAGAAGGGTTAAGGCCTGCCGCTGTCCTCCGGATAAAAGGCCCACCTTGCTGGTCATTCTGGTCTGGAGGCCAAGATCCAGCTTCGTCAGGGCTTCCCGGTAAAAGTCCTTTTCATTGGGCTTGATCCCCCAGGAAAGCCCGCGCTTTTGTCCTCTCCGCAGGGCAAGGGCAAGATTTTCCTGAATTTCCATTCCCGCTGCAGTTCCCCGCATAGGATCCTGGAACACACGGCCGATATATCTGGCCCTTTTATGCTCCGGCTCTCTGGAAATATTCACGCCGTCAATTTCAATCTTTCCGGAATCAATGGGGTATACCCCTGCAATCATATTCAGCATCGTAGATTTTCCGGCCCCGTTTCCGCCGATTACCGTCACAAAATCTCCGGGACATAAATGCAGGCTGATGCCGCAGAGGGCCTTTTTTTCATTAACCGTTCCCTTATTAAACGTTTTTCTCACATTTGTAATGGTAAGCATCACGCATCCTCCTCCCCGGTTTCAGAATATGCCTGCTTTACCCTCCATTTTCCCATAAGCACCGGAATACTCAGAGCCAGGGCCACAAAAACAGCTGTAAACAGGTTCATATCATTGGTCTTTAAGCCGAGCTGAAGAACAATGGCGCGGATCAGGAAATAAACAGCTGAACCAACCACCACAGAGCTTAACTTACATGCAAAATTTGTAAGCCGTCCCATAAGCACCTCTCCGATCACAATGGCCGCAAGGCCGATTACAATGGCGCCGCGGCCCATGTTGATATCGGCATATTTTTGATGCTGGCAGACCAGGGCGCCGGAAAGGCTCACCAGACCGTTGCTTAACATCAGACCCAGGAGCTTCATATTTTTCGTATTGACGCCCAGGGCGCGTATCATGTCCGCATTGTATCCGGTCGCTCTTAAGGCGCTTCCAAGCTCCGTTCCGAAAAACCAGTATAAAACCATCACAAGAAGCGCCGCAATGATGACGCCGACAATCATGGATGCCTGGGCCTGGGTCACATTTAAACTCCCGCTGACGCCGGAGATCAAAGTCTCCAGCTTTAAAAGCGGCAGATTGCTCTTTCCGCTCATGATCCTCAAATTCACCGACCACAAAGAAATCTGGGTCAGAATTCCGGCCAGAATCGCCGGAATCTCCAGAACCGTATGCAGTACCCCTGTGACTGCTCCCGCCATCATCCCAGCAGCCAGGGCCGCAAACAAAGCGGCGACGGGGTTTCCTCCATGGCTTATAATCAGCGTAGCGCAGACGCATCCGCCAAGAGCGAAGCTGCCGTCCACCGTAAGGTCCGCAATGTCCAGCAGACGGTATGTAATATACACGCCCAGAACCATGACGCCCCATAAAATTCCCTGTGCCACGGCTCCCTGCATTGCCACTAAAATACCGCTCATTTTTTATCCTCGTATTATTAAATAGTAGTATTTATGAATCCCTCTCCAGGGATAAATGTT
>CAJUDN010000028.1 GCA_910585355.1 uncultured Lachnospiraceae bacterium
CGTGGGAGATTTGGCCCAAATGAACGCGGCGTAGTGGGCTACGTTAAGTGAATTTAGGCCAAATATACCGCAAAGTGGAGCGTACAGATGACGGGAATGAATTTTCAGGCACACTCTAGCGCTGTCCTACGGAGTTTCGCCGGATATAATGCAGACAGGTCATTAATAATTCTCTGCATGAACCTCAAAATAACTCTGAGGATGGTTGCAGGTGGGGCATATCTCCGGTGCTTTTGTACCAACCATAATATGTCCGCAGTTACGGCATTCCCATACCTTTACTTCACTCTTTTTAAAAACGGATGCTGTCTCCACATTCTTTAACAGCGCACGATATCTCTCCTCGTGATGCTGTTCAATTTCAGCGACCAGACGGAATTTTTCTGCCAGCTCTGGGAATCCCTCTGCATCCGCGGTCTTCGCAAAGCCATCGTACATATCCGTCCACTCGTAGTTTTCCCCTGCGGCAGCGGCTTCCAGATTTTCCGCCGTATTTCCAATCCCCTTCAGTTCTTTAAACCACATTTTCGCATGCTCTTTTTCATTCTCCGCAGTCTTTAAAAACAGGGCGGAAATCTGCTCATAGCCTTCCTTCTTTGCAACAGATGCAAAGTATGTATATTTATTTCTTGCCTCTGACTCTCCAGAGAAAGCGATCTGCAAATTTTTCTCTGTCTGTGTTCCTGCATACATGTTTTTCTCGGTTTTCATCTTAACTTTCCTTTCTTCTAAAAATATATTTGTTTTTGCACCCAGGTCGGATATGGTAAACCTCTAAATCGTAAAACAAAAAATCCATCTCCCATCTGTTCCCAAAGCGGTTCCGTTAAATTCCTGAATTCTGTATCAGCCGGCTTTTTGCAGTATTGGCATACCAGACGATCATGTTTTACTGCCCGGTCATATGGGTTTGATGCGATGACAAGGTCCGCGGCAGGAAACCGCGGACCTTCTAAAAGCTTATGCCCTCACTTTAAAAACAGCCTTCTTAACATCAGAAGCGCCATGGAGCTGTACCTTTACCATATGGACATCTTCCGGGAATACCACAAGGATATCACCCGGGCGCATGGTAACCCAGCTGTCTACCGGTCCATCATAGGGAATAAAGTCGCCGACCTCATCGTAGGCTCCTGCTTTCAGAGAAGACGCATTGGTCACGCCAATCTTTTCTTCTCCATCCAGTAACACATGAATATCGGCATAATATTTATGGCCCTCCCATGCCGCCTCATTTTCCGGCATTGTGGTATAGTCAAAGCGGTTTATGTAAACTCGATCACCGTCCACATCATTCCGGCCCATCTGGAGCTTCGTAAGATCAGCGCCGGTCAGATAATCAATCGCGGTATCCATAGGACCACTGATCCCCTTATAACGGTTAAGCTGTGCAAGTTTTGTATAAATCATGACAAAAACCTCCTGTCAAATCCTGCCTTTACTTTTTCGCTTCCTATGCCGTTTGTCCTGTTTGCGCCGCCTGGGCCTCCTGCACCTTCTTCTGCTGCTCCGCATATAAGTGACAGGCTACCATATGGCCGTTTTCCGTATTCTGGACCGCCAGAGCCGGATCCTGCTGTTTACAGATTTCCATACAGTGCGGACAGCGGTTGTGGAATGCACAACCGGATGGTTTATGGATAGGGCTTGGAACCTCGCCCTCCAATACCTGACGCTTCTTGGTATTGTGGATATCCGGAACCGGAATTGCCGATAACAAAGCCCTTGTATACGGATGAAGGGGTTCATCATACAGAGCACGGGAATCGGCAACCTCCACGATTTTTCCAAGGTACATAACAACAATACGGTCAGACATATATTGTACCACGCTTAAGTCGTGGGCAATGAACAGATAAGTAAGGTTTAAATCTTTCTGGATATCCTTCATCAAATTTAAAACCTGAGCCTGAATGGACACGTCCAAAGCAGATACGGGCTCGTCGCAGATTAACACCTCCGGCATAACCTCCAGGGCTCTTGCGATGCAGAGACGCTGACGCTGACCGCCGGAAAACTCATGGGGATAACGCATCAGATAATCCGGCTGAATGTTTACCATTTTAAGAACTTCCTGCATCCGCGATTCGCGTTCGCTCTGGTCATGCATGCCATGAACCTTTAGCGGTTCCTCAAAAGATGTATAAATTTTCTTCTGTGGATTCAGTGCAGAATAGGGATCCTGGAATACCATCTGTACTTTTTTGCGGAAATCAAACATTTCCTGCTTGTTAAACTTGGTAATGTCACGAAACTTTCCGTCATAATTAAAAAGCACCTGGCCGCCTGTGGCTCTCTCAAGCATCATCACGGTTTTTCCGAATGTGGACTTTCCACACCCGGACTCACCTACAATGCCAAGGGTTTCCCCTTTATAAACATCAAGGCTTACGTCGTCCACAGCCTTTACATGGCCGACCACTTTTTTAAATGCACCTTTGGTAATGGGAAACCAGGTACGCAGATTCTGTATTTTAAAGATGATCTCTTTATTCTCATTCATATTACTTCACCTCCGCAGCTGCTGGTTCGCCTTCGGCAAGGGGGAAGCTGCTGTATTTTAAGCAGCGTACCCGATGACCGGGTGACAATTCAAACATTGGAATATCATTGGCGCGGCACTTATCTTCGGCAAATGGACAGCGGTCGGCAAATTCGCAGCCCCCCTTAAGATCAGCTGGATTCGGCGTGGCCCCGGGAATCGTCTCAAGCTTTTGTCCGTCAGCCAGACCAAGAACCGGAACGCTGCGTAAAAGCGCCTGGGTATAGGGATGACTGGTATGGTCAAATACATCTTCCAGAGAACCAAACTCAACCACACGCCCCATATACATAACGCATACTTCATCCGCCATTTCAGCCACAAGGCCCATGTTATGTGTGATAAGAATAATGCTCTTTCCATCCTTCACCTGCATATCCTTTAAAAGCTCCATGATCTGGGCCTGAATTGTTACATCCAGAGCCGTTGTAGGCTCATCACAGATAATCAGCTCCGGATTGCAGATCATCGCGATTGCGATGACCACACGCTGTTTCATGCCTCCCGAAAACTGGTGAGGATAGCAGTCAATACGCTCTTCCGGATCCGGAATACCAAGCTTTCTGAACATTTCCAGAACTTTTTCCCTTGCCTGGGCTTTCGTCATGCCCTTGTTGTGCTGCAAAAGGCCCTCTGCAACCTGATCGCCCACTTTATAAACGGGATTTAAGCTGGACATGGGATCCTGAAATACCATAGACATTTCCGGTCCGCGAAGCGCTCTCATTTCCGGTCCATGAGGCTTATCTATCTTTTCAATATGATATTCTGTCACTTTCCCGTCACGAAGCGCATTGTACTGGATGCTGTCCGCCTTAATAATGGCGTTACGCCCCAGAAAACGCATGATGGAATTCATGGTCACGCTCTTGCCGCATCCGGACTCGCCTACCACTGCAAGAGCCTTACCGCGTTTTAACTGAAAGGAAACATTTTTTACAATGCGGATTTTTTTCTGATCTGAAACAAAAGTGGTATTCAGGTTCTCTACATTCAAAATAATTTCTTTACTGTCAAAGTTCTTACCCATTTATCTGTCCCCCTTTACTGCTGTTTGGCATCCAGCACGTCGCGAAGACCATCACCGAAGAAGTTAATGGCCAAAACAAACAAGCTGATAGCCGCGCCCGGGAATACCCAGATCCACCACTGATTCTGTACAACCTGAATACTTTTGGCGGCGTTTAAGATATTGCCCCAGGTAGGAGTGGAATCTGCCACGCCTAGTCCGATAAAGCTTAAAGAAGCTTCCTGAAGGATGAAGTATGCAACATTGGTTGTGGTAGAAACAATAATGGGTGTCATAACATTGGGGAGAATCTGCTTGAACATAACGTTGGACTTGGACATTCCAAATGCCTCGCAGACCTTTACGTACGTTTCGCCCTTTAAACTCATGAATTCATTTCGTACCATACGGAATGTGGTCATCCACCCGGTGATTACGAATACGAAAAGCATATTTCCCATGCTGCGGGTCCCCAGGATTGCAACCAGCATCATAACCAGAACCAGCTGGGGAAATGCCTGGAACAATTCGGATACGCGGACGATGCACATGTCAACTTTGCCGCCGAAATAGCCGGAAACAGCACCGAGGACAGCGCCAAGGACGCTGGACATAACAGCACAGAAAACGCCGATGAAAATGGAATAGCAGCCGCCGAAAAGAACGCGGGCCAGCATATCACGGCCAATGGTATCTGTGCCAAACATGTGCTCTCCGTTGGGGGGAGTTTTCATGATCGTCGGGTTTGGAGTCCCGTAATCAATCCCAGTTGCCGCGGCAACGATGCATGCCACGGTGATGACCACAATGACAACCAGACCAAATACGGCCAGTTTATTTCTTAAAAACTTACGAATATTCTTTTTCATCAAAGAGGACGCTGCACTCTTATTCTGTTCTTTGATGCTCATAGAGTTCGTATTACTCACAGCAATTTCCTCCTTTCCTTATTCACCCAAACGGACACGCGGATCCAGTAAGGCATTCAGTACATCCACCATGAAGGAAGCAACCAGCATAACGGCAGCTATGATCAGAGTGATTACAAGTACCAGATTATAGTCCATGTTGGTGATGGCGTTTGTCATTGACGTGCCGATTCCCGGATAAGAAAACACGCTCTCGATAACCACCGAGCCGCCGATCAAGGCCGGAATACGAAACATTAAAATAACAAGAACCGGTTTCATTGCATTGCGGAAACCATGTTTTAAGTAAACTTTCCACTCCGGAATCCCCTTAGAGCGGGCCGTTTTAATATAATCGCTGTTCAGCACATCCAGCATAGTGTTTCGGGCATATCTCATAAGAACCGCGACCATACCGATTGTCAATGTTGTTACAGGGAGAAACAGATGCATAAACGCATCCACAAAGGCGTTTGTGGCATCGGGACTCACACGGTTTGCCGCCGGAAAAATCCCCATCTTAATAGAGAAAATCCAGATCATCAAAATGCCTACTAAAAACTGCGGAACTGCCTGGCCAAGCACTGCCAGAACGCGTCCTATGTAGTCCACAATGCCATTTTGCCGGATCGCGCTTATAATGCCGATTCCGATTCCAATAATAGAACTAAAAAGCATCGCATAGAGAGACAATTCTAACGTATAGGGAAGGCGGTCCGCGATGATTCCCGCGATGTCTTCGCCCTTGTTTGTAAGCCCCAGGTCACCTTTTAAAAGGTTGCCCAGCCAACGAAAATACTGCACAAGCAGCGGATCATTTAAACCCAGATCTTCACGGAGCTGTTCCACGATCTCAGGAGACTGGGACTGAACCTCCGGCGGAACCATAAAGGTCAGCGGGTCAATCCCGGTGGAACGCAGGCCCAGAAATACTACGAGACTGATTACAACCAGCATCGGAATCATCATGGCCAGCTTTTTCAGGATGAATTTGAGCATATCATCACTCCTTCAATAAATTACAGGATGTCGGGGGCAAAAGATATTTTGACCCTGGTATCATACAGTTAATTTTTGCCATATACCCATATACCAGAAGGGAGAGACGCAGGGTTAGGCTCTCGTCTCTCCCTTCTTACTCACCTGCCTTCACTTACAGGCGGTTTTTAAGGACTCAGAGAATTCTAAAAGTTCGTTTGCACAGGCAATTTTCGATAAATTCCTACTTGATTTCCCAGTTCGCATAATCAATATCGCATGTGTACAACGGGTTACAGAATTCAACACCAGACGGAACGGAAACATTATTGCTGACAAATACATAGTTACCAACAGTAAATACCGGAACCTTATAAACCTTTTCCTGTTCAAGAGCCTGAAGCTTCTTTAATGCTTCGTTCTTGGCCTCCTGTGTTGTAGATGCGGAAAGTTCTGCAATAGCCTCGTCAAATGCGGTGTCGCCGCCAAATACATTTCCGAACAGAGCATCTGTGCTCATATATTCAGAATACCACTCTTCCATGGAGAAGGAGCTCTTACCCTTGAAGCCCATATCATATTCACGTGTTGTGAACAGATCCGTGGTACCGTCGTTGGAAAGAGTAGCCTCTACCTTAAGGCCAAGCTGCTCCAGATAGTAAACCACCATGTTGATCAGGTCAATGGAAGTCTGGTCGTTATTGTAGTAGCAAATACGAAGCGGACGGGTCATGTCATAACCAGAAGCAGCAATTGCAGCCTTGGCAGCATCTGCATCATATGTATACTCAAATCCGTTATATGCTTCATTTGCATTGGGAACGCCGCTGTTCAATACCATTGCAGACGGATAAAGAGCGGCCAGAGTTGCGCGATCAATGGCCTGGATTAAGGCCTTACGAACTTCAATGTTCTGCATAGCCTCATTTTCTTTGCCGTCAACCCCCTTCATATTGAAAAGGAAGTATTTATAGAAAAGAACATCTACCGGAATAGACTGATAGCTTCCAAGAGATTCCATACCTTCTACAAGATCAGAAGCGTTGCCGTACAGGAAGTCCGCACCGCCTGACTGCGCTGCCGTAAGGAAGTCAGTAACAAAGGAAACCGTAACTTTTTCGATTTTCGGAGCTGTTCCTTCATAGTTGGGGTTCAGCTTTAATGTGAAATAGTTGCCAACATTGAGCTCATCCATCATGTAATAACTGGAAGTAACCGGATTCTTCCAGAAATCGGCAGCGTCGATGGTGGCAGCGTCGGCGCTTTCAAGACTGTGCTTCGGAAGAATGGAAAACTGTGCAAGGATATCCATCATGGAAGCATACGGAGAGTCCAGCTTCATTGTAATAACATTACCGTCCGCGCTCTTTTCGGTAATCTTGCCGAATGCGGCAGAATAAATAGAGTTCTTATTGGTTGCTGCCATAACAGCGTCAATGGACCATAAAACATCGTCAGCAGTAAGAGCCTCACCATCCGACCACTTTAATCCGTCCTTCATAGTGATTGTGTAGGTAAGACCGTCTTCACTGATCTCTACGCTTTCTGCCAGATCCGGAGATGTCTTTGTTAAAGAACTGTCTGCCAGCAGAAGACTGCGCCACATAAGATTTGTGGCCATATTATGGTTCAGCCATGGAGTCGGCACACGGTCGTCTTTCGTGGAACCATCGTTCGTGGAAAGAACCAGTTTGAGAGTCTTATCTCCTGTGGACTCCGCAGGAGCAACTGCCGCCGCTGCTGCGGTTGTATCCGCCGCCGCTTTCTGGGTTTCAACTGCTGCCTGTGTCGCCGCAGCCTGGGTTTCTGATGTTTTGCTGCCGCAGCCGGTAAGAGCTCCAGCCAGTACGGCAGCTGACATTACTGCCGCCATTACGCGAGATACACTTTTTTTCATAAAAATTTCTCCTTTTCTTAATCTTCCAAAGCCTCCATAAAACAACTTTTGGAGCTTTTTTTATTTTAGCACAAATAATTCTCATCGACAAGCATATCTAACAATATTTTCTAAAAACTCTTTTAATCTTTGTCAAATTTTAACAACAAAAAAAGACCTGATTTTACATTTCCATGCAAAACCCGGTCTTTTTATTTCCTCTTAGCCTTTTACAGCACCAAGCGTAATTCCCTTTGTAAAGTATTTTTGGAAAATAAGAAATACAATGATAATCGGAACAGCAGCCAGGGCGGAACCTGCCATCAAGAGGCCATAATCTGTGGAGTTCTCCGCCTGCATGGTAGCAATACCAAGAGAAATCGTCAGCTTGGAATTTGAAGTAAGCATAATCAGCTGCATGAAATAGTCATTCCAGGAGTTGATGAACGTAAAGATCGCCAGCGCTCCAATACCAGGCTTGATCATCGGAACTACCACATCTACAAAGGTACGGACTTCTCCTGCGCCGTCAATACGGGCCGCCTCGATCATTTCTCCCGGTACGCCTTCACAGAACTGCTTTAAAAGAAATACTCCGAAAGGCCATCCTACAATCGGGATAATTGCCGCCCAAAGCGTATCATACAGTTTCAGAGCAGACATTTCACGAATCAGCGGAATCAGGATAACCTGCTTTGGAAGAGCCATCGCACAAACAATTAAGGAAAACAGGATTCCACGTCCGATGAATCTCTTCTTGGCAAGGGCATATCCGGCCATCGCTGCCGTAATACAGGTAAGGATCATAGAGGTAACGGACATAAATACCGTATTGACCACCCAGCGGATTGCAGCCGGAATAGTCGGCCCTGTAATTCCAAAGAACTCGAACAGGGGAGCCGTTCTCTTGCTCATAAGAGTATCGTAGTTATCCATCACCCACTCGGAAGGCCACCACACCGGAGTAACGGACATGATGTCCATCTTTGTCTTAAAAGATCCGGTAATAATCCAGTACAGGGGGAAGGTAAACAGGATCGCAACAATCGTAATTAACACGAATGACACAATATCATAAACAGATCTCTTCTTTTCTGCCATATCTGCCCCTCCTTAATTTTTTTCCTGCCCAAGCTTAAACTGAACGGCAGACAAAAGCGCAATGATAAGGGCAAGGATGACACCCATTGCGTTGCCATAGCCATAGCGATACAGCTTGAATGCGTTATAATAAATGTAGTACATGATTGTCATGGTGGAATTCTTCGGTCCTCCGGAAGTAAGAAGCTGGATCAGAGCGAAGCACTGGAACGAGTTAATTGTTGTGATAACCAGGATATATAAAGTTGTAGGCATCATCTGAGGCCATTTGATCTTCCAGAAAGTCTGAAGATCGGTGGCGCCGTCCACGCTGGATGCCTCAACCAGGGACTTATCCACGTTGTCGAGAGCTGACACGTAAAGGACAATGGGCTGACCCACAGATGTGGTAAGAAGAATCAGAATGATGCATCCAAGAGCAAATCGCTCATCGCCCAGCCAGTTAATGTTCTTGTCAATCACGCCGGTGGCAGTTCCGATATAGTTCAAAATGCCATAATAGTTGTTAAACATCCATTTCCACACCATGGTAACGGCAACGGAACCGGTCACGACAGGAAGATAAAAAATACAACGGAATGCGGAGGTTGCCGCAACCGGCATCTTGCTGATACAATTGGCAACCCAGAGTGAAAAAATACAGGTGACAGGAACAGAGACCAAAACAATAATCAGCGTGTTCTTAAGTCCCTTCCAGAATACCGGATCTCCCGTCAGCTCCGCGTAGTTCTGAAAACCGATGAAAATGTCAGCGCGCCCCATGGTGGCATCAAAAAAGCTCGTATACACGCACATGAACATCGGATATACCACAAAACCCACGAAAAAAATAAGAAATGGCAAAAGGAATAAGTAAGACGCCACAGTCTCCTGCATCATCAGCTTATGAGTTTTTCCATTATTTTGTTTAGCCAAGGACATCCCCCTTTCAGTCTAAAAAATCCGCCCCTTTCCCATCCCGGACCGGTCTGGCGAAGGGGCGGTATTCTTTACCTAATTTACAAAATACTGACTGGAATTATTTTGCTGCCGCATTTGCATTCTTTACAAATTCTTCAACGGATGCTGTAACGTCATCACCTGCTCCGACTTTCTGAAGCATATTCCACCATTCGGTACGTGCTGTTGCCCAGCCCGGAACTACCTGGTAATAGTCGCCCATGTACTGCATGAACTGGCCATACTCTGTCTTCATTTCGTCGCCTGCATACATATCAGCCAGAGACTCACGTGTGGACCAGTATGTGGACGCCTTTACACAGTCCTCTGTGTTCTCATCACAAGCCCATTTAATGAAAGTCTTAGCAGCTTCGATCTTAGCCTCATCGCCGTTATTGAATACGCCGAATCCCCAGATACCGCCGCAGAGTTCCGCAGTACCGTCGTCAGACGGGAAAGCCATTGGGAACGCATCGAAAGTCAGCGTTTCTGCATTGTTCACTTCCTGAGCAATATTCCAGCAGAATGCCATCTGAAGAACTCCCTGTACAAACAGGTTAATCTCATCACCGCCTACGATAGCCGGGTCAAAGTTGATACCATCCTGAGCAACCAAAGTCTCCAGAGCTTTTACATTTTCAGCAGAGTTCGCTGTATACTCTGTGTGATCGGCATTTGTGAAAGTACCGCCATACAGGTTGTTAATCAGAGCACGCGTACCCTGGTCGCCGCCCTGGCCGCCGCAGAATACTGCGCCGACATTTGTATAGCCTGCATCATAAAGAGTCTGAACTGCCTTTAAGAAGTTCTCAGTTGTCCAGGTATGTGTCGCTTCATCCACATACTGCCATGCGCCTGTCTCCTCAAATACATCACGGTTAATCGCCATGCAGTGAGCAGTCATACATAACGGATATTCATAGTAAGCGCCGGATGCGTCGTGGCAGGCCGCCTCAACGGAAGCATATGTATCGCCCTTTACCGCATCGGTCCAGAGATCAGAAAGATCAACCATAACGCCTTTTGCGCCCCAGTTGGCTACAAGACGCTCCGGTCCTTCCATAATAATGTCGGGAGCCGTCTTTCCTTCGATCGCTGTGTTTACTTTGTCGTCGCCGTCCTGATAAGTCAGGTACTCAACCTTTAAGGTGATTTCCGGATGCGCCTCATTGAACTTTGCAACCAGTTCGTTAACAGTGGCCTGATCTCCCCAGTCGCCAATCGGGTAAGTCCACAGGGAAAGCTCAACAGGCGCACCTGCCGCTTCCGTGGCAGCTGCCGTTTCCTTCGCCGCCTCTGTTTCCTTTGCTGCTTCTGTTTCTTTTGCCGCTTCTGTGGCCGCAGCCGTCGTTTCCGCCGGTTTGCTGCTGCATGCAGTCATAGACATAATCATAGATGCAGCCAAAAGCACAGCAAGTGATTTTCTTTTCATTTTACATCCCTCTCCTCATCATAATTATTTTGCACAATGTCACAATGGACACGGTCTCTATATTTATAAATTTTACACAATTTTTTCCATTTTGTCAACACTGGCATGCAAAATCTCCTTATTTTTAAACATTTCGGATAACAGTTCAGAGAATATCTAAACTGTTGCCATCTTCAGACAGATCTGGTTTTTGTGCGAAGACAGCTTGACCATCTTCTATAATAATGATATTCTTAAAATCAAGAAAAAAGAATCCTGCTTTGCAGGATTCTCCGCTGAAATAAAAAAGACTACCTATTTTCGGAGGGAGGAGCATATTTTTATGAAGAAACATATTCTTTGTCTGGGAGACTCCAATACCCATGGCTACTGTGCTGATCCAGCTGACTGTGCTGATGGCGGCGTACGGTTCAATGAAGAGGAACGCTGGACAAAGCTGCTTCAGAAAGCTCTTGGAGAAAGCTATCTGGTTATTGAGGAAGGTCTGTCCGGCCGCACAACTGTATTTCAGGATCCGCTGTTTGAAGGCCTTGCGGCTATCGATTACATAGCTCCCTGCATGAAAAGCCATGAAATGATTGATCTTTTAATTATCATGCTGGGCACCAATGATACCAAGGACCGCTTCTCCGCCAGCGCCCCGTGTATCGCCCTGGGAATGAGCCGTCTTGTAAAAAAGGCCATGGCTGTGGAAGCCTGGAAGGACGGAAAACCCAATATCTTAGTAATCGCGCCGCCGCCGATCGGAGAAGGGATGCTCTCCAGTGAGGTATCCGGCACCATGGGAAAAGGCTGTGTGGAAAAGGCAAAGGAACTTGCAAAAGAATACCGGGCCATATGCGATCTCCTTGGCGTTCACTTTCTTGATGCCGGAACCCTGGGCTGTGAATTCAATCAGATCGATTACATGCATCTGACAAAAAAGGGACATGCCGCCCTCGCAGAAGCCCTTGGAGCCCTTGTTCCAGGACTGGCCTGATAAAACAGAGGGAGAGGGATTCTTAAGATGAAAAAACATATCCTCTGTTTTGGAGATTCCAACACCCATGGCTACTGCGCTGACCCGGCCGACTGTGCCGACGGCGGCATTCGGTTTAATGAGGAGGAGCGTTGGACAAGACGGCTTCAGGAAAAGCTTGGAGAGGAATATCTGGTGATCGAAGAAGGCCTTTCCAACCGCACCACCGTATTTTCTGACCCCTTTCTTGAGGGCCTGGCCGCCATTGACGCCATTGTCCCCTGCCTGAAAAGCCACGAAATGATTGACCTTTTGATCATCATGCTGGGTACCAACGACACCAAAGAATACTTTTCTGCCAGCGCTCCCTGCATTGCTCTCGGAATGAGCCGCCTTGTAAAAAAAGCCATGGCTGCGGACTGCTGGAGCGGCAGGCCAAATATTCTTGTGATAACGCCTCCGCCCATCAGGGAAGAAATCATAAAAAAAGAAATCATCCATACCATGGGAACAGGCTGTGTAGAAAAGTCCAGGCAGCTTGCAAAAGAATATCAGGCTGTCTGTGATTCTCTTGGCGTCCACTTTCTTGACGCCGGAGCCTTAGACTGCGAATTCAACAAAATTGACTGCATGCATCTGACAAAGCGGGGCCACGCCGTCCTTGCCGCCGCCCTGGGCTCCCTCATTCCGGAACTTGTTTCATAAAAAGCTCTGTCTTAATTTTGCCTCTCCTCTTCTTCCGGTTCGGAGGGAAGAAACGGAGCGAACACCGGCTCAATAAAAAAGCTGGCCGCCACAGCCCACAAGCAGGGCATAAATATCACCGGCCACCACAGCCACATGCAAATCCAGATGGTTACTGCGCTCAGAAGGCTTAAGGCCATGGTTTTCGGAAGATTGGCCATACACATAAGGGCACAGTTTCCAAAAAGCCTGGGGAGACTCGTCTCAAAGCGGGATAACAGCGGAAGCAAAAAGCTGAGCATCCCAAGCGCCACCAAAAGCACCACAAAAAATCCCCATAAAAGAGCATACCCCATCTGACTTTCAGAAGCCATGGCGCCCATCAGATTCCATATTTTAATGCTTACAGCCCCCGCTGCCAATGCAATCAGCCCTGCCGGAATCCCCGTTTTCAGATTTTTTTTCAAGGACCTGAAAAATCTCCGGTAAACTACTTTTTCTCCTCTCCGGAAGGCGTGGACTGCCGTGTCGTAAAGGGCCGCCGTTGCCGGGCCAAGAGGGAGCAGAAATACGGAAAAAAGCAGCCACAGCATACTTAAAAACAGGCAGTCTGTAATCCAGTTCATTGTAATCACAAGCCCGTTATCTGAATCCATCCATTTATCAAACATCGCAAAAACCTCCCATCGGAGAAACCTGTTTCCAGAAAATCTTACCACACTTCCATTGGTCTGACAACCGAAAAGAAGCGGTTTCGGAGCCGGCGCAGATGCTCTAGCTGCCGTTCACTCTCCGGTCAATCACTTCGCTGTTTGACCGGAAGCCAGTATCATAATGGGTCCAAAGCACATGTCCCATTGCTGCGGGTAATTCAAAACAGGTCTGTGCGGTTACGTTCATGGGACGCCTGCAGCCAGTAACGAGAATCCCGGCATTCTTCTTCCATAATTTAGTTGAAAAAAATTTATCATAGTGATACAGTAGAGGTATATCTGAGATGCGAAATAGTAACCGTTCAGGCAGGTCTGCGCGGTCAGACGGCATCTGAACTGTTACGCGAAATAACATCCGGGATACGATAATTAGTAAGGAGGATTTGCTATGGATCGAGAAAAATTCCTGGCCGAACGGGAATGGGTTCGTTCTGAACTGGCAACGGTTGTAGATTTCTGGCTAAAACACGGTATGGACCCGGTTTACGGCGGAGTTTATACTTGTCTGGACCGTACAGGCAAAGTCTATTCGACAGATAAAAGCGTATGGATGCAGGGCCGCTGCGGCTGGATGTTCGCCCATATGTGCCACGTGTATGGCGTAAAGCAGGAGTGGCTGGATGCCAGCAAGAGCTGCCTTGATTTCATGGAGGCCCACTGTATCAACCGCGATGCCGGAAACCGTATGTACTTTACTGTTACTGAGGACGGAAAACCGTTGCGTCAGCGTCGTTACTTCTTCTCGGAGGCTTTTTATGCCAGTGCAAATGCTGAATATTACGGCGTTACCGGTGATAAAGAATGCTTAGAACGCGCCCGCCGTGCATACAACCTCTACTGGGATCTGTCCCATGGCGGAAAAGATCCGGTAGGAATGGGGCCAAAGACAATTCCGGAAACACGTTCCGGGCGTTCCTTTGGTCAGCCCATGATTATTTTAAATGTAATCAGCATTCTTCTGAGAGTTGATCCGGAGCACAAAGCCGAATACGAAGACCGTGCCCAGCAGTGTGTGGACGAGATCTTTAAGTACTTTGTAAAACCGGATCTAAAATGTCTTCTGGAAAATGTCGCTCCTGACGGGACTGCACGTTTAAATTATACCGAAGGCCGTACGGTAAACCCCGGCCATGATATCGAAGGCGTATGGTTCATTCTGGAGCACGCAAGACGTACCGGAGATACCGGCCTGATTCCGAAGGCGGCACAAATTTTTGACTGGGCCATTGATCTCGGATGGGACAAGGAATACGGAGGACTGCTTTATTTTGTGGACTGTCTCGGACTTCCGCCGGAGGCTTACGAGCATGACATGAAACTTTGGTGGCCCCACAACGAGATTCTTATCGCGTCCATGATGCTTTACCGCGATACCAAGGATGAGAAATACCTCGACTGGTTCTATAAAACCCTTAATTACTGCAAGGAGCACTTCTCCGATCCAGAATATGGCGAATGGTACGGATACCTCCGCCGTGACGGAAAACCGACAATGCCTTCAACCAAGGGTTCCACTTTCAAGGGCCCGTTCCATCTTCCCCGCTGCCTAATCCAGGTGGACCAGATGATGGGCGAGATTCTGGAACAGGCGTAAAGGAGGCCATATGATTTACGACAGGCTTTCCAATGTCAGAAAATATCTCGGCATCAACGAAAATCTGGATCTTGCTCTGAATTATATAGCAGAGCATCTTACGGACATGCCTGAAGAAATAGAGCTAAAAGGGCAAGATGTCCGGGCGTTCTTCAATGCGTATCAGACGGTGCCGGAAAGTGCATGCTTTTTTGAGGCTCACGAAAAATTTGCAGACATCCAGATTATGCGAAGCGGCTCAGAACGGATTGCCGTAAGCAGCGTGGATGCTCTGGCCGTAACGAAATCCGTCCCTGAAAATGATTTTCAGGCTTTGGAAGGTCCCGAGGAACTTTCCGTTATTCTGAAACCTGATTCTTTTCTGGTCGTATTCCCGGGGGATGCCCATAAATTAAAAATTATGGTGCGTGAACCGGAAGACGTTACGAAAACCGTATTCAAAGTTAAGATGTAACCAGTACATCGTTCGGCAAATAACTGAACCAGGCACGCAGAATGTTTTTTGAGTATACAGGTCAAAAAACGCAGGCGTAGTGGGAATTCGCTGATTTTTTTGACCTGTGCAATCGGAAAACAGGCGGATAATTGGTCCCGTTATTTAAAAAACGATATACTAACATATCATTTAAAAAGAGAGGTTGACTATTATGAAGGACATTTCCAAATACCAGGGCCTTATCCCCGCATTCTATGCCTGCTATGATGACGAAGGACAGATTTCTCCGGAAAGAGTCCAAGCTTACACGCGTTTCCTTGTTAAAAAGGGAGTAAAGGGCGTTTATGTCGGCGGCTCTTCAGGCGAGTGCATCTACCAGAGCGTCGCTGACCGCAAGCTTCTTCTTGAGAATGTAGTCTCTGCCGCTGAAGGCAAGCTGACAATCATCGCTCACGTCGCATGCAACAACACAGCAGACAGCCAGGAACTGGCCCGCCACGCCGAGAGCCTCGGCGTTGATGCCATCGCTTCCATCCCTCCGATTTACTTCCGTCTCCCGGAACATGCAATTGCAAAATACTGGAATGATATCTCTGCCGCCGCTCCCAACACAGATTTCATCATCTACAATATTCCGCAACTTGCCGGCGTCGCCCTGACCATGTCCCTGCTGCACGAAATGTTGAAGAACCCCAATGTTATCGGTGTTAAAAATTCCTCCATGCCGGTTCAGGATATTCAGATGTTTAAATATGAAGGCACACAGGGCGGACGTAAATTCGTAGTCTTCAACGGCCCGGATGAGCAGCTCATCAGCGGCCTTATGATGGGAGCTGACGGCGCCATCGGAGGGACCTACTCCACATGCCCGGAGCTTTATTTAAAGCTGTTCGAACTGGCAAAATCCAATGATCAGGAGAAGGCACGCGCTCTTCAGTATGATATCAATAACATCATTTACGCCCTCTGCTCCTGCAAAGGCAATATGTATGCCGCTATCAAGGCTGTTCTCAAGAAACGCGAAGGTCTGGAACTGGGCGGCGTCCGCGCTCCGCTTATAAATCTGGTTCCGGAAGATGATGCCATCATCAATAAAATCTGCGGAATGATTGATGCCGCTGTTGCAAAATATCTATAAAAGTCTGACAGAAAGAAATCCGTGCCAGGAGGCCGCCACTCCCCGAAAAGTGCCGGCCTTCTGCTGATTCTTCTTCCCTGGCCTGTTGCGGGCTGTTATTGTTACGATGCGTTTTTTTCTGCACATTATTGACATGACTGGGAAGTGCATGTTATTATGACACCGATTTTTATAATAGAACAACCAATGTGGGGGGCTGGCATATGGATTATTCAGGGGAGATTTGGGAACGGAGTGGAATAGGAACTTCAGACATCAGGACGCATGAGCAGCAAAACGGCATGCAGAGTGTTCAGAATCTGGAGGCTGTCATCAACGAGGGGCTTCGCGTCGCCCTGTTGGAAGAACTCCCGGACGATTCGCTTCAGGTGCTTTTAGAGCACCTGGGGAAAGCCCTGAATGGAGAACGGACCTATATATTTGAGCAGAACGAAGCCGGCTGCGATGACAACACCTACGAGTGGACCGCCGACGGCGTGGAGCCGGAAAAGGAGAACCTTCAGAATGTTCCGCCCGAGATATGTGCAAGCTGGTACCGGAACTTCAGCGTCGGCAGGCATATTGTCATTGCACGTCTGGAAGATATTCAGGAAACCGACCCCCTTCAGTATGAGACTTTAAGACGGCAGGGCATCCGCACCCTCGTGGTGGTCCCCCTTTATGACGGCAAACAAATCATTGGCTTTTACGGAGTGGACAATCCCCCTGTGAAGTCACTTGAATACGCTTCTAATATGCTTCAGACCGCAGCATACTTTATTGTATCTTCCCTGAAGCGGCGCAATCTGGTCCGCGAACTGCAAAAGCAAAGCTACAATATTCTCCATGCCCTCAGCGTTGACTATCTGAGCATCTATCAGGTAAATTTTGACACCGGTGAATGCGAACTGTACCGAAACAGCGAACAGATGGGCATGGATTGGGCCGCCTATTTTGAAAGCGGCTATGAAACGGCTATGGAGAGGTATATTTCCTGTTATGTAATCTCTGAGGATCAGGAGCGTCTGCGCGCCCTGACCCAAAAGGACTATGTACTGAAGCAGCTTCAAATTAAGAAGAAATTTTCTGTTCGGCATCAGGTTAACGACGGCGCTTACGGACTGAAGCACCTGGAAATCCATTTTTCCGCCACAGAGAGAACGGCAACGGAGAATTGTGTCATTTTTGCTCTGCGGGATGTCAATGCCGTGGTGAAGCAGGAGGAAAAATATAAGCTGGAGGCAAGGCGGAGCCTGGAAGATATCCTGGAAGGAGCCCGAACAGGCATCTGGACAATTGAGCTGGAGGAAGACTGCCAGCCGAGAATGTACGCCGACCGGACCATGCGGATCCTTCTTGGCGTATCAGATGACATCACGCCGGAAAGGTGCTATCAGCACTGGTTTGAGCGCGTTGAGCCCGACTACTCGGAGATGGTACAGGAAGCAGTACAGGAAATGCTGGAAACCGGACGTTCCGAGGTGATTTACCCGTGGAACCATCCCCAGCTTGGGAAAATCTATGTCCGTTGCGGCGGCGTGCCAGATAAGGCCTTCAGGAAGCCGGGTTTCTGTCTGAATGGGTACCACCAGGATATTACCGAGACCATGGTGACAAGGAAAAAACAGGAACAGTCCATTATGGAGCTTTTGGAGCGGGTAAGGCAGGCAAACTCGGCAAAAAGCGAATTCCTCTCCCGTATGTCCCACGATCTGCGTACGCCGATCAACGGGATCCTCGGGATGTTGTCTATTCTGGAAAAATGTCAGGGCGACCCGGAGCGTCAGAGCGAATGCCACCGAAAAATCCGTGTGTCAACAGAACATCTGCTGTCCCTGGTAAACGACGTGCTTCAGGTCAGCAAACTGGAAAGCGGAAGGCTGGCGGCAGCAGAAGAGCCCTTTGACCTTCACGATGCACTGGCGGACTGTATCACCATCCTGTACGCCCAGGCCGAGGAAAATGGAATCCGTCTGGAAGTAGAGGATTCCGGCCTGCTGCACAGCAGGGTTATCGGGAATCCGCTGCATCTGAGACAAATCCTGATGAATGTCATTGACAACGCCATCAAATATAACCGCCCCAATGGTTCTGTATCCATCAAAGCTGAGGAAACCGGCTTTGGGGACAAAACCGCAAACTTCCGGTTCGTAATCAGCGATACGGGAATCGGCATCGGGGAGGATTTTAAAGAACATATTTTTGAACCCTTCACTCAGGAGCACCAGGATGCAAGGACCCATTACAGCGGCGTCGGGCTTGGCATGTCCATCGTAAAGAAACTGGTGGAGCAGATGAACGGGTCCGTTGAAGTTGACAGCCAGGTCGGCAAGGGAAGCGTGGTCCGGATCGTCCTGCCCATTCGTGTCGACGAAGAACAAAGCGGACGGCCCTCAGGCGATGATAGGAATGTACCGGACAATATTTCCGGAATGTGCGTCCTTTTGGTGGAGGACAATGAAATCAACTGCGAAATTGTGGAGTTTATCCTAAAGGATGCAGGCGCAGAGGTCGTGACCGCCAACGATGGAAAGGCTGCCGTAGACACATTCGCGGCATCCAAACTGTGGGCCTTTGACTGTGTACTTATGGATCTGATGATGCCGGTCATGAGCGGATATGAGGCGTCGCGGGTGATTCGCAGCCTGGACCGGGCAGACGCAAAAACCGTGCCCATCATCGCGCTGTCAGCCAACGCGTTTGACGAAGATATTGCTCTGGCAAAGGATGCCGGGATGAACGCGCATTTGGCAAAGCCTGTGGACATCCATAAAATGTTTCAGGTTATGAGCCGTTTAAAACGCTAAAAGGAGGAACCTCTTTACGAAGTTCCTCCTTTTTTGTGCACAGGCCCGCACAGAGGAATATACCGCTGTCACGGCCCGCCGCAGGCGGAGAATCCTGCAGAGCAGGATTCCTTTTATCGTATCTGCGATAAAATACTGGGATCCTTAATTTTTGTATCTTCCGCAAACAGAATGATTTTCGACATGATTTCCGCCGTCTTCGGGTCGTCATCAAGGAACGGCAGGAACATCCTGCCCCGGTGCTGGGAATGTACCGGAACCACATAAAGCATGGAATTTCCCATCTGGTGTACCACGCCGCTCCCAAGGTGAACCGTATAACGCCCCAGTTTCCCGTCGATGACAGCATGGTTTCCTTCCAGCGTGACATTTTTGATTTTAAACAGCTCCAGATTGCATTCTGCAATGGCGCGGCGCATTTCGATTGTGGAATGGCTGGTCTCCGGATCTACGCCTCCGGCATGGGCCACGCTGACAGCCAAATCCACATCCCGCATGACTTCACTGTAAATGATATCAGGAACTTCCGCAACCTTCATCGGCTTAAAACTTTTCCTGTCATAGAATACCACATATTCCAATGTCGGCGCTTCCACATCGCTGGGAGAGAACCAGTCGGCCATAGCATAAATTCTGGCAACGATGTTCTCTTTATAGTAAATCTTCTGAAGCCCGTCTTCATAATCGGCTACCCAGCGGCGGCTTCTTAAGGCTCCCACCGTCTTCTGCGGCTGAATCTGGTTTCCGGCAAACATCAGTGATTCTGTTTTATTTAATTCCTCAGAAAGCTTCACATATAACTCACGGAAAATCTGCTTAAAGGGCTGGCGGATTTTTTTGTCAAACAGCGCCTTCTGATATTCATGCCAGCATCCCGTTTCATAGAGATCGCAGGGATGGGCAATATAGACCTTTTCGTCCGCTCCGATTTCCGTCAGAATACCAGACCAGTCCATCAGGCCGGATTCTGTTAAAAATCCAATACGCGCCGGACTCTCCGAAACATCATCCTGTCCTTTGCCCGCAGCCGGCGTCCCCTCATTTGCAGCCCTCACAACCAACGGCTCAATAATAGGCCGCACCACCGGATTGTTTTTTAGCTCCAAAAGTTCCCAGACCTCAAATGTGGTCCTGTCCTCCATGGCCTGCTCCATCATCTGCTTCGTCCGGCTGTACTGCTCTTTCAGCTTTTTATTGGCGTCCTGATACTGGATAACCATCTCATTTTTCTTATATTTTGCCGGAATAGATTTTAAACTCTTTCCCGCCTTTTCACATAAAAGGCTGCTCTTTCCTGTTTCATCTACGAATAGCTTAAGGGAAATTTCCCCTTCCAGCGTCTGCCATTCAAAATAGCTTCCAAACGATTCCGTAAGCTTCGACTCCATCCGGAGCGTTAGCCGGGTCACATCTGTAAATCCGGCATTCACGCTTAAATTCTGAAGCGCCAGCTCCACAGCACGTCCCTCGCTGGCGCGTCTCTGAGCGCCGAAATTCCGGCTTTCTTTTTTATATTTCTGAATATACTGGTACCGCTCCAGAAGCTGTTCTTCTTTTTTCTTTTTGTTTTTATCCAACGGAAGAAGTCCTATACTCATTAACAGGTCTTTGTTCCGCTTCGCATCAATCTCTGCCTTTAGCTCTTTTAGGGACACCTTTCCCAGGGCCGCGTCCGCATACTTTCTTGCCCTGGCATGGGCCGTGCCGGAAGAGGAGTACTTGGCCGCATCATAAAGCAGCTTAAAATTCTTTTCGCCCAGCTTTCCATAAGCCTCAGAAAACCAATTTACATCAAAGGCTCCGCCAGCCAGTTCCTCCGGCGTCAACGGCGTATACTTTGCAACCATGGAAGTGGTAAATTCATCCATTCGTTCGCTGGTATGAGCCATGAAATAATAGCACCCGCTCTTAAGGCCCGGCATCTTCAGATATTCTTCCACCATGGAAATCCACTGGGGCGCATACATGGCAGCCTCCACCAGCCGCTTTTTTGTAATATCCGTCCCTTTCAAAGCCTTCTTCAGATCCCCGGCCGTTTCCTCCGGTCTTGGATGACAGACCTTTAAGAGATGACTCAGTACAGCCTTCTTACTTTCTGCTCTCGAAGCATAATAGTAACTGCTCCGATCCAGGGGATCATTCCCCAGAGCGCTTAATATCTGAATCAGCGTATCAATTCCATAGATCATACGGATATCCATGATGCGTCTGGAAAACGGAGTGCTCTGCTCCCCGCGCTTTAATTCCACCTTAAGAACCACCGGGATGATTTCCTTATAAAGCATGTGGGCCAGAACCATCTCCGGCATTTCATCCCCAATAGTGTCAAACCTGTATTTTCCATCCACCGGCACGATTTTTCCAGGTCCGAAAAATGCGTTAAGTTCTCCCACTCTGGCATTTCTTGAAGTAACGTTTCCTTTCTGCTCCACTGTACTGATCGGTCCGAAAAGACTTCCAATGCCCATAAAATCAGCAATGGCCTTATAAAACAGGTCCTTATCCCAAATTCCCCGCACGTAGGCCTGAACAATATCCGCCTGGCCAAAAACCGAGCCAAGGGCTTCCCCACGAATCTGGGGGCCATTCTCCAGAGACGCCCTGGAATATCGTTCCCTGATTTTAAACCGCAGGGCAAAGCTATTCTCCCAGTCCTCTTCCGGTACATTTTTTAACCAGGTCAGCATACTGGCAAAAATCGGAAGCTCCGCTGACCGTTTCCTTATGATTTCCGTCCCCCGGTAATAGCGCTCCTCGCTTTCATACATATCATTGGAATCATCCAATACAGAAATCAGCTTCGCTGTTACCACGAGGGCCCATCTGCCCTTAAGCTCCTGCGGTACATACTCCATAAACAAAGCATCGATCACCGTACCAGCCTGAACACCGTAACGCAGCCCCTGCACCAGGTCCTTAAAGGGTTCCCGCCTTCCAAATACCAGCCTGTAAATATTAAGATTATTCTCATAATCCTTTCGCCTGTGCCGGCAGGCCTGGTAAAGATACAGCTCCATAAGCATATCCGGCGTCTTTATCTCTGTCTCGTAAAACTTCTCCCACAACTCCCGGAACGGATATGCGTCCAAAGGCGTTGCATTGGGATCACTGTTAATCCATCGGCAGCGTTCCAATCCGGTTCCAAGAACCTTCTCCTCTCCCCAGGCGGTCGTATATTCCAGCGTCTGGTTCTTTTCAATAAACGCGTTTAATTTTTTAAGGAGTTGAATGCATTCTTTTTCTCCATGTGCAAACAGCTTTTCTGTCCCGGATGAATCCACCGTGACCGGAGGCAGAACCCATTTTTTTGTCGTGTCATAAAACCCGTATCCCGGCGTATTTAAAATATCCTGCGCCTCGCTGCTTTTTCCCGCCAGCTCGCCTAAAAGTATCTGTTCCTTTCCTGTAGGATCCTGTAACGCGGAAAGCAGCGGGCGGATTTCCTTAAACTCCTCCGGCCTTTCTTTTTTCACCTGCAGCGCCAAATCCAACGCGCCCATATGACACTCCTCTGACTTTTCCTCCAGAAGTCTCCCTATACACGCCCGAAGTTCAGCCGGATTTTGTTTTCTCAATAAAGACAGCGTTCCGGCGCGTCCTTTCTTGTATTTCAGGTTTTTTTCAATTTTTTTGTAATCATCGCCAGTCAGCTCCATGGCCTCCACCAGCTTAAACGCCGAACCCAGGGCATACTCCTCTGGATTGTGAAGCAGCTCAAACAGCACATCCTTTTTTGCCTGAGTCCTGGGCCTGTAAAGCAGTACGCGGGCGGCCAGTGCACGGCCGCTTGCACCATAGGTTTCTCCCTGACCGATAAGAGGAATCATCATGGCTGCTTCGTCCAGGTATTCCTCATCCTGCAGCATCCACGCCAGGAGGCACATGCGGACCGCAACATCCGACTTTGATAATGTCACGCGGTACCATGGGAAAATACATGGATTTAAATCCACCCCCTTTTTGGGGATTGCCGTAAAAATCCGGCGCAGGCACAGATAAAATTTTTTCGCCTCTTCCCTGCTGTCAAAAAAGTCAAAGGAAGTGGGAGACGCCGCCTTCGGCATGGACGCGTCATGATCCCGGAGAGAAAAATAATTTGTCCCCTCATTTAACAGCAAATCTCTGAGACACCCCTGTGCATTTTCCATAAAGCATGGCATATAGCAGGCCACCAGCTCCAGATCGTCCTGATATGTAAGAATGACCTCTTTGGCGGCGGCTCCCTTAAGCCGTCTCTCCTGCAGAGTACGATTAAAATAAGAGGCCGTCATTTTCTGATTCTTCGTGCCATTCCTAATCAACTCTAAAACTGCCTTTACGCCCTCCTCCGCGTCATAAAAGCCCCTGGCCCAGAGGGCGCAGCTGATGGCAATGGAATCGTTGGTTTCCAGCTGCTCTTTTGCAAACTCCGGCTCTCTTAAGCATCTCCCCATGAGCCGCATTAACTTATCTGTAATCCGGTCCACAGACCTTTCGTCAAAAATCCCAATCCAGGTGCTGACTGCACGTTTCACAGAGGAATACCGAACCAGATTATTATCTTCGATAACCTGGAAAAGATGCAGAAACGCCTCCGGCCGTCCGGCATCCATGGTTTCGCAAACCGCCTGTCTCGCCCCCTCCTGAAGTCTTGCCGCCAGAAGGAAATCCCCCAGAAGCTGATACATTTCCTTATTTTTGCACATAACAATGCCGCGAATCAGCTCATGGCTGATCATGGCAGTATTTCCTTCTCCCAAAAGAATATCCTTCACAGCCTGGATGGTGCCCTGGTTTCCCTGATCAATCTGCGCTGCCAGAATCCCGGAATAGGACCAAAATTCCGTTCTCGCATGGTCATAAATTTCCGGGGCCACATTCCCTGTAAGAATATCGGCCAGACTGGCATCATAAAACTTTAACTTCGAATAGGCCAAAAGAAGCTGGACACTTCTCTGTACAAAGGGCACATAACTTTTTGACCGCATGCTTCTCCGATACCATCCAGCCGTCATCTGGTATTGGTTCATCTCATCCAGCGCATAGTAAAATTCGTTCTGAAGTTCTTTGGAAACACATACGTCCACCAGCCGGGACAGCTGCCCTTTATAAAGGCCGCTGAGATTCCAGTATGTCCCCATTTCCAAAAGCTCTCTTATAAATTTGCTGTCTCCAAACGTTACGGTCTGATACGTATTAGACGGAAGCAGTTTTCGCTCTGCCTCAGACAGAAGATTGCCTTTTTCCTTTAACTGTGCAATCCATTTCTCCGAGATCTTCTTTCTGCTGTCATAAGTAAATTCCGCCATAGCCTCTCTCCTCTCTTTTTGTATTTCCTTCTGTTCTTCGCTATTTCATGCAGTCGCAGCCTATATATTGTTATGCCTATTATCACAAATTTTTCATTTAATTTCAAGACGCCAGAGCCGAAAAATCGAGCGGAAAGAATGGCCGTATTACCGTTCAGGGGATATCTGAACTATTACTGAAAGCAAAGTGGAGATTGACAAGGCGATTCAAAAAGAATAAAATGTCTTTATGGAAGGGACATATGTCAATGAATGATAATGAAACCCAAAATCTGATATTGGAAGAATTAAAAACACTAAAAAGTGACATGGAAGTCTTGAAAATCAAAAGCGAGTTAACCCATCGAAAATTAGACGACCTAACATTAGATGTAAAAATAGCAGAAAGAATCATAAGAAAAGATATCTCGCACTTGAAAGATGCTCAGGAAACGATTTTTGAAGTACTTGAGCAAAAAGGTATATTACCTAAAGCAAACTAAGAGGACGGGAAACCGTCCTTTAATAATCTGAAACAATTCTGAGCATTCAGCCATCGGAAGATAATCAGATATGAGGAGATTTTATAAATGGAGAAGATGAAGCAGTTAATAAAAATGACAGAAAAGCAGGAAGAGCGGATCTATGAAGCCGCGGATCATATCTGGAAGAACCCGGAGACCGGATATCGTGAATGGAAGACCTCCGGGTACATGGCTGCTCAGTTTGAAGCCCTGGGGTACTCTCTGACTAAAGCAGGAAATATCCCCGGATTTTATGCCGATCTGGATACGGGAAAACCCGGCCCAAAGATTGCAATTTTCGGAGAGCTGGATTCCCTTATCGTTGAGAGTCATCCGGACGCTGACCCGCAGACCCATGCAGTTCACGCATGCGGCCATCATGCACAGAGTGCAATTCTCCTCGGCATTGCCGCCGCTTTAAAGGAACCGGGGGCTCTGGACGGTCTTTGCGGCTCTATCCGTTTCCTGTCCGTTCCTGCGGAAGAACTGATTGAGCTTGGCTTCCGTGAAACGCTTCAAAGGCAGGGAATCATCAAATACTTTGGCGGTAAGGTGGAATTTATCTACCGCGGCTATCTGGACGGGGTTGACATGGCGCTCCTTATTCACTCCGGAAGTCTTCCGGAAGGCAAGACCCTGGCCATAGGCAGGGGAAATAACGGCTGCGTCATTAAAAACATTACCTTCCAGGGAATTTCCGCCCACGCCGGCGGCTCTCCGGAAAAGGGCGTCAACGCCCTTTATGCGGCCACCTGCGGCATCAATGCGGCCAACGCCATCCGCGAGACCTTCATTGACGGCCAGCATATCCGTTTCCATCCCATCATCACTGAAGGCGGACTTGCCGTAAATGCCATCCCGGAAACAGTGAAGCTGGAAGCCCAGGCACGCGGAGCTTCTTATGAAGCAATGTATGAATACAACAAAAAGATCAACCGTGCACTGGCCGGAGCCGCCGCCTCCATGGGGGCCCGTCTGGATATCAATGACCATCCCGGCCACGTTCCGCTTAATAACGACAGGAATCTGGCTGCCATTATGACTGAGGCCATGGAAGTCATCTCCGGTCCCGGCAGCGTGGTAATGGATGAGAGCTGGAGCACTGGAACTACAGACATGGGCGATATATCCTCCATCATGCCCACTGTTCAGCCCCATGCAAGCGGTTCCATTGGAATCGGGCACGGAAACAACTACTATGTGGCCGACAAAAAACTGGGCTGCCTGTATCCGGCGGAATGCCTGGTTCTTACAGTTGCAAAACTGCTCTCCGACGATGCCGCGCTTGCAAAGAAGGTGATCGCTGAAAACGAACCGTATTTTAAGTCCAAAGAAGAATATCTTGCTGCCATTGATAGGCTGACCATGGAGAAAAAAGCCGTCACTTATAACGAAAACGGCACTGTCACTCTGGATTACTGCAAATAAAAATCAGGGACCAGCGGGAAATTGATAGTCACAAACAGGGGCAGATACGACTTGTATGAGTCATATCTGCCCCGTTTTTTTAAAACTCCAGATTTTTTCCGGTCTCTTTGCTGAATATATGTGCAACACTGCCATTGAAAGTAAACGCCAGCTCTTTTCCTGTTGCAAAGTTTGCCATGGTCTCCGCGTCCAGTCCCATGGTCTGCACAATGATAATGGCATCCACGCCCATGGTATTAACATGAAGATGTACCGCGCTTCCCATCATCTCACTTACATCTACGGTACCGTGCAGTGCGGCCTCGCCGCTCTTTGCAAGGGAAACATGCTCCGGACGCACGCCCAGGGTAATGGACTGAGGCGCAACACTCTTTGCCTCCAGCTTCGCCTGCTTCTCCGCATCCAGCTCCACACAAACTTCGCCGATCTTTACGGAATACTTTCCGTTCTCTTTTACAAGATCAGCGGAGAACATATTCATACGCGGCATTCCGATAAAGCCTGCCACAAACAGATTGGCCGGGTGATCAAATACCTCCTGCGGCGTTCCGATCTGTTGGATTACACCGTCCTTCATAATGACAATACGGTCGCCCAGGGTCATGGCCTCGGTCTGGTCATGAGTAACATACATGAATGTGGTATTGATTTTCTGACGCAGCTTGATGATCTCCGCACGCATCTGGTTACGAAGCTTTGCATCCAGGTTCGACAGCGGTTCATCCATCAAAAGAACCTTCGGTTCACGCACGATGGCACGTCCGATCGCCACACGCTGGCGCTGGCCGCCAGAAAGAGCTTTCGGCTTTCTGTCCAGATACTGGGTAATATCAAGGGTCCTTGCGGCCTCCTGTACCAGGCGGTCCACTTCCGTCTCCGACATCTTCCGAAGTCTTAATGGATATGCCATATTATCATACACAGTCATATGCGGATACAGAGCGTAACTCTGGAATACCATTGCAATGTCACGGTCCTTTGGGGCCACATCGTTCACCAGCTTGCCGTCGATATAAAGTTCTCCGCCGCTTATTTCCTCCAGACCGGCGACCATCCTCAGGGTAGTGGATTTGCCGCAGCCGGACGGTCCAACCAAAACAATAAATTCCTTATCTGCAATCTCCAGGTTAAAATCCTGAACGGCAAGAACGCCCTCCTCTGTAATAAGAAGATTATTTTTCTTCTCTTCTTCGCCCTTTTTCTTTTTCTTCTTAGATTCACTGTACGGATAAACCTTTTTAATCCCCTTCAAAGATAAGCTTGACATAATTTATTCTCCTTTCATAACTGTTCAGCGCCCTCGCAGTTACGAGCAAAAATCCATCGGAAACCGCCTGCGGTGGTCCTAAGCGCCATTGACATCCGTTCAGGCCGAAACGGAGTATAGAGAGATTATTGCCCTTTGCCTGAGTTTACCTTATGGTCAGCACAGAACATGTACGGACCAGCTGAACAGTTACCTAATTTTACAGTTCAGCCTTGAGAAGATTCCGAGTAAAAAGCGCTGAAAACTTGTTTTCATAAGTGCTTTTTACTGGGAGTCTTCATAAGGCAGACTCCACTCGCTTCTTGTCCGCGGTACTCGACTAAGAAGATGCAAAGCTAAACCGTTACTATTTTACAACATTTCCCTGGAATATGATTTTCTGTATTGCCAGAGTTTCCTTATCCAGCAGTATACATGTGGCGTCCTTTCCCTTTTCCAGGCTTCCAAACCGGTTCTCCATCCCGATGGACTTTGCCGGATTGTAAGATGCAGCCCGCACAGCGTCCGCCAGCGGAATTCCGAATTTCACAGCCTGGCGCATACATCCCATCAGGCTGGTGACAGAACCTGCCAAAGTCTCCGGATGCCCGAGCAATGTTGCGCGGTTTCCATGCACTTCAATCATCTGACCGCCGAAAGGATATTCTCCGTCCGGCATTCCGGTTGCGCGAAGAGAATCGGAAATCAAAATCATACGCTCTGCGCCGAACATGGCAAAGGTGGCACGGATTACGCTTCCGTGAACATGGATGCCGTCACAGATTATTTCCGGCATTACCTTTTTATCGTCGCGGGCGGCCCCGATGACTCCCGGTTCCCTGTGATGGAGAGACGGCATACCATTGTAAAGGTGAGTGGCATGGTCTGCTCCTGCCGCAAATGCGGCAGAGGCCGTATCGTAGTCTGCGATGGTATGCCCAACGGAAACGTGGATTCCTTCTGCCGTGGCTGTACGGATAAACTCTATCGCGCCCGGCTGCTCCGGAGCGACGGTCACAAGCTTCACAAGACCCTTTGCATCTGACTGAAGCCGCCTTAACATGGGAATATCCGGGTCATGGAGGAAGTCGCTGTTCTGTGCGCCTTTCTTGGCGCTGGACAAAAATGGTCCCTCCAGATGAAGCCCCACCAGTTCTGCGCCGTCTGTCTGCTTTTCTTTATGGGCGGCGGCATTTTTACAGACGGGAGAGAGCTGCTCCTCCGGCAGTGTCATTCCGGCCGGACAGATATAGGCCACTCCCTCGGACAGTTCATAATCTGCCATAGCCTGAAGGCCCTCCGGGGTTGCGTCGCTGAAGTCCTCTCCCACACATCCATGGAAATGGACATCCACAAGACCCGGAATTACATAACAGCCAGATGCGTTTATCACAGTTTCGTCTGTGCTTTCTGAAGCAATCACAGCCCCGTCCGTACACAAATCTTTTTCAAAAAAGCCCTTTTCCAAATCAAATACAAGCCCGCCGGTTATCCGCATATTTCTACCCCCACGCCTGCCAGCCTAGAAAGCGCCGCCTCATCGCCTACAATCACAACGTCGCTGTGGAGCTGGAGAACAGAGGCCGGACACTGCGGCGTAATTGGACCGCACACGGCGTTATAGAGCGCGTCCGCCTTATCTGCGCCGCTGGCAATCAGAAGAACACGACGCGCCGCCATAATACAGCCAATACCCATGGTCAAAGCCTGTTTCGGCACATCATCTGCACTGGCAAAGAAACGTGCATTTGCCTCGATCGTGCTTTCTGTTAAGTCAACAACGTGTGTTTCCTTTACGAAGCGGTCACAGGGCTCGTTGAAACCGATATGACCATTGCGGCCCAGGCCCAGCAGCTGTAAATCCGCATAGCCAAGGGATTTTACCAGCTCGTCATAGCGGGCGCATTCTGCCTCCGGATCATCGGCCAGTCCGTCCGGTACATTTGTATTTTCCTGAATGATATCAATATGATCAAATAAATTGGTCTGCATAAAATAGCGGTAGCTCTGATCGTGAGTTCCGGCAAGTCCCTTATACTCATCCAAATTGACCGTCCGGACTTCCCTGAAACTGAAATCTCCTTTTTGGTTCCATGCGGTGAGCTGTTTATAGGTTCCGATTGGAGTAGAACCTGTAGCCAGTCCCAGGACACAATTCGGGCGGCGGATCACCTCCGCAGAAATCAGGTTGGCCGCGCGGCGGCTCATAGCGTCATAATCCTTTTCACGATATATTCTCATAGTTTTTCCCCTTTCTTGAAACTATTTATTCTTTTTTCACATTCTCCTGGTTTGCAGGGCAGGCAGAGAATGGTCTTGGGGCTTTTTCGCCCTATGGAAAAATCCGACAGGATTCCGCTTACGTGCAGGCACGACGCAGCCTCCCACCGGATTTTTCCGCACTGCTCATTGCTTTCGTAGTATTATATCATGTCTCCGACATGGTATGCTCCACTGGATGCACTCGATTCGCTAAAAAATTTGTCCGCCCTTCGGCCGGTCGCGAATCGGCACAAGTATAATGTCTGACGACATTATACCATGTCCGCAAACGGCCATGGTGCCTCCGGCGGATTCCAGTGCCTGACTTTCTGCGGTAAACGCAGAAATCAAATGCACAAGTATAATGTCTGACGACATTATACCATATTTCTCTTTGCATGTCATCAGGAATCTTGTTATACTCTTTTTATAAAAACCAGGAGGTACAAGCATATGAAACTTGAAATTTCCCGCGATAATCTTCATGGAACGGTCGACACACATGGGGGAGAGCTTATTTCTTTTCTGTCTGCGGCAGGCAGTACAGAAGCCGCGGAATATATCTGGAACGGAGATCCAAAGTTCTGGACAGGAAGAAATCCAATACTTTTTCCCATTGTAGGAAACCTGAAGAATCAGACTATAGAAATCAACGGTACCGTTTACCACATGAACCGTCATGGCTTTGCACGGAATATGGAATTTACCGTTGCGGACAAAGGAACGGATTTTGTAGTATTGGAGCTCAGGGAAAATGCAGAGACCCTCGCCTGTTATCCCTTCCATTTTTCGCTCCGTGTCTGCCACCGGATTCTGGAACATGGTTTTTCCACTTCCTTCCATGTTGAGAACACAGGAAAAGCCCCCATGCCTTTCTGCATCGGCGCACACACAGCTTTCCGCTGTCCAATGTATGAAGGAGAACAGTTTTCTGATTACCGCATTGTGTTTGCCGAACCAGAACATGCCGATTCCCTTCTTCTTACTCCGGATGGTCTTATCCATGCAGGAAGGTGTCTGCCCTTTCTTAATGGGACAGACAGTTTCACACCCGACTATGACCTTTTTGGCCGCCTGGACACTATCATTTTTGACGGCCTGAAATCTACGTCCGTAAGTCTTCTGAATGATAAAACCAAACATGGAGTCCGTATGGATTTCGAGGGCTTTCCCATGGTGGCTTTCTGGACCAAGCCAGGAGCGCCCTATCTCTGTTTGGAACCGTGGCACGGCTGTGCGGCAGTGGAAAATGAAAGCGGACAGTTTGAGGAAAAGCCTTATTGCATGATACTTTCCCCAGAGGAATCCAAAACCTTAACATATGCTGTAACAATCCTGTGACAACGTCTCTACCGTTTACGGCCATCTAGAACCGCTCGCAGTGAGCCTGTGACCGCGGCCGCCGTGTTCTCATACGGTCAGCGCGATAAGCGCGCCAGCCTGTCTGAACTGTTGATGCCGGATTTCAATTTCCATCTTTTCTTTAAAATACCACTTGAATATTTCGCATGTTTATTATAGAATGGAGTCAGTAAAAATAAAGGAGGTAACTTACCATGGCATATGTAATTAATGATACTTGTGTCAGCTGCGGTTCCTGCGCTGGCGAATGTCCCGTAAACGCTATTTCTCAGGGCGATGGAAAGTACGAAATTGATGCGGATACCTGCATCAGCTGCGGAACATGTGCGGGCGTATGTCCGACAGGCGCAATCAGCGAAGGCTAATAACGCAAATACATAAAAGGAGCCATTGTAAAACAGATGAAACGTCATCTATGAAACAATGGCTCTTTTTTATTCCTAAATTAATGCTGAGCGGAATGCAATTCCGACTGTCTCTTCCATTTTCAGATGAAGACGTTTTTCGCCAATGTCTGTCTGATATTTCAAGTAATATGCAGGAGTGTTCCAAGGCCGCACTGTAAATATTTAGATAATGTATTTCACAGGAAACGGCAACAAGCCTTTAAAGCTTGTTGCCGTTCCTTCCAAATTTTTTCTTTTTTCCAAAAGGAAGGGAAAACACAGGTGCCTTGGAAGCCGCCGCTTCCGCCCTTCCCCGGCCTTCTTTCTGGTACAGCCGAATAGTTTCATCCAGTTGACGGAACCGTTCCTCCTCACGCTCATCTGCCACCCGCATCAGGTAATCCACCTCTTTCAACACCCGTTCATTGACCATTCTGCTAATATCCTGACTCAGTTTCTCGTTGTTCTCCTCGATAGCCTGTCCAATCATCTGCCCCATAATTACTTTGAATTGTTCCGCTCGCTCCTCTGCCATCATTGTGGTAAGCTCCCTGTCATCCATATTTTTATACTTTACATTTTCCTTTTCTGTGCATTCCTTTAATACAGCCACAACATCCTCCTCCAAAACATCACTGGGAACAACCACCTCGCCCTCTGTCTCCAATGATCTGGAAAGAGCCGCCTTGATGGCTTTAAGCTGGTATCCCTTCTCCTTCAGTTCTTTAATCTGTTTAAAAAGACGGATATGAAAATCCGTATAATAACGGTGTCCCATCTCATTCCTTGGTATGTTCATTTCCAGCTCCTCTTCCCAGTACCTGAGAACATGAGATTCAACGTCAACTTTCCTCGAGGCATCGGAAATCAGATAATGTGTTTCTGACATGGCTGTCCTCTTCCTTTCCCATATTTGATTACTCTGTTAACAATATATGTGAAGCTCCTGACAAATATTCCTAAAAACTTTTCTGAACTTAAGAAAGAATCTCAATATATGGTAGATATCCTCTTAGAACGTGTCTGAAAATTGTTTTCCGCCAGATTTGCGTCACAGTTTGTGGGAAATTGGGTTCGAATGAGGGCCTAATTTCCTGCAAAGTGGAGCGTGCAGATGATGGGAATGAATTTTCAAACACGCTCTAAAAGGATTTCATGCAAAATAAGTAAGTGTGTACATTCATGCACGAAGAGATTTTTGTTTCAATTAAGAAAGCTCTTCTTCCATCTCACTTTTATACATTAACGCAGCAAGATCTATCCTATAAAATAAAAAATCCCGGGGCATTTACTCCAGGATTTAAAACAGTTTATTCTATTGTTCCTTTGCCATATTCACAAAACGCGTCAGTTCTGGTTTCCACCCCAGATTTACAGTTCCAATGGGGCCGTTTCTCTGCTTGGCAATGATGACCTCCGCTACATTGGGAGTATCCGTATCTTTATTATAATAATCATCGCGGTATAGAAACATTACCACATCCGCGTCCTGCTCAATCGCGCCAGATTCGCGGAGGTCCGAAAGCATGGGCCTGTGGTCTGTACGGGTTTCACAGGCGCGGGAAAGCTGGGATAAGGCAATAACCGGAGCGTTCAACTCACGGGCCAACGCTTTTAAAGAACGGGAAATTTCCGAAATTTCCTGCTGGCGGTTATCACCGTTTTTGGCGCTCCCTGTCATCAGCTGGAGATAATCAATCACCACCAGATCAAGTCCGTATTCCAGCTTGATTTTTCTGCACTTGGACCGCAGTTCCATAATGGAAATACCAGGGGTATCGTCTATCATCAGTTTGGAATTTCCAATGGCGCCGATTCCTTCCACCACCGCGTCCCAGTCGGCATCTGTCAAAGTCCCGGTACGTAACTTCTGGGAATCCACATTGGATTCCATGGCCAGCATACGGTTCACAAGCTGTTCCTTGGACATCTCCAAGCTAAAAATCAAGCAGGTCTTCTGACGGCGCACCCCCACATAATCCGCAATATTTAAAACAAAAGCTGTCTTACCCATGGATGGGCGGGCCGCAATGAGAATCAGATCCGATGGCTGAAGTCCCGATGTCCTGTAATCCAGATCAATAAAGCCTGTGGCAATCCCTGTCACCGTGGATTTTGAGCGGGTTGCCTGTTCAATTTTATCCAGCACATTTAAGGCCACCTGCCGGATTGGGACGAAATCCCCTCCGTTTCGGCTCTGGAGCAGGTTAAAAATCTGTTTTTCTGTATCGCCCAGAATGGTATCTAGACTCTCTTTTCCGGCATAGCAGGAATTGGCAATATCTTCGTTTATTTTTATAAGGCGGCGCATAACTGCCTTTTCATGTACAATAGCAGCATAGGAACGCACATTGACAGAGGTTGGAACCATTGCCATAATATCCCGGACAAAATCCAGGCTGCACACCTCCGGCGGCACGTCTTTTTCCTTCAACCTGTCCTGAAGCGTCACCAAATCCACCGGTTTTCCCTCATTGAACAGTTCCACCATGGTCTCAAACATGACACCGTACTGGCGCTGATAAAATTCATCTGCCGCAACGATTTCTGATGCGGCAATGATCGCCTCCCTGTTCATCAGCATAGAGCCGATAACAGATTGCTCCGCCTCTATGCTGTGCGGGAGCACCCGCTTTACTAATGCCTCTTCCATGTTTCCTCCCAATCACGTTTTCGGCCCTTCCGTCCGGAACAAACGGCATTACCGTTCACGCCATAACGACTTCCCGCCGATACGTCATGGAACAGTGCCGTTCTGTTTCGATGAGAATGTTTTTTCCTTCGTGCTATCGGAAAAGCAAGCCAGCAAAACATACGGCCATTAAAGATGGAACTCTAGTACTACAGCGTACATTTAATATCATACTCACTTTTTGCAAAGGAACTTGCGTATAATTAGTAGTAATTACAAGCGAATGCCGCAGTTTCACACAAGCTGATTTCGAAATGTACGCTGTAGTACTAGAGTGTGTCTGAAAATTAAAAAATGCACAAAATCTGGCGAGAAGTAGTACAAAAATGCTCGTAAAACCCGGGTGAGCATGTGTTTAAAAGCGATATAACGGGCCGACTATAGCACGATTTTTGT
>CAJUDN010000029.1:0-26057 GCA_910585355.1 uncultured Lachnospiraceae bacterium
ACGCGGCGTAGTGGGCTACGTTAAGTGAATTTGGGCCAAATATACCGCAAAGTGGAGCGTGCAGATGACGGGAATGAATTTTCAGACACGCTCTAGGTATCCTGGTTGCCCTTATCTCCATGATAACATATCTGGCCCTTGTGAAGGTAAATATGTGCAAACTCCTGTTTATTTATACTTTGGTTGTAGATTATATTATGATTGCCCGGGGAATCGCTATCTTTTTGGAAATATGTTTTTTCATGGAACCAGGAGAGTTCTTCTATTTCCTCGATACGCCGGGCAAAATTATACTCCCCATGATTCCCTTTGTTGTAGCTGCCCATTTATGCTCTTTTTCCTTAATATTTGCACAGAAACGGGGATATTAATTGAAATAACAAAAAAAGCACCAACCCCGCAGAAGCTGTGTCTGCAAAATCAGTACTTTCCCGTGCGCCTTCGGGGGCTCGAACCCCGGACAAATAGATTAAGAGTCTACTGCTCTACCAACTGAGCTAAAGGCGCTAATTTTTTGTTTTTTATGCTATTTCCTTAGCACGTCCATAATTATATGACATGCATCCAAAAAAGTCAACACCTTTTTTTATTTTTTCAAGGAAAATTTCGTAGCAGCGCAGACCTGCGAAGATTCCGGGTAAAAACGAGCTGAAATCATGTTTGCATAAACGTTTTTACCCGTAATTTTCATAAGACACAGCCTTGGGTACTCCTTGTCCGCGGTACGCAGGCAAGGAGTACCCAAGGCTGAGCTTGAACTGCTACAAATTTCCTGTTACAATTAGTTTTCTCCGTGATTTAGAGTGCCGCATCCAGCGCTTTCTTTAGCTCATTTTTATTCTGAAGACCCACAAACTTAGAAACAATCTCTCCATTTTTGAAGATGATTAGAGTAGGAATGTTCATAATACCGTATCTGCCTGCGATATCCATACTTTCATCCACATCCAGCTTTCCTACCACAGCTTTTCCCTCATACTCTTCCGCCAGCTTTTCAATAGCCGGAGCCATCATCTTACAGGGGCCGCACCAGACAGCAAAAAAATCCACCAGAACCGGCATGGAAGAGTTCAGTACTTCTGCATCAAAATTCGCGCTTGTAAATATTTTTTCCATATTTTGTATCTCCTATTTTTTCTTTTTCCCACCAATGGCGGCATTTGCTTCATCAAAACGTTTTTTGAATTTCAAAATGGTTTGATTCAATTCAGTTTTATCACAGGTCGCCTGTGACAAATTTCTTAAAATCCTGGTTTTCATGTCCATAAGGCACCTTACTACACGCTATGATTGTTCTACTATATGCAGTATAGGCTCTTTTTATGCCTTCCGGGACGCTGTTAGCTTACAGATCGGTTTTCCCTCAGAGCAAAATTTCATTTCATATTCCGTCATAACATTCCCCACTGCCATAGGGCTGCGGTGCAAATCAAAAGTATGTTCCTCCACCTTCCAACCGGCTTCAGAAATGGACTCCAGAGAGTAGCGGAATAAATCCTGATTATCCGTTTTAAATTCAATTATCCCATCTGTTTTGAGGATTTTATCATAGACGGCCAGAAAACGGTCCGAGGTCAGACGCCGCTTCGCATGGCGGTCCTTGGGCCACGGATCAGAAAAATTCAAATAAATTCGATCCACCTCAGAAGGCGCGAACACCTCTTCCAGTTCCAGCGCGTCCAGCCGCATAAAATAAATATTGGACAGCTCCATTTCCGCCCGCTTCTGAAGTCCTCGCAGCAATACGCTGGAATATCGTTCAATCCCCACAAAATTGACATCCGGGTTTTTTTCTGCCAGCTCCATAATAAACTTTCCTTTTCCCATACCCACCTCCATACGGATGGGGTTATCATTTCCAAAAAGCGTATGCCATTTTCCCTTTAAATTTTTTGGATTCTGGACCACATATGGGCTTTCTGCGATTTGCTCTTCTGCGCCTTTAATATGGCGTAATCTCATATTGGTTCCCCCTTATCCTTTACATTCTATCATTTTCACTCTGAATTTGCAAGATTCCATTTTTCATCTGTTATTTTTTCAAAAAAACGGAATAATTTCATAAAAGTTCACAAAATGTTGATGCAAAATTTCATTTCTTCCATTATAATGAAGATAGTGAGTGAATATTTTACAGTATATTAGACTGAATAACGATAAAAATGGAGGAAAATGTATGGCAAAGATGGATAATCCCGAAAGCTGGAAAAAAATACAAAGAAGCGTCCAGGAAGCAGAGCGGCTGATAGGGCAGAAAAAATATAATCTCTCCATAGTTAAAGCCTGTCAGACCATGGAATACATGGTGAAACTGCAGTGCGATAAGGCCGGAATCGTTCAAGGCCCCACAGAAACCATGATCCGAAAACTTTATGATGGAGGATGGGTTTCCAAGTCCACTGCGGAACATTATCTTCAAATCCTTTCCATAGGAAATAAAGCATCAAAGGACGGAGACAACAGCGCTTCCAGCGCAAATCAGGCTTATCATGTTCTGTCTCAGGAAATCTATTCCTTTGCTGAGGCGGATAAGCCCCAAAAAGCACGGAAACCGGCTGGAAATCAGCCCAGTCGAAGCCGAAAAAAGAGAGAGAAGAACGGTCTGAACAGCGCCGACCTGCTAAAGCTTTTAATCCCCGCGGCGCTAATCCTTATACTGATCTGCGTGATTATTATTTTTACACCAAAAAAGACTCCAACCAGCGAAACCACAGAAGCCCCGCAGACCACAGAAGAAACCACAGAAGCCTTGGAGACCACAGAAGCGCCTACGGAGACTTCCAGTGAAGCCGTCGTATATAAAACCACAACCACCTTAAACGTCCGTAAGGGTCCGTCTACGGATTCCGACCGGATCGGTAAGCTGGATCCCGGCGTAACTGTCAATTACACAGGAGATTATGATGATTCCTGGGCAATCATCCAATATAATGGCCAGGAAGCTTACGTTTCAAAAGAATACCTGACAACCGAATAAACGCCGCAAAAAATCCTGACCGGAAGCTTAAATTACATGTTTCCGGTCAGGATCTTCTTCCCTGAAATATTCGCACATATAATTAAGGAAGTCTTCCACCAGAGGTTTTTCTTTTGCCTGTTCGAACTCTGTCACCAGCACATCCCTTTGGCAGACCGGATATCGAATGGGAATCAGCGCCACTCTGGGCCCCGGCGCCCCGCCCCAGGATTTCTCCGGCCAAAAACCAATTCCCAGGCCTGCGGCAATGAGGTTTCTTATGGACTCTGGGCTGTTGCTCTCGAAGATCATCTGCGGCCTCACTCCGGCCTGGCGAAAAAAGTCATCGCAAATACTGCGAAGCTGCCATCCATGTCCAAGTCTGATATACCCCTCTTCCCGAAGCTCTCTCAAATCCACAAATTTTTTTTCCGCCAAAGGAGAATTCGCCGGAACTGCAAGAAAAATCTGTTCATTTAATATCTCCTGCCGAATAGCTCCCTCCGGCAGCATCGGCTTTTCCTCCGGACCCGCCTTATGAACAGCAGCCCGGGAATCAATATGGATATCGCATGAATCTGTGATTTCCAACTGGGACACCTGAAATTTCACATCCGGACGCCGTCCCCGGTAGGCAATAATACAGTTTGTAATAAAGGGAGAAGCGGCAAAAAAATTCAGGTAAATCGTCTGTTTGGACGAATAAACGGATTCCCAAAGCTCATCCTTTAAATTATTAATAGATTCCATTATAGGGAACAGACGCTTTTCCAGAAGCTTTCCCTGTTCATTGAGATAAATACGATGGTTCTTACGGTCAAACAGCTTCACACCCAGTTCATTTTCCAACCGTTTGATGGACTGGGAAAGAGCCGGCTGCGCTATGTGAAGCTCCTCTGCCGCCCTGGTCAGATTTCCATAACGTGCGGCCTCCAGAAAATAACGAAACTGCAATAACTCCATGTTGTATACCTGTATCCTGTCTTTTCCTTTAACTGTGTTTCCATCGGACTCTTGCTAATAACTGTGATGACGCAAAACAATTATCCATCCTTTATAACTTCAACCTTATAGTAACATAAATATTATATATTTGAACTGAATAAAAAACAAGCTATATTATATCAAATGGGATTAAAGAAGGGAGTAATGACACATGAACATGATCATCGAAAAACTCTCCCAAATTGAGGAGAAATCCAATAAAATCATCGCTGATGGCACTGCCAAAAAAAAGGCTATCGCAGCTGAATTTGAGAAACGCTCCAAAAACTTTAACGAAAATTTAGCGGCGCAAACCGAACAAAAGCTGAATGCCCTTCGCTCTCATATGGAGCAGGATATGAACGCCAGGCTGTCTGCCCAGGAGCAGGATGCTTCCGATGCCGTTTCCCGCTTGGAATGCCATTACAAAGCCCGTCATGAAGACTATGTGGAGCAGCTGTTCCAGGCCCTAATTGAGGTGTAGCTTATGGGAAGTCTGATGACATACAGCGCCATTGCCGCTAAAATAAGCGCCATGCGGAGCCGCCTTCTCACCAAAGAGGACTTTTCCCGGCTGGCTTTTTTAGACAGCCTGCCCGAGGCGGCGGAAGCTTTAAAAAATCATCCGTCTTATGGACAGGTGTTCCTGAATGCCGATGCTGCAAATATGCGCCGGGCAAAAATTGAACAGCTTTTATGGCTTTCCTTATATCGGGACTATTCTTCCCTATATCGCTTTGCATCCATGAAGCAGAGGAAATTTCTGGACCTTTATTTCATGCATTTTGAAATTGATATTCTGAAAAAATGTCTGCGGGACGCCGCTTCCAGCAGGAAATCCGAACTGGATTTAAGTATTTTTGAGGACTTTTTTCACTGTCATTCCAAACTGGATCTTATGGGGCTTGCCGAATGCATCTCCATCAGAGAATTTGTAGACAAGCTGAGGGGTTCCTACTACTATGAACCTCTGAAACATTTATACGATCAGGGAGTCTCTTCCCTGTTTGATTATGAATCGGCTCTGGACATCTTATACTTCATCCGTCTTTGGGAAAACCTTGAAAAGGCTCTTACGTCCAGGGATCTAAATGCCGTAAAAGAATGTATTGGAGAAAAAATCGATCTCTTAAATCTGGAATGGCTGTCCCGTGCAAAACAGCATTACCACTTATCAGAAAATGCCATCGTAGATTTTTTGATTCCCGTTTACTATCGGCTGAGGAAAAATCAGATACAGGAAATGGCAGCCGCGGTTTCTCTGGATAATTTTCTCCTGATTCTAAAGACTACCCGCTATGGAAACAGGATACTCGGAGGACAGGCCGCTCTTTTCAATCACGAAAACCAGACGTTTAAGCTTTTATTTCGTTCCCTTCTGGACGCCGTTTACCAGGCTTCCGGGAGAAAAAATCCATATTCGGCAGCAATTATAAACAGTTATTTCTATTTTAAAGAAGAGGAAATACGGAAGCTCATCACGATTATAGAGGGCATCCGCTATAAGCTGGGCGGAAAAGAAATTCTTTCCTGTCTGGCAGAAAGTTAGAAAGGGGGTATGACCCGTGATTGAACCAATGAGTTTCATCAGTATCTCCGGACCAAAGGATGAATTCGACCATATGGTCAACGAGGTTTTATCCAACTATGAAATCCATCTGGAAGATGCACTTACAGAATTAAAATCTGCATCCAAACTGGTCTCCTTTCCTGGAACCAATCCATACCGGGAGCCATATGAAAAGGGAAAGAGGCTGCTGGCCCAATACGAAAATCTGTATTCTAAAAAGAATCCGTCTGCGGCTCAGGAACCGTCCATGACCATAGATGAAGCTTCCGCTTTTCTGGAGAAAGCAGACCAGGACATACAGGAATATGGCAGGAAAAAAGAGGAATTGAATGATAAGGTAAAAGCTCTCCATGCTTCCTATGAACTGGTTCATCTTTTCGATGGACTGGATTTTAATATCCCCGCCGTTCTTCAGTTCAGACATGTAAAATACCGTTTTGGCCGGATTCTGAAGGCATTATATCCACAGCTTGAGAGCTTTGCAGAAACCTCTGATGATACGATTTTATGTAAATGCCATGAAACAGAGCATTATATTTCTCTGCTTTATTTCGTACCGGAGGTCGCCTCTGATCGAATTGACGCCGCTTTCTCATCCCTTCAGTTTGAGCAGATTTTCTTTCCCGACGAATATGACGGCACTCCAAGGGAGGAAGCGGAAAGACTTCAGAAGGAGCTGGCTGAAAATAAAGCTCTGTATGAATCCCTTAAAGAGGAAGAACATAAATGCTTCCAAAACTGTCAGGCAGGCCTCCAAACGGCCATGACTGTTTTGGAATCCTATTACACCAATTTCAATATACGGCGGTATGCGGCTCTGACAAATGAAAAAGAACATCCCTTTTACATTCTCTGCGGCTGGATGGCCTCAGGGGAAGCGGCAAGACTCCAGGAACAGCTGCGTTCCGAGCCCAATACCTTCCTTGTCATTGAAGACGGGAAAGATCATGTGACCAGCACTCCCCCCACAAAGCTTAAAAACCCGCCTCTTTTAAGACCGTTTGAAATGTTTGTAAAGATGTACGGTCTTCCGGCCTATGGAGAATTTGACCCGACTCTGTTAATCGCCATAACCTATTCCATCTTCTTTGGTTTCATGTTCGGAGACGCGGGACAGGGACTTTTGCTTTGCATCGGCGGTTTCCTTCTTTACAAAACGAAAGGGATAAATCTGGCGGCCATTGTCTCCTGCTGCGGCCTTTTCTCTGTCATATTTGGATTTTTGTTTGGCAGCGTATTCGGTTTTGAGGATATCATTCCGGCGCTATGGCTAAAGCCTGCCGCCGCCATGACGACGCTTCCCTTTGTGGGCCGTTTAAATACGGTATTCATAGTAGCCATCGCCGTCGGTATGGGAGTTATTCTTCTTACCATGGCGCTCAATATGATCATAAGCTTCAAAAACCGGGATACGGAAAAAACCTGGTTTGACACCAACGGCCTGGCCGGATTTATTTTTTATTTCAGTCTGGCTGCTGTCATTTTCCTTTATATGAGCGGAAATTCCCTTCCTGCCACTGTAATTCTGGTAATTATGTTCCTCATCCCTCTTCTGCTCATTTTCCTGAAGGAACCGCTTACGGCTATGGTTGAAAAGCGCTCGGAAAAAATTTCCGGCGGTCTTGGCATGTTTTTTGTAGAGGGATTTTTTGAACTGTTTGAAGTTCTTTTAAGCTACTTTTCCAACACCCTTTCTTTCGTTCGTGTGGGCGCCTTTGCGGTAAGCCACGCAGCCATGATGGAAGTTGTTTTGATGCTGGCAGGCGCCGAAACAGGAAATTTGAATCTCCTTGTGGTAATATTAGGAAACCTGTTCGTCTGCGGAATGGAGGGCCTGATTGTGGGAATCCAGGTGCTCCGTCTGGAGTACTATGAATTATTCAGCCGCTTCTATAAAGGAAGCGGACATGAATTTAAACCGTCATTTTAAGAAAGAATTTTATTAAGAAGAAATTTTGAAGGAGGTCAAAAATCATGACAATTACAGTAAAAATACTTTTAACCGTTGCGCTGATTCTAAGCATTGCCGTTCCCTTCGGCGCGTTTGCCGCAGGGGAAAAGACAAAAGGCAGATATAAAGCGGCAGTTGCTGCCAATGCTTTCTTATTCTTCGGTACCATGGCATTTGCCGTCTGCGTCCTGTTTAACGGAAATGCCTATGCAGCGGAGACAGCCTCTGCCGCCGGAAACGCCGCGGGCCTTGGATATATTGCCGCAGCCCTCTCCACCGGGCTTTCCTGTATCGGCGGCGGTCTCGCCGTATCGGCGGCAGCCTCTGCTGCCCTGGGAGCCATCAGTGAAGATTCTTCCATTCTTGGTAAATCTTTAATCTTCGTTGGACTGGCCGAAGGCGTGTGCCTGTACGGATTGATTATTTCCTTTATGATCATTGGTAAACTTTAATCAGGGTATGCGCTATGAGAATGTATTTAATCAGCGACAACACCGATACGCTCACCGGAATGCGCCTGGCGGGGATAGAAGGCGTCGTTGCTCACAGCCATGAAGAAGTAAAAAACGCACTGGACACGGCCCTTTCTAAAAAAGACATCGGAATTCTTCTTTTAACGGAAGCCCTGGGACGGCAGTTTCCCGATCTGGTGAGAATCGTACGCGCCGAACATAAAATGCCCCTCTTGATTGAAATTCCGGACCGTCACGGTACTGGGCGCCGGTCGGATTTTATTACTTCTTATGTAAATGAAGCCATTGGTCTGAAACTTTAGGGAACGAGGTGACTGTTTTGACAATTGAACATAAATTAGCACATTTTGAGGAAGTTTGTACCCACGATGCCCTTTCTAAATACGAAAAGGACATTTCTGATTATACTGCCTGTCAGGAATCCCTGTTCGCCGAACACATGGAGCATGCAAAAAAGCAGGCGGAATTGAAACTTCAGACAGAGGCGGAAAAAATACGCCGTGAAACCAACAAAAAGCTTTCTGTGTCTCAGATTGCCATTAAGCGCGCATACAGTCAAAAGCAGGACGAACTCCAAGAAAAAATCTTCTCTGAACTTCGTGACCGTCTGGCATGTTTCATGGAAACTCCCCAGTATGAAGCCCTGTTGGAGGCGCAGATTCAAAAGGCAAAAGAATTTGCAGGAAAAGAAAAGTTTTACGTCTATATAGATCCCGCTGACGAAGAGAAAAAGCAGTTATTGGCTCTCCATACCCAGTGCGACATCCGTATAAGCCAGTACCCCTTCCTCGGCGGCACGAGAGCCGTCATCATCTCAAAAAACGTACTCATTGACAATTCTTTTGAGACAAAACTTAAAGAAGCCGGAGAAAACTTCCAGTTTGTTTTAGGAGGAAAGGAATCATGACAGCATCAGGAAGCATTTATGGAATCAACGGTCCCATCATCTATCTGAAAGGAGATGATGGATTTCAGATGAATGAAATGGTCTATGTGGGGCAAAACAATCTGGTGGGCGAAGTAATTGGGCTCACCTCCGATCGTACCACCATTCAGGTTTATGAAGAAACCACAGGTTTAAAGCCGGGAGAGCCGGTGACCGGAACCGGAGCTCCCGTATCCGTGACCCTGGCCCCGGGAATCATAACAAATATTTTTGACGGCATTGAACGTCCCTTAAGCGCCATAAAGGAATCCAGCGGATGCTATATCGACCGCGGCGTCCATGTTCCATCTTTAAATACCAGCAGGAAATGGCCCGCCCATCTGATTGTTCAGCCAGAGCAATATGTTTACCCCGGAACCATCATAGCAGAAGTTTTGGAAACCAGGGCCATTACCCACAAAGTTATGGTTCCTCCGGATGTGGAAGGCCATGTTCTTTCTGTTGCACCGGATGGGGAGTATACTATTGAAGATCCCCTTGTGACCATACAGAAAAAAGATGGCTCTGAGGCAGTCCTTTCCATGACCCAGAAATGGCCTATCCGTATTCCAAGACCCACAAACCGTCGGTACCCGGCGTCACGCCCCCTGGTCACCGGTCAGAGAATTGTGGATACCCTGTTTCCCCTTGCCAAAGGCGGAACGGCCGCAATTCCCGGCGGGTTCGGTACAGGAAAAACCATGATGCAGCACCAGATTGCCAAATGGTCTGATGCTGACATCATTATTTACATCGGCTGCGGCGAGCGGGGAAATGAAATGACTCAGGTTTTGGAAGAATTCTCTGAACTTGACGATCCGAGAACAGGAAACCCCCTGATGGAACGGACCACACTCATTGCCAATACCTCCAACATGCCTGTAGCGGCCCGTGAGGCAAGCCTGTATTCCGGTCTGACTCTGGCAGAATACTACCGTGACATGGGATATCACGTGGCCATTATGGCCGATTCCACCTCCCGTTGGGCGGAAGCGCTCCGTGAGCTCTCCGGACGTTTGGAGGAAATGCCTGCCGAAGAGGGATTCCCGGCTTACCTGGCATCCCGCCTGTCCCAGTTTTATGAGCGCGCCGGAATGGTCCAGAATTTAAATGGCACCGAAGGTTCCGTTTCCATCATCGGAGCCGTATCTCCCCAGGGCGGCGACTTTTCCGAACCTGTGACCCAGAACACCAAGCGATTCGTCCGCTGCTTTTGGGGACTGGATAAAAGCCTTGCCTATGCAAGACATTTCCCGGCCATCCAATGGCTCACTAGTTACTCGGAATATTTATCCGACCTATCCGGCTGGTATGCGGACCATGTGGACGAGGACTTTGTGAAGGACAGGAACGAGCTGGTGGCTCTGTTGAATCAGGAAAGCAATCTGATGGAGATTGTAAAGCTCATTGGCGCAGATGTTCTTCCCGATGATCAGAAGCTGGTTATGGAGATCGCCAGGGTAATCCGCCTGGGATTTTTACAGCAGAACGCCTTTCATAAGGACGATACCTGCGTGCCTTTAAAGAAGCAGTTTAAAATGATGGAGACTATCCTTTATCTCTATAAGAAGTCCAGGGCTTTAATTTCCATGGGAATGCCCGTGTCTGTGTTAAAGGAAGAAAAAATTTTTGAACATATTATTGCCATAAAGTACGATGTACCCAATGCAAATCTGGAACTATTTGACGACTATAAAAAGCAGATTGACGAATTTTATAATTCTGTCATAGAGCGGAACGCGTAAGGAGGAATGTGGAAATGGCAGTTGAATATTTAGGCTTAAGCTCCTTAAACGGTCCTCTCGCCGTTCTGGAGGGCGTTTCCGGGGCTGCCTATGACGAAATCGTGGAAATGACCGTAAACGGAAAAGAAAAAAAGCTGGGACGAATCATCGAAGCCTATGAGGATAAAGCTGTCATCCAGGTGTTTGAAAGTACGGAAAACATGGCTCTCAGGAATACTCACACACGGCTCACCGGACATCCCATGGAAATTGGCGTCTCCGCAGACATGCTTGGACGTACCTTTGATGGAATCGGAAACCCCATTGACGGCCTTGGCCCTATTCTGGCAGAAAAAAAGCTGGACGTGAACGGAAAGCCGTTAAATCCGGTGGCCAGAGAATACCCCAGGAACTATATCCGTACAGGAATTTCCGCCATCGACGGCCTTATGACCCTGATCCGCGGTCAGAAGCTGCCAATTTTTTCCGGCAACGGCTTACCTCATGACAGACTGGCAGCTCAAATTGTTATGCAGTCTTCTCTGGGCGACAGCTCTGAAGAAAAATTTGCTGTTGTTTTTGCCGCAATGGGTGTAAAATATGATGTAGCCGAATATTTTGAAAGAACCTTCCGTGAAAGCGGTGTTCTGGACCATGTGGCCATGTTCATCAATCTGGCCAATGATCCTGTGGTGGAACGCCTCATTACTCCAAAGGTGGCCCTCACGGTTGCCGAATATTTGGCCTTTGAAAAGGGTATGCATATCCTTGTTATATTAACAGATATGACCTCCTATGCGGAAGCCATGCGCGAGGTTTCCTCATCCAAAGGAGAAATTCCCTCCAGAAAAGGCTATCCAGGTTACCTTTACAGCGATCTGGCGTCCCTTTATGAGCGTGCCGGGATCGTTACAGGCGTAAATGGCTCTGTGACGCAGATTCCCATTCTGACCATGCCAAACGACGATATTACTCACCCGATTCCCGACCTGACCGGATATATCACAGAGGGACAAATTGTCCTGGACCGTACTCTTCATGGCCAGTCGGTGTATCCGCCCATAAACGTTCTTCCTTCCCTGTCAAGACTTATGAAGGATGGTATCGGCGAAGGCTTCACGCGAAAAGACCATCAGGATGTGGCTAATCAGCTTTTCTCCTGCTACGCCAGGGTAGGCGATGCAAGGGCTTTAGCCTCTGTAATCGGAGAGGACGAGCTTTCTTTGCTGGATAAAAAATATCTTGAATTCGGCAGAGAATTTGAACGTCGGTTTGTTGGTCAGGATATCCATGATAACCGCACCATTTTTGATACCTTAACGATCGGATGGGAGCTTTTAGGACTTCTTCCAAGAGAAGAACTTGACCGGATTGACACGAAAATTCTGGACCAGTACTATCACGCCTCATAAGGAGGAAATATTATGAATCCGAATACATTTCCCACCAAAGGCAACTTAATTCTCGCAAAAAACTCCCTGGCCCTGGCCACCCAGGGATACGAACTCATGGACAAAAAACGAAATATCCTGCTGCGGGAACTCATGGGGCTTATCGATCAGGCAAGAAAAATCCAGTCGGAAATTGACGCCACCTTCACCGCTGCCTACCAGGCCCTGCAAAAAGCCAATATTGAGCTGGGAATCCGGTTTGTCGAAGAAATTGCCGACTCAGTTCCGGTGGAGGATTCCATAAAAATCAAGGTACGCAGCATCATGGGGACAGAAATTCCTCTGGTGGAATATGAAAAGAAAAAAAAGGAGCGGCCTCCTTATTCTTTTTACAGTACCAGCGATTCTCTGGATGAGGCCTGTCTGGCTTTTGAACGGGTCAAAGAACTGACCGCCAGACTTTCCATGACGGAAACATCCGCCTACCGCCTGGCTGAAAGCATCAAAAAAACACAGAAGCGGGCAAATGCTTTAAAAAATATTACAATCCCCTCCTACCAGGCTCTGGTCACTGACATCACCAACGCTCTGGAAGAAAAGGACCGGGAAGAATTCACAAGGTTAAAAGTTATCAAACGGAGCGCCACAAAATGAATAGAACCACAAGGAACAAAAAAACAGGCTTTTTATATGCGATTGGCATACTCTGCGCTTTCTGTCTTATGCTGGTGTTTTTAATCACAGCCGTGGAAGCGGTCGCCTACTGGACGCCGGGATATTACGAAAAGGAATATACAAAATATCAGGTATTGAGAGATCTTCCGGAAATGACCATGGAAGATCTCCTCGAAGTAACCGACGAAATGATGGCATTTTTACGTGGGAATCGGGAGGATCTTCATGTATTTACCACGATGGGAGGAGAATACCGGGAATTTTTCAACGCCCGTGAAATTGCACATATGGAAGATGTGCGGACATTATTCATCGGCGGATTGTGGATCCGGCGCATTGGTCTTCTCATTACGGCAATCTGTGCAGCGTCTCTCTGGCTATGGAAAGATTCCCGGGCGTACAGAAAAAAAATTCTTTCCACTGCCATTCCCTCCTCCCTTTGTATGGGAACCGGAGTATTTTTTACTGCGGTTCTTGTTCTCACTGGAATCATATCCACGGATTTTTCCAAATATTTTATTATTTTTCACCATATTTTCTTCAATAATGACCTGTGGATTCTGGATCCAAGAACAGATATGCTCATTAACATTGTCCCGGAGCCGTTTTTTATGGATACCGCCCTTCGAATTGCCATTGTATTTGCGGTCCTGGTTCTTGTATTCTTAGGCGTCAATTTATTTCTCTGGATACGGAATTCCCGTCGGAACAGATTTCACTAACAGTTCACAGGTACCCTGTGGGGGAGTGAACAGTAACGAACTGTTACATAAACATACGGAACAACTACAAAATTTCTTTACATGTCCTGTAAATTCCTTTATAATGGTTTCGTGGCTTCGCCGTACAGAGTGCGGATATCCTGGCACTCTGTACGGCCTTATTTTCTCTTTCAAAATAAAATCGTGACAGTTTAGACTTGCGAAGATTTTGGGTAAAAAACGTGCTGAAAGCTTATTTTCATAAGCGTTTTTTATTCGAAATCTTCATACAGCAGACGCCGCTTGCTTCTTGTACGCGGTATGCGGGCAAGAAGAGGCAAGGCTGAACTGTTGCATAAAATTAATAAGGACTTTTTATATGAAAAAAATTTTTAGCGTTTTTCTCTGCCTTTCCCTGTTTTTGGGGTGCTTACCGGCTCGTAAGGTATGGGCAGCTGCAGAATGGCCTTCCGGCATCTCCATTTCTGCCGACGGGGGAATCGTGATAGACGTCAACTCCGGCGCAATTCTGTACGGTAAAAATATAAATGAATCTTACTATCCGGCCAGCATCACAAAAATTCTCACAGCCCTCATTATCATTGAAAACTGTGATCTGGATGACACCGTTACTTTTTCTCATACGGCGGTCAACACCCTGGAGCCGGGTGCAACCATCCTGGGAGCGCGGGCCGGAGACCAGTTAAGCGTCCGGGACTGCCTTTACGCGCTATTACTCCAGTCCGCAAATGAGGTTGCAAACGCTCTGGCAGAGCATTGCTCCGGCAGTATCGAAGCCTTTGCGGATCTCATGAACCGAAGGGCCGAATCCCTGGGCTGTACGAACTCCCATTTTGCAAACCCCAGCGGCTTAAACAACGAAAACCATTATACTTCCGCCTATGATATGGCTCTGATCTCACAGGCCGCCTTTGAAAACCCCACCTTTGTGGAAATTGACTCCACCACGTATTATGACGTTACGGCAGGACAGCTCCAGCAATATCCCAATGGCTGGCGGTATTACGCTCACCACAGGATGCTGAAAAAAAATGACTCTGTCTATTATGACGGAATCATCGGAGGAAAGACAGGCTATACCTCCCTGGCGGGCAATACTCTGGTAACCTGTGCAGAACGGGACGGGCTCAAATTAGTTGCCGTAGTTTTAAATGGACATCAAACCCACTATACCGATACCAGAACACTTTTAGATTTTGGTTTTCAGAATTTCAAATCCATTGCCATTGCAGATAAAGACAGTACTTATCAAAAAATAGAAAATGATCTGACTATTTCCGGAATTATTCCCGGTGAGTCCACCCGGCTCTCCATTGATAAAGGAAGTGTCATCACACTTCCCAATGGCGGTGATTTTTCTGATGTAACTTCTTCTTTAGACTATAATTTAAAGGGAAGCGCTCCTGATTCAGCTGTTGCCCGCATTGATTACATGTACGGAGATAAGAAGGTAGGACAGGCCTTCCTTGAAGCCAATACGATTCCCGGTTTTACTCCGGGAACCATAGAGGCTCTGGAAACCTCTGGGGATTCCGGGGCAGTCGCCACCATTGAAGTGACCGCAAAAGCCACGGAAATTCCTGATCCGGCCAAAATGGACCAGCCTGGAGAAAATCAGATTTCTGATTCCCCCCAAAAAGTATCCTTTGCCCTTTCCATACTCAAAAGAGTTCTGTTTGTAATAGCCGTTCTGGCCGTCACTGGAGCCCTTATCTTTGGGATTCTTTCATACCGGGAATATCGGGTACAAAAAGAACTCTCTCTTCGCCGCGAGCGTCGTGAAAGCCGCCTGAAACGGTGGGGATATTCCGTCACGGAATTCGACATGATTATGGAAGAACATCTTCGCTCCAAAAATAAATATGCAAAACGCAGCTTCTGGGACCGTCTTCGGCGAAAATAACGAGCAAAAAGTGTGCGCTTTTGTGCACACTTTAGCCGGGCGCGGACGCATAGCGCCAGACTTTTCTTTGCTCTTCACGCGAGTGTGCATTCACAACACAAAGCGCTTTTTTATTTCGTCTACTTTTTAAACACCAAATTTACAAACGCTTCCGTATGTTTCTTCATTTTACTTTTCTCGGTTCGTCTGATTCTAGTCTCCTCTTTTTTCTTTACAATCAGCTCTGCCCCGTCTTCCGTCACCAGCTTTTGGGTTTTTACAGCAAATAAGCCGCCGTCCTCTGCCTTCTTAATACGAATTTTTCCCTTCAACGGACCATGTTCCGGACAGACCGCAAGACACAGATAATATTTTTGTCCATAAGAAAACCAGCGCACTTTCTTCCTCAGCATCCGATGACATTTATAGCAGATCATGTCTGTGACCCTCTTATCGCTCATGACCTCCTCTCTTGTCTCAAAAGTCCTGGATACAAACTTGGAATAATCCGGAAATTCCAGCGTAAATTCCTCCTCCGGACCTCCGGGAACCCGGTAATAGTCCACAGATACATATGGAATTACTCTCCAAAACTCCAGTTCCCTCATAACTCTGCCTGTGTATTCCGCATCCGTCAGGGCTCTGTGAAAAGGTTCATCCGCCTCAAGGCCGAAAAAATCCACTGCATAATCAAGGGCATCCCTGGTCTTGCCATCCGAAAATAAAATGCTGAACAGTTTCTGCACATCATAAAACAACAGCGGGTTCTTAAAGGGATTTTCCACCCCATGATAGGCCATATTCCTCTGAAGTTCCGTGAGGTCCATGGATCCCCAGGTACAGAAAATATAATCGCTGCCACACCAACGAACAAAATCTTTTATGACTTCCCTGAAAGGCTCCCCCTGAGCCTGAAGCTCCTCCATTGTCGCATGGGTTACCTCAGAAATGATATAGTGCATCTCCTTATACACTGTTGGAAGAATCAGACGGTGAAATTCCGATACTTTTTCAAATTTTTTATTCAGTTTAACAGCACCAATTTCAAATATTTCAAAAGGAAGGTGATCCACAGACGCTTCCTTCCCCGCGGTGCTCTGGTTCCACTCTAAATCTAATACAATATAATGCCTCATAGCTCTTCCAGTATAGCATAATTTCCGCGGCTTGTAAATTTGTAACCGCTTGGATAACCTGTGAACTATTACAAATAAAGTTCCTGTTGAGTTTCGTTTTTACTGATATTATACTATAAGGAAGAAGAAAACATACAGGGAGGTGTTTATGAACGCAATCACCATCGCTCACTTAAGCGATATCCACTACAACCCGGAAGATTCCAGTCAAATATCCACATTATTAAAAGAAAAAGGACTTCTTGTGGAAAATCTGCTTCCCCAATGTCTGGAAACTCTAAAAAACCGGAACCCGGATATTATCCTGATCACCGGAGATCTTACCCATGAAGGAAATTCCAGCCACTATCGGTATCTGAAGCAGAAGATCATCTCTGCACTTCCTGATACTCCCATACTTTGCACCATGGGGAATCATGATATCCGCAGCGCGTTCCGGCAGGGGTTTTTAGAAGAAACTCCCTCAGAGAGCCCTTATTACTCCTGTCTTTCCACAAAAGGCTATCGTTTTGTTTCTTTAGACAGTTCTTACGAAAAAGGCCTGGAAGGAGTTTTGGGAGACGATGCTCTTGATTATCTGGAGGACATTCTGTTAAAGCCGGCCGCCCGGGGCACCATTCTTCTTATGCATCATCCGGTGATGGAAGCCGCCCGGTCCCTGGGTCTTACTATGGATTCCCGCTTTTCCAAGATCCTCAAAAGCGGAAAAATTGCCGCTTTGTTTAACGGCCATGTTCATGGGAGCTATACAGGAACTGTTTATGGCGTTCCTCAATTTACTTCCGACTCTTTAAAAACAGGATGCGATTATTGGGGCAGCCGCCTTTCCTACAACGACAGAGCAGGATATCAGCTGGTTACTTTTGACAAAAAAGGAGACTGGAATGTGGAGAGATTTCTTCTCCATCCAAAAACAGAAATATTTTTTGAGAAAAAATTTGATTAAGGAGATAAAGTTATGAAGCATTTCACCGGGCTTGCCCATATTGCCCTCTTTACAAAGGACCTGGAAACTTCCGTCAAATTCTATGAATCCCTGGGCGGAACCGTAACAGACCACGCCGATGTAAAAAAGCCGGCGGGCACCAATCATATTGCAATGGTACAGATACCGGGATTTTTTCTGGAAATCATCGAACCCCATGACGGAAGCCCTGTAACAGCAGAAGGCGGCGGGTTTCCCCATATCGCCATTGAGGTGGATGATATTGACGCGGCAGTAGCGGAGCTTAAATCCCGCGGCATCACCACTTTCCGCACAGAAAGTCCCATGTCCATGCCAATTTTCGGAGGAATTCGGAATATCTTCTTTACAGGGCCAGACGGAGAGCTTTTGGAGCTTTTGCAACATCAATAAATCGTTAAAATCCTCTGTCACCTAGCCATGATGAAGGGTAACAGTCCAGATACCCTTTGAACTGTTACCCTGAAACCCGTTAAACTGATTTTACCGTCCCCGCGACCTTTTATCATGAATTACGGATTCTGTCTTCCATAAGTGAGCCAGGCCTCCGACGGGGATGTAAATCCGCCAGACTGAATAGCCTTAAAGTCCACCTTTATAAATTCAAGGTTTCCATCCACCTGTCCCTCAATCACATTGGCAAATACCACCTGGTTAAACAGCGCCGGGATATCCTGTCCTGCCGGCAGCGGAATTTCAGTCCAGCCGCCTCCTGTATAGGCGTATTCGTAAACATGATATTTTCTTCCGGCATTGGAATCTGAGGCGACGCCGCCTTCATAATAATCAGAAATCCTCCTCATGCCTGTTCCTGCATTCTCAGTATAGGTAAACAGATCCGTTTCCACAGCCATTCCGCCGTTTAAAATCCTTCCGCTCCTGTCTGCTGTTACTACACTGGCCACCGGAATTCTCACATACATTCTGAAATAAGCATCATTTTTACTGTTATTTTTAACAGCCGGATTTTTGTCAATTACCTTACCGGAGTAAATATTCTTTGCCTGGTTTATACCGAGAGCATTGGAATCGGAAGCGATATAGCTTCCATCCGGTCCTTCTCCATCCCATGATGATTCATACAGATTAAAGTCCACCTTACCCACGGTAAATTCATTGACAGCAGTATCGTGATCCGTCATGTAGGCCCGGATGCCGCCAATGCTGAACGCCGCAATTAAAGCAACAGCCGCTAAAAATTTACCTCTTTGATTCCATTTTGTTTTCATATCTGTTTTCCTCCTTCTTTTTTAAAGGCAGCGCCAGCGCCACTAAAATGGAGCCAGACACCAAAAGTAAATATCGAACAGGACCTTTCTGTACGTACATCAGCAAAAAACCTGTAAATGGAATATGAAATTTTACTTTTCCGATGATATTTTCAAATGAAACCGGAGTCTCATCCGCTGTCTTATTAAAATCACCCTTTGTTTCATATTGTCCATTTTCTCCATCCGCTTGAATCACTCTATGAACCACAAGACCATCTCCGGCTTCATAGGCGATAATATCACGCTCCAGAATTTCCTCAGGAAGCTTACAGGGCATGACATAAATCATACTTCCCACAGGAAGAACCGGCTCCATGCTGCTGCTTAAAACAGCGTATACCCGCATTCCCGCTGCCCGGGGCAAAAACAAAAGCGCTGCCAAAATCACGGTGCCCAGAAAAAATGCATTTACAACAATCTTTGCTGCCTGTCCCATTTCGAATCCCTCTTTTCTTCTTGTTTTCCTGTTCCTCTCGTAACGTTACAAGATTTATCCGTCGAACCGAACGCATGTTCTAAATTATTTTTTAATTTCTTTAAAATCTTTTTATGCCGGTATTGAAGTGTTGACAACGGAACCTGTTTTTCCCTGGACATCTGTCTTAAGGATTCTTCCTGCACATAGAGATTAAAAATAAGCTCTTTTTCATCTTCCTGCAAATCAGCTAACACCTTTTTAAGCCGTTCCAGCATAAGATTTCTTTCGGCCATTCCCTCCGTGGAAAGCTGCTCCGGATCAGAAAACAGGTCACATCCATTAAAATCCTCTGTGTCCAGTGCATCATAGGAAAACACACCGTTTCCCGCATCCCCTTCCCGAAAATACCGCTCCTTTCTTTCTCCGCGGCACCAGGTCTTATAAACAATTTCTGTCACCATAACCTTTTCCCTGCCAACCATGATGTAATAATCCATCCGTACACCTCCCTTTCATAATAAAAATGTGTATATTCATACATGAAGTACTTTTTGTATGCCCGCGGCAACCGCATTTTCGTTCACTCAATGTAAGAAACGTGCAAACCTGCCCGGATGACTACAGATTTTTCCTTTCTCGTGCGCCAGAGCGTGTTTGAAAATTGCTTTCTGGCAGCTGTGCGTTCCACTTTGTGGAAAATTTGACTCAAAAGAACACAACGCAGCGGACTACGTTAAGTGAATTTGGACCAGATATACCGCAAAGTGGGGCGTGCAGATGACGGGAATGAAAAAAGCAGGAGATATATTTTTGCATAGAAAATATATCTCCTGCTATTCGGTAACGCTTTGTTCCATTGCTAGGTAGTCGTTTCTTTTTTGCTTATCCCAAGTTCCGGCAAAATAATATTCTGGACTCTGCGGCACCTTGGACACTTAATTTCAATCTCCCCGCTGACCATAACATCTGCATCAAACAGTCTTTGGTGACAAATTGGGCAATAAACAATTTTTTTCAATCAATCTCCCTCCTTTTTTCGAACATGTGTTCTATATTTAAAATATCAAATATCCTTTGTTTTGTCAATGCCTTATGATAAAAAGAACTTTCACTGTAAAATTTCTCATAACAGTTCAGACAGGTCTGCGCGTTCGCCGCTCTGACCGTAAGGAAACATAGTGACTGCGGACATATGGCCTATCGCCTTGGCGGTTCTAAAAGCCGTAGTATGTCGTAACGGTTTAAAGGTTATCTGAACTGTTACAATTCTCCAGCAGCGGCAAATAAATATTGGGGCTGTTGCAAAATGAGGTTTTCATACAAAATATACGTTTCTGTTCGAAAACAGTATACTATATCTTGATGAACCTTGTCATTTTGCAACAGCCCCAAAACGATTGATTCTATTTTTATATTTCTCTTTCAATGGCCTTCAGCGCGTCCCCATAGTTATCAAAACAGTAATCTGCCCGCTGATTAATCTCGTCCCGCTCGTGGTCCGAATACTTATCATACATAATCGCAACCTGGATTCCCGCCCGATTGGCCGCTTCAATTCCAATCAAAGAATCTTCAAAAATAAGGCATTCTCCGGCTGTTACATGGAGCTCATCCATGACACGGTAGTAAATTTCCGGATTCGGCTTTATTTCTTTCGCATCTTCTCTTGTATAAATCCTTGAAAAATATTCTTCCAACGGCGCCTTTGCCATAATATTTTTATTGGCGCTTCGGTAAATATCCATATTGGTTTTCTTTGTGGTTGTGGCGATTACCAAAATAAAGCCTGCATTTTTTAACTTCTTTAAAAATATTTCCGCGCCCGGTTTATAATCGATGACGCTGGTTAGATATTCATTGGCAATTTGATACCGCAGCCTGACAATTTCCCCAGGCTCCATGTAAGAGCCATATTTTTTCCCAAGATACCCGCAATATTCCTCATAGGGATTCCTGGCTGTACTGAATTTTCTTAAGGCAGAATCTCTCTGCTCCTGAATCCTGGCCTCCTGAATTTCCTTTCCCCCCAGCTCTTCAATCAATTTTCTGTCCACTTCATTCCAGACCCCCACAGAATCAACCAATGTGCCGTCAAAATCAAACAAAATAACTTTCTTTCCTTCTAACATCTTTTGAATATGCCCCTTTCATTATATCAAAAATCCAGTCGCAGTACATTATAAATACTTTATCCGGACTTCAATGCCTTACTTAAATCGTCCTCAAGCGGATTTTAACCTCCCGGCCTGCCGCAAATTTTATCTCTGTCAGATTCATTTCCAGTCCCTATGTCAATCCGGCCGCTTTTTATGCTTCAATAAACAAGATTAGTTTAACATACATGCAGGTCCGATACAAGATGCTGATATTCCCCTTTTGTTCTTATTCTTCTTTCCTATTTTCTGATAATCTAATCCCGCAATTCCGGCAGCATCAAATCCGGCCAAGATTCCTTTCGGAGCAAATTGGAAGCATTTTCTTAATAGAAACATTGCCCATGACTAATCAGCGTGATGATCCGCCATGATATGAATCGTAAAAATAATCATCCCACGGATCATGGACCTGTCAATACCATATTGAAAATTGTAAAAATTGTACCTATAATAAGCATAGAGGTGTATAGTATGGAGCTTAGAGTCCTTAATTATTTTTTGATGGTCGCCAGAGAAGAAAATATAACCAGGGCCGCCCGGCTTTTACATGTGACGCAGCCGACCCTTTCCCGGCAGCTTATGCAGCTGGAGGAAGAATTGGGCGTACGGCTGTTTCATCGGGGGAAATACAATGTCAGTCTGACCGAAGACGGGATGTTGCTGCGGCGGCGGGCGCAGGAGCTTGTCTCTCTGTCAGAAAAAGCGAAGGCAGAGCTGCAGCACAGGGAGGAAACGCCTGCCGGAGAAATTGCCATTGGCTGCGGAGAAACGAGAAGTATGGTCATACTCTCAGAAAAAATGGTCTCCTTCCGCCAGAAATATCCGTCTGTTCAGTTCAGCATTTACAGTGCTATTGCAGATGATATTAAAGAGCGCATCGAAAAAGGGCTGCTGGATATGGGGCTGCTGGTCGAACCTGTGAATATTTCCAAATACGAATTTATCCGTCTGCCTTTGAAAGAAGAATGGGGCATATTGACTCGAAAGGATTTTCCACTGGCCGGAAAAGAGTTCGTTACCTCGGAAGATTTACGAGGTGTTCCGCTGCTTATGGTCCACAGGGAGCTGGTAAAAAATGAGTTGGCAAACTGGTTCGGTGACTCCTATGACCAGCTGGAAATAGTGGCAACATACAATCTGATCGTAAATGCGGCGTTCATGGTGGAACAGGGGTTAGGTGTCGCCCTATGCCCCAATCTTGGAACGGTCTTTGAAAATCTTCGATTTATTCCTCTTGCTCCGCGTATGGAGACAGGCTCTGTGCTGGTCTGGAAAAAAAATCAAGCGCTTTCCGTGGCGCATACTCTTTTTATCCAACACATAAAAAATGCACTTTAGGTATTTCTCAAAATAGAATACAGGTATTAGACATCTCTAAAAACCAGAGATACAATATAGGTGCCCGAAGAGGATATCTCCAGCGGGTAGTGCGAACCAATTACATATGAACAATACAATGAATTGGAGGAAAAATGAAATGAGTAAGAAACTGGTAGCCTTCTTTTCCGCAAGCGGCACAACAAAAAAGGCCGCGGAACGCCTGGCAAAGGCAGTGGGAGCCGACCTGTTCGAAATCAAACCTGCTATCCCATATAGCAGCGCTGATTTAAACTGGATGGACAAAAAGAGCCGTAGCAGCGTAGAAATGAATGATCCAGCCTCCCGTCCGGAGATTGCCGGAAGTCTTTCCAATATGGCGGACTATGACACTATATTCATTGGTTTCCCCATTTGGTGGTATGTCGCGCCCCATATTATCAATACCTTCGTGGAAAGCTATGACTTTTCCGGTAAGACTCTGGTGCCCTTTGCCACCTCTGGCGGCAGCGGCATGGGAAAAACGGTGGATGAACTGAAAAATCTCTGCCCGAACGCGGATTGGGAAACTGGAAAGATGATGAACAGTGTATCTGATAAAGCACTTGCGGATTGGGCAAATGCATTCTAACGGAGGAACGTCATGGAACACAGAAAATTGGATCCGGAATTTACTGAAATTTTCCATCACTTCGCCTTTGACGAAGTCGTAAATGAAGAAAACCAGCAGCTCGATGCGCCTGTACGCTATCTGGCGATCCTCTCCGCCCTCATCGGCTGCGGCGGTCTGGACGCCTTTCGGGAAATGCTGCCCGCTGCGTTGGAAAATGGCGTGACGCCGGTTATGGTTAAAGAAACCATTTATCAGGCCACAGATTATATCGGCTATGGACGAATGCTGCCTTTTTTGAACGCATCCAATGACGTCTTTGTTCAAAACAAAATACAGCTTCCCCTGCCTGATCAGGCCACCACGACCATGGCAGACCGTCTGGAAAAAGGCGCAGAGACTCAGGCCGCAATCTTTGGCGAACACATGAAAGAGGCGTGGAAAAAAGGCCATATCAACCGATGGCTGGCCGCCAACTGCTTTGGCGACTTCTATACCCGTACCGGACTTGACCTCTCGCAGCGAGAAATGATCACATTCTGCTTCCTCATGGCCCAGGGCGGTTGCGAACCGCAGCTCATTGCACACGCCAAGGGAAACATAAATCTGGGCAACGACAAGCATTTTCTTGTTCAGGTGGTATCCCAATGTCTCCCCTACATCGGCTATCCCCGAAGCCTGAACGCCATAAGCTGTATCCAAAAGGCGGCAGAATCATGACTCTGAGCAAAAGACGCTGCTCCTTTAATTGCCGGAGCAACTAAAGTACAATATCCTTGCGATGCCATGGGGCATTGAAAGTAAGTCTTAAATGGCAATTCATGCATGACTATCCTGTTGGAGTGAATTATGTTTTTTCGGACGCCGGAATAAAGCGCCGTGCCACTTTTTCTGAAAAGAAGGTAATAAATGGTCCCAGGCCCAAGGCACAAACCAGCGTCCCCACTCCGATAAGCCCGCCCAGCAAAAACGCTATAAGCGCACAGAGAGAATCCGTCAGCATCCTGCATCGCAAATACGGCCGCCTGCTTTTACGGGAAAGAATGATAGACAAAGCGTCATAAGGAGCGACACCCATATCTGCTGTCTGATACAGGGCGCAGGCCAGACTCAAAGTCACTACTCCTGCCACCATAAGCCATATTCTTGCATCAGTCTCCAACGAAACACCGCAGACAGACCGTACGGCCTTTTCACAGAGGGAGGCCAGCGGCCCGACAAAGAGCCAGTTTATAAAAGTCCCAATTCCAATCAGTTCCCTGCCCGAACTCCATTCTGCAAAAAACCAAAGGCAGTTTACCAAAAATAAAACGATGGAAAAGTCAACCCCAAGCCGATTCCCGATTGCTATCATCAAGGCTGTGTGCGGATCGTTTCCCATGAGAGACAGTTTAAACAGCGCGACGCCAATCCCCATGATTCCGATTCCGGCAAGCATCACAACAAAAGTCCGCCGCCGGGCAGACGGCATATATTCAGAGATTTTCGATGCGCTTTCCATGACCGATGTACCACTTGAACTGCTACCAGCTTTTTCCATAATAACGCCTCCGAAGAAGGATTTCTCTGGATCTACTCCTCTAATACTGGTATAATATCACCACCAGAGTGTTTATAATAGAATAAAATCGCCAATATGCTATGACGATTTAGGCAAACAAAGGAGGACAACGTTGTGCAGAATCTGCGGCTTGACGTTACGACAGATAAAAATGAACGGCAGCTGGAACGGCATGGACGCACCGCTTTTCCTGTGGCGTTTTATCATGGTGATCTTGTCAGCAATACTGTGATTTGGCACTGGCACGATGAGCTGGAATTAATTCTGATTCACTGCGGCTCTATTGTAGCAGGCACCGGCAAAACTTCTGCCACGCTGAAAGCCGGAGAGGGCTGCTTCATCAAAGCAGGCGCTTTGCACAATATTTGGAAAGCGGATGACGCTCCCTGCGAATACCGCTCTGTCGTGTTCCATCCCCGACTGATCGGCAGCATGGACAGCATCTTCTGGCTTCATTCCATTCAACCCCTTGGGAAGCCGGATTTTCCTCAGATAATCCCGTTTTTCATTGGAGACAATAACAATTTCCCGGCTTTCTTTTCCCATCTGTGGCAGGTACAGGAAAATCAGAACGCCGGGTACGAAAATGATATCCGTTATCTGCTGACTAAGTTTACCGCGCAACTTTCCAGTACGCCTTTAGAGAGAGAATATCATCCTTCAGAACAGGAAGCACGGGATATGGGGCGTATGAAAGCCATGCTCTCTTTCCTGGAAGCGCACTATGCGGAGGAACTGACACTGGAACAAATCTCCGAAAGCGCCTGTATCAGCGTAACTGAATGCATGCGCTGTTTCCGGCGCAGCATCGGTGTGTCCCCAATCCACTTTCTAAAGGAACGCCGCCTTCAGCATGCCGCCGATATGCTCCGTCATACAAAAAAGAGTATATCCGGGATTGCAGCGTCCTGCGGATTTTTGGACATGAGCTACTTTGCCAAATCATTCCGCTATCTTTACGGCGTAACGCCGACAGTATATCGGAACAGTGGTTAGTAACTACAGCGCACATTTTGAAATTAGCCTATGTAAAACTGCAATATTCGGCTGTAATTACCGCCAATTCCACGCAAACTCCTTTGAAAAAAGTGAGTATAGTTTCAAATGTGCACTGTAGTGTTAGAATCCCGGCATTATTTTTTGACTTTCCCAGCCAGTCTATCTTCCTCTTTTCCTGTGCCGGTCATGGTATTGTAATAATAAATTCTTCGTCATATTCATCATCCAGATCATCATACGTCATTTGAATTTTATCTTCCGACAGCCATTCCACACTAAAAAATACAGTTTCCATGAAGCCGCCGCCCGGATAAGTCCAGATGTGCTTTTTCCCAAACCAAGATCGGAAGAGCGTCGTGTAGGGAAAGAGTG
>CAJUDN010000029.1:26067-33633 GCA_910585355.1 uncultured Lachnospiraceae bacterium
AAACATATGGCCGGCATACATGATCATACTCTACAATAATCGTATTTGTACCCTGTGGCGAGGTATAGCTCTCCCGATATGAAACAAATAAAACATTGCAGCAGCTTCGGCAAAAGCAAAAGACCAGGAAAAGCGCTGCTAACAGTAGGATATATTTTATCCGTCTACTCTTCATCATTCCCCTCCTCACCTTTCATAATATCCGTTTGAAATATACCATTATGATACGCCAGCCGGATTTTATCACGACGGAAATGGTATGTGCTGTATTAGAAAGATTAAAAAACCAAACCGACTGTATGGAAAAATTATTTCTGCTACGATACATGGCAGACTGGGAGACGCTGTTTGCCTAGAACGTGTCTGAAAATTGCCTTCTGGCAGCTGTGCGTTCCACTTCGTGGGAGATTTGGCCCAAATAAACGCGGTGTAGCTCAACTGTGCCTGCGTTTTTGACCTGCACACTTGAAAAACATTTTGCGTACTTGGTTCAGTTCTTTGCCGAACGATGTACGGGAAAAGGCAGAATCTTTATCATACCCAGATATCCCAAAAATTTATATAAGGCGCATAATTTTTCTGATTCTTTTTATACAGAAACAGAGAAAGCCGCATCAGGTTCAGGCCCGGCTGCTTCTCCGGTCTTTGTATAGATTACAGGCTCCATCTTAACGACATCCGCCGGCTTTTCTGCGGATATGTTTCCGTCTTCGCCAGTCTGATCAGAGGAAGACTTTTCGCTCAATGCCGCTTTTCCACTTTCGCTGATGCTGACTGTATCCGTATCTCCATTTCGGTTTTCTGCTATCCTCTTTTCCTGCTCCTCACGTTCTTCCCTGCGCCTCTGAATAGCATTTTCCTGCTCCGTCTTTGCTTTTTCCCGCGCTTCCTTTGCCTCCTCCTTCATTCCTTCTTCTGTCACTTTCTGATAGTCTTCCGCCTTATCTGCAAAGTCCCCGACATACCCCATTGCCCGCTCCATGACGGCTGTATCTCCTTTCCGCTCTGCTTCTTTAAAGACACATAGCGGTGTATTCATCAGCTTCACGCTCATACTGGCTCCTGTAAGGCCTTCTATCGTTTTTGCATGCATAATTGTCCCTCCATCTTCATTTTTCTATTGTGATACAGAAGCATTCTGCTGCCTGTATGTATCATTGTCTTTCTGACTTAACTCGTTTTCTACCTGCGCCAGCTTTTTCTCCAACTCATGAATTTTCTTTTCATCCCCGGAGACCGACTGGATCTGCTGCTCCAGCTGCCGCTTTTTCTCTTTCAGCTTCTTGATTTCCCTGTCAGCCTTATCCGTATTCGTGACACATTTCTCCGCCGGCTTTCCCTGACTGTCCCCGCTTATCTCTGGCGCTTCGCCATCCTCACTTTCCTCGGAACGGTCGCCCTTTCCATTTACATGGCCGGCTTCAGGGGCATCAAAAAAGATTTTCCGGTTGCCATTCTCATCCTGGCCTACCCGGTAAAGCCCCGCAGACTTCTGTCCCGATTTTTCACTACTGATGTATTCATCCTGTGGTTCGGGCAGCCTTCCAGATTTTTTCTCCTCTGCAGCTTTCTCTACCTCCTTTGCCTTTTCCGCCCTCTCAGCGGCCTGTTTTTCCTTCGCCTTCTCTGCATAGCCGGTTCCGGAATGGCCATAATTTCCATGGATCTGCATTGCCATAAATTATGTTCCTCCTTCAATTTGATATTGTCAGGAAACTTCTTTGCAGTCGCTCTGAGCCGCAGAAAGCTTCCTTTTTCTTTTTTCGGCTGTAAATGTAAACATTTTAATACATTTGCTGTGAGCTGCTTTCTGGATGCTGTGGAATGATTAACAGCACATGGAGGACAAATACGTTCTCCTGTGTCTCTATATTCATGGCACCGTCATATTTTTCAACTACCTTTTTTACATTCAACAAACCTGTCCCTTTTTTGAACGCGCCTTTCCCATGGAAACTGTTCTCGATTTCCATCATGAGAAAATCCCCCTGGATGCGTCCGGACACCCGGATATATTTTTCCATACCAGCGCTCTGATTTCTTACTGCCTGGATGGCATTATCCAGCGCATTTGACAGGACAATGCAGAGATCAATATCCCTAATGCCACAAGGATATGGCAAAAGAAGGGAACAGTCCACATCTATCCCCATGCTTTTCGCAATCCCCAGTTTGTTTCCCACCAGAATATCCACTACCGGGTTGTTGGTGCTGCAGGGGAATGACATTTTTTCCGCCATATCGTCCATATCCTCCATATAGCTTACCGCCTCCTCCATTTTCCCGTTCTGCAGAAGATTTTTAACCACTGTGATGTGGTTTCTGATATCATGGCGGAACGATTTTGTTCTGTCATAACGGGCCCTTGCCTCCTCCACATACTGATTCAGGGAATGCTCTTCCTGCTCCAACAGTGATAATTCCGTGCTGAGGCGGAAATTCTGTTGCAATTTTTTATAAGAAAACAAGATACAGAACAGGCTTAAAAGCCCCAGAAAATACATGGCTAACATCTGCCCATGACTGAAAATATGTTCCGCAGGCCCTTTGTCCACCAAGATCTCAAACTGGACGTCAAATTCAATCGCACCGATATATTTACTCATAATGAATATCATCAGGATCGGAATAAAAATCAGAAACATTTGCTGCATTTCCATTGCGGTATCAAGACCATCCTCAGGACACTGGGCATCTATGGAAAAATAGCGGTACACCATATAATAACAAAAGCCGACCAGAGCCAGTGACGCCGCCTCGCCGATTAGCACGACCGCGATATTGTCCTTTGCATGGAAAAAAGCGGGCATCCATGGGTATGAAAGGCTTATCAGCGAATTCACAATCTCATAACAGAGCAGCATGATTTCCATTGCCAGGGCCGCATACAGAAGGGAGTACTTAAAATCTGCATGGCAGATAAAAATCCCGTATGCTGTAAGCAGAAAGACGAGCACCACAAAGCCGATGATTGTACCGATCGGAACAAAATCATTAACAATCACTGCACATACTGCAAACATGAAATAAAAAGGAAGCCATACTCTCTTTTTCAGAATTTTTGCCAGGAAATAGAGCTGAAAAGACATCTCGACAACGCCCATCATATACACATTAATAAAATCTAAATACTCAGCCATTTTTCCTGCCCCCATATGCAAACCCTTTTATATATTTTTCATATACCGAAGTACAGCGGCAGAAAACTCTTTGCCGCGCAGCCTCGATACAGGAACCTCCCTGCCATTATCCATATATGCAGTCCCGTTTTTATAGCCTTTTAAATGCCTCAGATTTATGAGATAGCTCCTGTGGCACCGAAAAAAATGATCGTCCAGCTTCGTTTTCAGATGCTCAATCTGTTCATAATAATCAAGAACTTCGCCGGATACCAGATTCAGATATATTTTCCGGTCTATAATCTCACAAAAAATAATCTCATCCTTTGGAATGATGCGTCCCTCATATCCCTTTTGCACCAGCAAGCTGTCTTCCTGGGCACTGCACATAGAAGTGTAAAGGCGCTCCATCGTCTTCCCAAACTGTTTTTCATCCACCGGCTTGACCAGATAATCGTAGGCCTGTACCTCAAAAGACTGGAATACCATCTCTTTCAGTACCGTAATAAAGATCAGGAATCCCCGGAACTGATCGGCCCGGAGTTTTCTTGCCGTTTCCATGCCGTCCATGCCTTTCATCTGTATATCCAGAAACAGGATGTCGATCGGCCCGTCGTAGCTTAACAGCTCTTTGCCGCTTAAAAATGTCCGAAAATGGACCTCTCTGTTCTTTTTACAGAAAAAATCAGAGGCCATTGTCCTTATATGATCGGACATATGTTTTTCATCATCACAGATTGCAATATGGATCAATGCACCACCTCCTCCTGGTTAGGACTATCCATTTCCCGACAGCCCCTTTGTACATAACGGTGAAAACACTATAATTATAAAAATTTATTCAACTGTGATCACTACAATTTTTACAGCTTCATCTGGATTTTTTCATCAAAATTAATCAGCCCCCGGTAGCTGATCTCTACCTTATCACCCACGGCAATCGGGGAATCTCCTCCAGTTGCCTGTGCATTCTCTGTGGAAAATCCTTCTAATATCTGTGCGTTCTCCGGGGAAAAATAATAGAGCATGTCATCCTCCGGGGTCCTGATTGTGATTTTATTGCCTTCATACTTTTCAACAATTAAGCATCACATCCTGTAACCATTGTATTCAATATACGGACAGTACCGAATACTATCATCGTCTTTTTCAGTTTTATAAATACTCTGCCATCATAGAATTTACAGATATTATAATTTGTCTAAATCATTTAAACAACCTGTTTGCAGTGAAATGTATTTCGGGTGCCGCAAAATGTTCTTAAACCCTCTTCTTAATGTACGTCCTCCTTCTCCGTCCATCGCAACCCCTTATTTTCCTTCAGAAGCCCCATGCGGTACAGCGCCTGCACACAGTCCGTCTAGCCCTGGATATAAGCGCGCTTCTCTTTTTTGTTATATTTTCCACATCTCCTTATATTTTTACTCTTACTGCCCATTATATATTATAGAAGAGTTCTATCATCTATCATCGCTTAATTATTCATGTCATAGCAGATAAAATTAGTTCCTAGAGTGTGTCTGAACCATTAACATCAAAATGCAGGGATGTTATGTGGAGGGAGTGATTATATATTTTATTGAAAGTAAAAATAAAAATCCAGACTTTCTATCAGAAAATGCCTTAAAAAGGCTTTATGATAGAAAGTCTGGATTTCTTAAGTTTCCATTACATCTTCAATTTGAATATTTTACCTTGTAGGCATTTGAAAGTCTACAAGCGCCTTGTTCAAATAATCATTAAAAGGTTTCATAATCTGAAAAAGTTTTATTGCCTTTACAAGAAATATTTCCGCATTTTTCACTTCTTCATCTTTTAGCGGGTATTCCAGATACCAGCTCTTAAATTTCAAATAGTCTGCCTGAGGGTGTTCTTTCTCGTATTTCGCAGGAACATTCTTTAATGCGGTCCCCTGCACAGTAAAGTATTTTTCAAAATCCAGCTGGTGGATAATCCTCTCCCATTCCTCTCCGTTCCGGGAAATATAATCCCGTATCATCGCTGTCGCGTCCTTAAACATATCTGCGAACAGTCCACCGCCCAAAAAAGACTGATTACCTGGTTTTATCATGAGATAATAACCAACAGGGACAGGCAGTTTTCCTTCCTGTGAAATATGAGCGCGGAACGCAGGATTATACGGTGATTTGTCATGGCTAAACCTGGTATCCCTAACCATCTTAAACGTAAGATCTTTTGGATTACTATGTAAAATACTGCTGTCAAACTTACCGATTTCGAGTATCAACGTCTGTAATAATTTTTCAAATTCCGCATTTGCTCTTTTATAATCATCCTTGTTTGCATGATACCATTCACGGTTGTTATTCATACTTAATGCTGATAAATAGTCAAGCATAAACTGTGTATTCATAATTTGTCATCTCCTTTACGATTTCTGGATAATAGAAAATTGCGTGGAATCTAAAAACTCTTGTATCAGACGTCTCGTACGTTCGGGAGACTGATATGGTTTGCAGAATGAAAAATCCTGCGATAAATCATCAATATCCTCCATAGCATTTTTCACATCAATCATAGTCTGGGCAGGGATTTCAGTAGCTGTCATATAGTTAAGCTGCAACGGGTTTACCCTGTGGCTTTGTATGGCATAGTTTACTCTTTCTTTGCATTTACATCTGCCGCTGCCATATTCTCCGCAATATTCCTCTAAAAAGTCCGCCATTTTTTTGCGTATGCGGGAGAGCCGCTGTCTGTACGCTTCTGGAGTCATTTCCAGAATATCTCCCGCAATCCGGCTGTCAATTTTAAACATGGTACCCAATATGAAAATACATCTGCTCTCCATATCGAGGCATTGGAGCATGACATTTGTACAGGACATTTTCAATTCTTCCGCTAATATATCTTTCTCCACATTCTGTGTTAAATCCGGCACTTCCTCTATTTTGGCGTTTTCTATATCATTTCCATAATATTCAAAACTCAACGGATAATGGGCGAACATATGCTTTTTGTAGTTTTTCAGATGATTAACCGCAATACGGAATACCCATGTCGTAAATAAGCTGTCACCTCTGAAAGAAGAAAGATGTGTAATCATTTTCAATAAAATATCCTGTGTTGCATCCTCTGCATCCGCAAATGTACCAAGCATTCGCAGAGATAAATTGAATACAAAATCCTGTACACCTGCAATCAGCGTTTCAAGGGCGTTTTTATCCCCCGCTGTGGCTTTATCAACGAAAGCCTGTAATTCTTCATTCGTTTTTTTATTCATAGATTTTTTACCTCCTGTTTACTTAGACAATACCCTCGCGTCTTTGTGACAGAAAAAATTATAATTTACAACTCACTTTTGTTTTACTGCCTTTTTCTCATGCTATTTTAGCATATGATTATATTTTTTCTATCTTGTCCTTTTATCCTGTAAAAGCGTACGCCCTTCTCGCGTGCCATCTGGAAAAAATTGGACCGGTTCCAAAACCCTTATCCCCAGCTCTCTGGTCTTTGCCAGGTGGCTTCCGGGGATGCTGTCGGCCGCCCTGTACGGATCCTGCTATTCCCGCCAGAGGAGCTTCAGGGTGACACACACCTGTTTCAGTTCCTGATAGACATATCCGTAACCAGGCTGGGCATACATGGATTCCTGCACGAACTTGTCAGGATAGAACATACGGTAAACCGGGTCTTTATTCATGTCTCTGACATTTTCGTAGGAGATGCCATTTTCATCTGCTTTGGGAATACATCATCAACAGAGTTAACAGAAACGTGTCTTGTCCGGGCAATGGCATTTCATCCCATACCATTACCCTGAAGCTTCAATATGAGCTTCGCATTGACTTTTTGGCCATAATATTCGGCCTCCTTTCGTAGAATCTGAGATAATTTCTCCAAACATGATTCTACAGGAGACATTTACGAATCGTTAAGCACAGACCATAAATTTTTGATTGGATCTATTCGTATGAAAGGTGGATCTATTCTGAATACTGGTTATAAACTGGATCCCCTCATCTGATCGGTGGATCTCAAATGAATATTGATGGTTCTCTCAAAGCGAAATATTCATAAGGTAAGGAAAAGGCGAAAAACTGTATAATACTCAGAAAGCAGGACTGTAAAAAGTCTGCCAGAAGCAGAACATGGATTTGTGCATCGCTTATCTTGTATGAGATAGACGGTATTTTTTATGCTCCATCAACTCAGATGGGGGAGCACTCGACTTTTAATTGAGCAGCCATAGGGCCAAGGCCTATGCCTTGTTCTGGTCTGTTATGGATATAGTCCACCAGATCACAGCACCCCATATGAAAGGACTCCCCCCCCCCGCATGCGGCAGGTCGAAAATATGGCAACGAAAGGGGGGGTACGCCAAAATCCCTGAAGGAACAAAAATGCCGCAACCCTTTAAGTTACGGCATTTAAACGTCCCCGAGAAGATTTGAACTTCCGACCCCACGCTTAGGAGGCGTGTGCTCTA
>CAJUDN010000030.1:0-16039 GCA_910585355.1 uncultured Lachnospiraceae bacterium
ATAACATTTATCCCTGGAGAGGGATTCATAAATACTACTATTTAATAATACGAGGGGATAAAAGTTTTAAATAAAGATATCTATGATTTGGTTGAAGAGGAAATTCAAAATCCAAATGGAAAGCAAACTTTTTATTTCCTCGACAGTCCCTATTATGGGAATAATGCGAATTATAAGTATAATATAGTTTCGCATTTTGACCATGAAGAATACTGTAAGTCGCTTGTGAAATTAAAAGGTGATGTTATGGTATGCGGATATGATAATAATACTCTATATGATGAAATACTTGTTAAAGAGCATGGATTTAGAAAAATAAAAATAGGCTTGTATGCAGTAACAATGGGACATCACCAGAAAGGAGAAAAGTGTAAATTAGAGAAAGAGTGTATTTGGATTAATTATTAAATAAAAAATAGCTGGCTGATTTATAGCCAGCTATTTTTTATGGGAAAGTTTATCTAAAAGTGGAGAAAGATTTGCAAGGAAGATTTTAAAAAATATGAGGAAGTTTTAAAAGCAGGAGAAAGATTTAAAAGCAATAGGAAGTTTCAAAACAATAGGAAGATTTTAATAGCGGTGCTATACGTCTACTTCTATACACTAAGATTTGGGATAAATCAGACATATTATAAAAGAAGCTTTCTGATATTGGTAGATATCAATTTTATTTATTGAAATCTGCCAGTTAGATAGCAGACATTAAAAAATATAAATCTTACGCTTGACGGAAAGGAATCCCAGCGTTACAATCCCACACCAATCAAGGGAAAAGGATTTATATTTTGAAAATGTTTTCTATCTTTGGCTGGCTGAAAGGAGCCAAGGATAGTATGGAAAACAATATGGATTTTGAAACCAGATTTCTATTGAATATAGGAAAATGGTTATATGAGCATGACTATATATCCATAGAGGAAATAGTTGAATATGAAAATATAGTCAAGAAAGAAACTGAAAAAAATAATTAAAAAGCCAATGAAAAAGGAGAAAAAATTATGTTAAGAGCAGACGTTTACTGCAGAGTAAGTACACAGAAGGAGGCACAGCAGGATTCCATTATTCATCAAATGGAGAAAGGGGAAATGGTAGCGCAGGAATTAGGCGCTACCATAAACCAAATTTATGTTGATGAGGGAAAGTCTGGTACTAAGGTCGCTGGCAGAAAGGCATATCAGCAAATGATTGCTGATATTAAGAATAAAAAAGTTAATCTTATCATTACAAAAGATGTAGATCGGCTAAATAGAAATTTGCTGGAATTTTGTAAATTTTTAGATTTGGTTATTAAACATGATGTAAGTATATACTTTTATCTGACACATGAATACTATGATTCTAACCAGGATTCACTTATCAAGATAAAAGGTATTTTTGCAGAGGCATATAGTAAAAGCCTAAGTTTAAAAGTAAGGGAGGCTCATGAACTAAGACAAAAAAATGGAACGGGTGTCATTTTTAACAATAAAACATGGGGATACAAAATAAAATATAATGAAGATACCCGCGAAGGCAAAGTTGTTATAGATGAAAACGAGGCAGAGATGATAAAAATTATATTTAATCTCTGTATTCAAGGATTTGGAGTCCATAGGATATCAAAAAAATTATATGATATGGGCTATCTGAACCACAATGGAAGAATGATTGGAAAAGGGGTGATAATGGGGATTCTAAGGAATCCAAAGGTTATGGGGACAGTTATTTATAATAAACGATCCTATAATTTTGACAAAAAAGAAATAGAGAGGAACCCGGAAAGTAAATGGATTGTAAAAGAAAATGTGGTTCCTGCTATTATAAGCCCGGAAACGTTTGCAATGGCAAATTATGTCATGGACAGCAGGACGATAAAGGGGGACGATACGTTTGAGGAAAGGAAAGTAATTGGATATTTTACGGGTTGCTCCGCATTAAGCGGCAAACTGATTTGCGGTGAATGCGGAGCAACTTATACCAGACAGGCCAGGAAATTAACTAATGGTGAAAGGGTTTATGATTGGCTCTGCGGCAGGTATATTAACTATGGGAGAAAGACAGTAAACCCATATAAAATAAAGAACAGTCAAAAAGCAGATGTACATCTGAAGGATGGCTGTGATAATCCAAATGTGAAACAAGAAGTGATTTATAATATTATTAAAAAAATCACCGAGGAATATTTTTCTCCAGACAAAAAGCTTGTGGTAAAATCTTTGGAACTTTTAAAAACCAGTATAGAAAAGTCAATGGAGAATGATACTTCCAAAAGAGAGATTGAACGAAAAAAATATGCAGGTTCAAAAATTAGAGAACCGCATAAAAGAAATAAAAAATTTACTAAAGAACGGGGGAACCGAGGAAGCAACCATCAATACAACCTTAGAATATATTGACAAAATTTATATATTCAGTGATAGGTTTGAGATAACTTTTCACATGGATCAGCTATTAGGAATAAAAAATGATGCTCTATGTGAAACAGTTGCAAAAGATGGCAAAGTCGTTTATTATATTGACAAGAAGGACATGAAGTATAAACGTCAAGCCATGGACGCGACCAACGAAATCATCTATAATGCTATTAAAGGTGATAGCAAGGTTTCCATAGTGGAACTATCTGAAATGAGTGGCCTAAGCAGAACGACGGTTCATTTCAGGGTGCAGCGTTTCAAACAGTTGGGGTACATACGGCACAGACTGGAAAAAGGAAGGAAACGGGAATGGGAAGTGCTGAAAGCATGGAATCCCGAAGATAATCAGAAACTGGCAATGAGGCCAGAATAAAGCTATAAAATATTAGCCCAATACGTTTTTGTGAACATTCACTGAAACGTATTGGGCATTAAGGAGGAAAACTGTGAAAAGTGTTGAAAATAAGATTCAAAAAGCTCACATTTCTATTCTAATGGTCTGTCATGGTAACATCTGCCGCTCCCCCATGGCTGAGTTCGTTTTCAATGCCTTAGCCGCCCAATCCGGCCTGTCGTCCCGGGTCCGAGCGGCTTCAGCCGCTACCAGCGACGAGGAAATCTGGAACGGAGTTGGGAATCCGGTATATCCGCCGGCGAGGGACGAGCTGGCGCGGCATGGGGTTTCGTGTGAAGGGAAACGGGCAGTGCAGCTTTGCCGGCAGGATTATGGGAAATATGACTATTTGATTGGTATGGATGATGCAAATGTCCGGAATATGAGGCGGATTCTCGGCGGGGATTCGGCAGGGAAAATTTTTAAAATGATGGAGTTTGCGGGAGATGGCTGGAAACTTGTTTCGGCCGGGAAACGGGAGATGGAGCGGGCTGCGGACGTGGCAGATCCATGGTATACGCGGGATTTTGGTGCAACCTGGAGAGATGTGGAGGCAGGATGCCGGGGATTTCTTTCGTTTCTTAGGGAGACTTATGGATGGTAATGGGAACGGCTTATGGAGGAAACGGTGATGAAGTTTTTACATCTTTCGGATCTGCACATCGGAAAGCGTGTGTATGAGTTCTCGATGCTGGAGGATCAGCGGTATATTTTGAGACAGATTCTCGAAATCGTCAGGAGGGAACGTCCGGACGGGGTAATTCTGGCCGGGGATGTTTATGATAAGCCGGTGCCGCCGGCGGAAGCGGTGCAGGCGATGGATGAGTTTTTGACGGCTCTTGCAAAGGCAGGAGCCGCCATTTTCATGGTCAGCGGAAATCATGATTCGCCGGAGCGGATCGCTTTCGGGGCGGAGTTAATGAGCGGAGGGGGCGTATATGTGTCGCCTGTTTATGACGGAAGGGTGAGGAACATAGAGCTTCAGGATGCTTACGGAACAGTAAAAGTGTGGCTGCTTCCTTTCGTGAAGCCTGCCGTCTTGCGCCATGTGTTTCCAGAGGAGGACATCCAAAGCTTTCAGGATGCGGTGCGCGTGGCCATGGAACATGTGGAGATCGACCCGGAAGAGAGAAACCTGTTGGTGGCTCATCAGTTTGTGACGGGAGCGGCTAGGTGTGAGTCAGAGGAACTTTTTGTCGGAGGACTTGATAACGTGGATGCAGCGTTGTTTGACGCATTTGATTATGTGGCACTGGGGCATATCCACAGTCCGCAACATGTGCAGCGTGAGAATGTCCGATATTGTGGGACGCCGTTAAAATATTCTTTTTCCGAGGCGGGGCAGGAGAAGTCGGTGACGATGGTGGAACTTTTGGAAAAGGGAAACGTGGTGCTGCAAACGATTTCCTTACTTCCGCTCCGGGACATGAGGACGATTCGCGGAAGCTACATGGAGGTGACGGCCAGGAGCTTTTATGAGGGAACAAACCGGGGGGATTATGTGAAGGTGACGCTGACGGATGAAGAAGATATTCCCGACGGAATGCAGAAACTGCGGGCAGTGTATCCGAACTTAATGCGGCTGGAGTACGACAACACGCGTACGCGGGAGAACCGGGAAACAGACGGATCCGTGGAGAGGCCGGAGGAAAAGTCGGAGCTAGAACTTTTTGAAGAATTTTATGAAATACAGAATAATCGGCCCATGAGTGAAGAGCAGAGGCGCTTCGCCATGAGGCTGGTCGGAGAGCTTCGGACTCAGGAATGACGAATAAAAGAAGTTTCCCGAGGGGGAGGAAGAAAGGCGAAGAGAGAAAAACGGGAGAGGAAGAGAAGCAGGAAACATGATGGGAAGATATGAGGTGAAAGTATGAAGCCGGAGAAGCTGGTTGTCAGTGCGTTTGGGCCCTATGCAGCAGAAACTGTGATTGATTTTACAAAGCTTGGAGAGAGCGGGCTGTATCTGATCACAGGAGATACAGGAGCCGGGAAAACGACGATTTTTGACGCAATTACGTTTGCACTCTATGGAGAGGCCAGTGGTGCGGTCCGCGAGGCGGGGATGTTTCAGAGCAAATATGCGAAGGTAGGGACGCCGACGTTCGTGGAGCTGACATTTTCAAGTCATGGGAAGCGGTATTGCGTCCGAAGGAATCCTGAGTATGTGCGTCCGAAGGGGCGCGGCCAGGGTATGACAACTCAAATGGCTGGAGCAGAGCTGCGATTTTTCGACGGGCGGCAGCCGTTGACAAAGATGGGGGAGGTTACCCAGGCCGTGGAAAAGCTTCTTGGTCTGACCTACGGACAGTTTACTCAGATTGCCATGATCGCTCAGGGGGATTTCCAGCGGCTTTTGCTGGCGGATACTGTGGAGCGGGGGAAGATCTTCCGTCAGATTTTTCACACGGAATTATTTAAGGAACTGCAGGAACGGCTTCGTGAGGCGAAGAATGTCTGTGACGGAGAGTATAAGGAAATAAAACGGAGCATCGGACAGTCCATGAGCGGCGTGACATGTCCGGGGAGTCTTGAGCTTTCGGAGAAGCTTGCGGAATTAAAGAAAGTGAAGTTTGAGGGGCAGGTGGAGAACGGACTTACACTTTTGGAAGAAATCATGGAGCAGGGCGAGGCGGGGCTTCAGGAAATGGATATGGAGCTTTCAGAGCTTGACAAAAAAATCCGGGATCAGGCCGGATACCTGGAGCGGCTCCGGCAGAATGAGAACAGGAAGGTTTTGCTGGCAGAAAAGGAGAAGGAGCAGAGCGTCTTTCTCGTAAATTTTGAGAGAGTCCGGAATATGAGGGAGCACGCAACCCAGGCGGGAAGTGAGATTGAGACGCTGGAGAAGACGCTTGCGGAATGCCGGCGGCGGGCGGAGAGATACGCAGAGCTTTCGGAGAAGGAACGACATTCTGGCGTTCTGCAGGAGAAGCAGGTTAAAGAGAAGGCGGGGATTTCAGAACTTACTCTGAAAATAGCGGAGCTGGAAGCGGGGATTTTAGAGAAGCAGGTACAAAAGAGTTCTCTCACCTCCATCGGAGAGGAACGGGAGCGCCTTTTGGGGAGAATTGAGCGGACCAGGAGCCGAAAACAGGAAATTGACAGAGGATTATGGGAAATTCGGGCGACGGTTTCGGAGGAGACACAAGAGCGGGAGAGCGCCGACGATATGGACATGCGCCTGCATGCTATCGAGGAAGAGCTCTCGAAGGCTGTGGAAAAGGTCGGAAGCCAGGAAGGACTGGATGTCAGGCTTTCCGAGCTTTCGGGAAGACGACAGGAGCTGGAAGGACAGAGGGCCAGACTTCTGGACGATTATGACAGATGGAAACGCGCAAAGAAGGGATTCATGGACCAGGAGCACATCCGTCTCGAACTGGAGGAAAGGGAGGAATCGGCGGAAAAACGGCGGGGCCTCCTGGAGAGAGAGCTGGAGGTACGAAAGGGTATCGAGGTGCAGGAGCGCGAACTGCGTCATGAGGCGAAAGCCTGGGAGGACAGAAAGCGGTTTTCGAATTCCCTGAACGAGCAGATCAGTGCCGGGGAGGTACAGGTCCGCCTGGCGGAGGAAACGCGCCTTTCGGCGGAAAAAGCGATGGGGCGGATGCAGGAGGAGAAACGGCGGCTTATAGGGCAAAAAGGGGAGATTCTCGAGGCGGAGCGGCGGCTTTCTGCATGGAAACAGGAGCGGATGCGGCTTTTGGAGCGGGAACAGGCGGTGAAACGGCTGTCAGAGAAACTGAAGAGTCTGGATATGCTGTTGGAGCAGCAGGGAAGCAGGCAGGAGGAGTATGTAAAGGCCTCGGCTGCCCATGGTAAGGCTCTGGATGAATATATCCAGATTGAGCAGGAATTTTATGATGCCCAGGCAGGAATTTTGGCTCGAAAGCTGGTGGAAGGGGAAAAATGTCCAGTCTGTGGGGCCGTCCATCATCCATGTCCGGCAGCGTTAAGGAAAGGGGCGCCGGAAAAGGGGGCGGTTGAGGAGAAGAGAAGGGCGGCAGATCTGGCAAAAGAGCGCATGGCGGAGGCCAGTGCGGCGACGCAGCAGGGAGAGCTGAGAATTCAGGAGAAGCGGGCGGAGATTTTCAGAGACGGAGAGGAAGTCTTTGGAGCAGAGGAGCCGGACGGAGTGCGGGGAGACTCCTTCTATATAAATAAGACAGCAAAGGAGTCAGAGAGAATCCAAAGGGAGATGGAAGATGGAGACCAGGATGCAGGCGTTATGGCCGGTCTGACAGAGAGGGGACCTGAGACGGACGCCGGTCTGGAACAGTTGGAAAAAGAGCTTGCCGGGCAGGAACAGTGCCTGAAAGGGGCAGGAGAGCGGCTGGCAGCCGCACGGACTGCTCTTGAGGCTGTGCTCAGGCAGCGGGAAGCATTTTTAGAAGGGCTTCCAGAGGGCATGGATGTTTCGGAAGGTCTTCGGAAGGCCGAAACACAGTTAAGGCAGGTTCAGGCAGAAGCAGAACAGTATCGAAGGGATTCGGAGACGCTAGACGAGACCAGGAAGGAACTGGAAAGGCTTAGGGGAGGGCTTAGCGCATGCAGACAGACGGCCGGAACAGAGCAGGGAAGGCTACAGGCGCTGGAGCGGCAGATTTGGATGGAGTTGCCGGAGATAGAGGCTCTCACGGATGCCTGGCGAAGTGCACCGCTCCAGGCGGGCAGAGCGGACGAGTCCTGGTGGGACGACAGGATCGAGTCTGCACTTCGAACAGCCGTAAAGGTTGCCAGGGAGATGGAGGAGGAAGAGACGCAGGTGAAGGAGGCGCTCCAGGAGCGGTCCGCGCTGCAGAAACGGATGAAAGAACTGGAGGAGGCAAGGGAGACATGTCGAAAGGACAGGGAAGTGTGTCTGCGGAAGCTGGAGAGCTGTGGGGAGCGAATCCGGCAGATCAGGACCCGGCTGTCGATGGGCGTTTCCGATGCTCTGCGGCTTCTGAATGAGAGTGCCGCAGGATTGGAGGCACCGGGGGAATCCGCCTCTGCCGTCAGCAAGGCCCTTGCCCATGTTCTGACGGTTCTGGGGGAGGCTCTGGAGAAAAACAGGGAGAAGCAGGAAATGTTCCTTTATCTGGAAACAGAGATTCCTGCAATGGAGACGGAGCTTTCCGCCTGTAAGAAGAACATGGAGGAGCGAAAGCTGCGTCTTGCCAGATTGGAGACGGAACATGCCGGACTCGTGGAACATGCCGATGCTGTCAGGACTTTTCTGGGCGCCATGACGAGAGAAGAGAATGAGAACATGGAACGAAAGACCAAAGAACGGTTATCAGGTCTTTTGAAGGAAAGAGAGCAGACGGAGGAGCTGTATCAGAAACAACTTCGGATATTGGCAGGTTTTGAAGAGACGCTTCGTGCCCTGAAGGGACAGATAGATCCGGCTTTGACAGAGACTTTCGAGAGCGCAGAGCGGCGTCTTCAAGAATTCGAGGCAGAAAGAGAGAGCTGCAAAGAACGTCGGGCAAAACAGTATGCCGACTGCAGTGCCAACTGGCAAATCTACGAGACGGTCCTCACACGCCGTAGCGAGATGGTGGAGGCAGAGCGGAGATATTCGTGGCTTCGGGCATTGTCGGATACAGCTAACGGAAATCTGTCAGGAAAGCATAAGGTGGAGCTAGAGACTTATGTGCAGATGACATATTTCGACCGGATTCTGCAAAAGGCGAATGTACGGCTGATGACCATGACAGGCGGGCAGTATGAGCTGGTGAGAAAGCGTGAGCAGGACTCGAAGGTCGGAAAGGTGGGGCTGGATTTGAACGTGATCGACCATTATAACGGCACGGAAAGAAGCGTAAAGACGCTGTCCGGCGGCGAGAGCTTTACGGCTTCGCTCTCTCTGGCTCTGGGACTCTCGGATGAGATTCAAAGGAATGCTGGCGGGATTCAGCTGGATGCCATGTTCGTGGACGAGGGATTCGGGACTCTGGACGAGGAGGCCTTAAACCAGGCCATGAAAGCGTTAAACGGACTGGCGGAAGGAAGCCGGCTGGTGGGGATTATCTCCCATGTGGCGGAGCTTAAGGAACGAGTTGACAAGAAGATTGTGGTGACGAAGAAGCGGGGCGGCACAGGACTCGGAAGCCAGGCGGAAGTGCAGGCGTAGCGCAGCTTTTCTGGCCTGGAGCATGTTTGAAAAGAGGGCGTAAAAAATTCAGTGTCTATGGGAATTTAAGTTTCCCTGATGAGAGTTCGATATAGCGGCAACTTCTCTACGATCGTATCCTGCCGTAATTTAATTCGCGTCTTATGGTTGCAGACAGGGCATAACAGCCACTGTTCCTGTATGTTTTGCATGGTGTTGTCCTCCTTGTTTCAATCAATCTGTTGTGTGGTTGTCGGCATTTCTTTTTTATCCACATGGTTTTTTAGGATAACCGCTAACAATGCCGATAAAATCCTTGCAAAAACCGTACTCCACCAAATCATTACCTGTCCGCCAAATAAGGGCGGCAGAAATAACATCAGTGCTAACATAAACAGCGGTTCAATGAAAGTCAAAATATAGGAGAACGCGCTTTTTTCTGTGGCGTAAAAACTTGCGGTTGTGATACGGAGAATCGCAACAAAGGGTACGGAAACCAAAAAGACAGGCATTATTTTTGCAATTTCGGTATTCACGAAATCTGACGCGCCGAACAATGCGCCGAGACTTCCCTTTGTCAAATACATAATGATACAGCCGATTAAGGACAGGAATATTGCAAATCCATACGCCATTTTTCTTGTGCTTTTCAGTCTGTCAAAATTTTTCTCGCCGTAATGTTTACTGAGTAACGGCTGACTTCCGTCGCCTACTCCCTGCAATATCAAATATATAATACAGATAACATATGCGATACAGGCGTAGGTAGCGATGGCAGGCTCTCCCCCATAAGAAATCGAAAAGCGGTTTATAATAATCAGAGAGATATTAGGCGACATCGCAAGTCCAAAGGGCGCAATCCCGATTTTAATGATAGACGCGGCTGTCTTTCCAAACTTTGAAAACGAAATATTTAATGTAAACTGTTTTTTGCGTAATAAATAGGCAAGCGCAATCAACATTGTCACACCTTGCCCGATAACCGTGGCCCATGCCGCGCCGGCAACGCCCTGCTCCAATACCCATACGAACAGGTAGTCTAGAATGATATTGGTAATAAAACCTGCAATCATAGAAACCATTGCATAAAAGGAACCGCCGTGGTTACGGATAAAGGGCACTAAGCCTGTACTGATCACTTGTAAGGCAGCGCCTAAAGCAATAACCCCAATATATTTTTCACCCAATACAAGAAGTTCTCCGTTTGCCCCCAGCAGTCTTAAAAGAGTAGCGTTCAAAAGGAACACCGAAATTGTCAGAAGGACGCTTGCAATCATCAGCACCCACAAAGCTCCGGCAGTAAATTCCCTTGCCTGCACTTCCTTTTTCTCTGCCTTGTAAATGGAATAGTAGATCGCGCCACCCATTCCAATTCCTGTGCCCAGCGCCTGAATGACAGCGACAATGGGATAGGCGATATTAACGGCGGAAAGTCCCAAATCGCCTATGCTGTTCCCCACGAAAAAACCGTCTACAATCGTGTAAACTCCTGACAGGGCAAAAGACAGTACGGACGGAATAACGTATTGAAAAAAAGTTTTTACGTCACGAGTTTGTTTCATTGCCTTTTCTACCTCCTGCTTTGCTGAAAACTTCTACAAATAAAGCCATGTTTTCATTTAACTGTTTCATGCGTTCTATACCGATTTCCTCTACTGCAAACAGTTCCGCCTTTCGCAATTCAGAAATAATAGTATCTGCGTATTCTTTCCCTGCTTTTGTAAAACGTATAACCTTGTTTCGCTTATCCTCCGGTAAAGGAAACAGCTTCACAAATCCTTTGCGTTCAAAATCTTTAAAAACCATGTTGATTGTCTGCTTCGGTATCAGCCACCTCTGGCCGATTTTTTTCTGTGTGCAGTCGTCCCCGCCGTCGTGGATTGCACATAACACTAAAAGGCTGTTGACTGACAGACCATGCGCTTTCGCCCATTCTTCGTACACATAGTTATACTCCTGCCATACGGCATAGTATTTGTTTAGCTGTTCCATAAAAGCGTTGTTGCTTATCATATCTGACCTCCTCAAGTAAATTAGTATAATTCTGTACCATTTATAGTATAGTCCATAACCGTACTAATTGTCAAGATGGGAGTTTTATACAAAGATTTTGTAAATCAGTTAGGGTTTCTTAAATATCTCCGTAGTAGGAGATAAGGAAAACTTTCTGTTGCCAAAGCCCACTACGCAGAGAAAAGCTTTTCCAGACAATCCGTATAACTGGAAGGAAAACAGCATTGTTTCTCCAAATCCCACAAACTGAAAAAGCGGATTCCTGCCACAATGCAGTACACTAGCTTCTTCAATGCCATGAGGCGATTGTGGAAGACGCTGTTTTTGAACGGGTACAGAAGGTGGATATTGTTTTCAACTTTGTGGGGGGAAGCAATTTTCTTTCTGCCACGCAACCGAAACGGCAAGACGCATAGAAACCTAAAAAGACGGTACAGCCCTTGTAATCGGGGCTATACCGCCTAATCTGAAATTATTTCCTTTTAGCCGTAAACATTTGTTTTTATCAGCGCTTTTTATTCGGAATCTTCATAAGGCAGACGCCGCGTGCTTCTTGTCCGCGGTACGCGGGCAAGAGGATGCGGGCTGAACGGTTACGTTCCCGTATAAGAACCTTTACATAAAGATATACTTCAGAATAAACAGCGCTGCCAGAATTATCATCACCGGATTAATCTTTTTATCTTTTCCGGCCACCAGGTTAATCACCACATAGGAGACAATTCCCATGGAAATACCTTCGGAGATGCTGTAAAAGAACGGCATGGCGGCGATGCAGATGAAGGCGGGGATGCCCTGGGAGGGATCCTTGAAATCAATTTCCGTCACAGCGCCCAGCATGTAGAAGCCTACGACGATTAAGGCCGGAGCCGTGGCGAAGGAAGGGATGGCTAAAAAGACCGGGGACAGGAAGAGGGATAACAGGAATAATACGGCCGTTGTTAATGAAGTCAGTCCTGTACGTCCGCCTTCGGATACACCGGAGGCGCTTTCCACGAAAGTGGTCACAGTGGAAGTGCCCAGCACAGCGCCGGCAGTGGTGCCGACGGCATCGGCCAAAAGAGCGCCTTTGATTCGCGGGAGTTTTCCTTCTTTGTCCAGCATATCCGCTTTTGAGGCAACACCGATTAAAGTGCCGATGGTATCAAAGATGTCTACAAAGAGGAAGGCGAACACAATGACAATAAATTCGAGAATCGGAACGCCGTCCAGGCTGAATTTGCCCAAAATGGGCGCCAGGCTGGGAATGGAAATTCCGTTGGAAAAATCAGGCAGCAGGCTGTAAAAACCCAGATCGCCATTGGGAACGTAAAGTCCGGCAAGCTGGCAGATGATTCCAAGGGCCCAGGTAATTAAAATTCCCCAGAGGATGTTGCCCTTGATATTTTTTACTACCAGGATTGCGGTGACAACAACGCCGACAACGGCTAACAGTACGGTGATTCCCACGTCCTGGAAAGAAGCGGTCAGGCCGTTAAGGGTCTGATTATAGCCGTCCAGGGAAAAGAGGCTCACCAAAGTGGCGCTGCCGATGACAATTTTTGCATTTTGCAGGCCGATGAAAGCAATGAAAAGGCCGATTCCCACGCTGACTGCCTTTTTCAGGTTGAAGGGAATGGCATTGAAAATGGCTTCACGCACATTGAAGACAGATAATACGATGAAGATGAGGCCCTCCGCCAATACTGCGGCGAGAGCCACCTGCCAGGAATATCCCTTGCCCAGAACAACAGTGTAAGCAAAGTAGGCGTTGAGGCCCATGCCAGGGGCAAGGGCAAAGGGGTAGTTGGCAAAGAGCGCCATACAAAGGGTGCCGATGAAGGAAGCAACGGCAGTTGCAGTAAACACGGCCCCGTGATCCATTCCGGAGGCGGAAAGAATGTTGGGGTTTACGGCCAGTATATAGGCCATGGTCATGAATGAAGTGATGCCGGCCATGATTTCCGTTTTCACGTCCGTGTGGTTTTCTTTCAGGTGAAAAAACTTTTCCAGACTCATACTTGTTCTCCAATCTGCTACAATATATTTATGGTTAATACCCCTTACAGCCAGTAAGGAATTATCCACCTTGTTGCTTAAGCTGCTATAATGATGGAGCAATCGGTATATCGGCTACCAATCTTATAAGAAATTTATTTTCGCGGGCAATAGCCAGGCGCCGTGCCTGCACAAGCATACGACGAATACCGCGGGAATGAAGTACCTGCGCCGCGGAGAATATAATGCGGCGGCGGTAACGGGCATTTGGCAGATGCCGCAAGAGTAAAATACCCCGCAGATTACTGCGTACTCAGGATATGATGTCTCACAGCCTGCCGCAGGGTATTTCACTTGGTAATGCCGACAAATTTTTCTGGAACCGTCACTGTGTATGTATCCCAGAAGAAGTCCCAGGGCGAACCTTTTTGTTAAAAATATGTCATTATAAAGGCCGCCACGATCTCCATTCCCAGATGGAGGTCTTTTACGTTTAAGAATTCCTCGCGGGTATGGGCTCCGGTTCCCATGTGCCCGCCGAAGCAGATGGCAGGGATTCCGGTGGAGAGGGGGATGTTGCAGTCGGTGGAGCCGGAATGGCAGTCAACCCGCTTTCCTGTAAAGGCTTCGATGATGCTCTGAGCTTTTTCAATGAGGGCGTCCTGAGCCTCGCGGTTTACGTCTCCGGTACAGGGACGCTCTCCTAAAAGCTCACATTCAAGCTCGACCTTATCCATATTCCGGTAAGAATCCAGAACGGAGAGGAAGAACTGGTTCATGGAGGACAGGCTTTCACGGACATCAGAGCGGTATTCAAACCGCATTTCTGCATATTGCGCGATGGTATTGATGGAAGTACCTCCAGTAATGGTGCCCGCATTATAGGTGCTCCGCCCTCCTGCGGGCACTTTGTAGGTATACAGAGTATTGATGATGGAAGAAAGTACCTGGATGGCGTTTAGGTTTCCGAACTTTCCATAGGAATGGCCGCCCTCGGTGTGAACGCCCACCCGGTAACGGAGGGAGCCCACCGCATCTGTGACAATGGAGTCGTAAGAACCGTCCAGAGCAACTAAAACTGAAAGCTTTCCTTTATAGTCTTCCAGAAGCTGACGGCAGCCCTTTAAATTTCCAAGCCCCTCCTCGCCGGAACTTGCCACAAACAGAATTCCCTGTTTGGGAACGTAATTATTTTTTGTAAACCAGCTTGCGAGGAGCATCATGATGGATAGATTGGAGGTATTGTCGCCGACGCCGGGGCAGCGCATGATGTCGCCGTCATAGACCACATCAAAGGGGGTAGTGTCAGGGAATACTGTGTCGGAATGGGCCGTGAAGGCCACAAGATTGGCCTGCTCTTCACAGTGGAAGGGGTAGATCACGTTTAAGGCCTTGTCAATGTAGGCGCCTTTGCAGCCCTCTTTCTCAAACCAGTCACGGATAAACTCTGCCCGCAGCTCCTCGTGATTGGACGGAGAGGGGATACGGCAGAGGGTATCCAGAAGTTTTACCAGAGTACCCTGGTTTGCGTCGATGTAGGCTTTCAGTTCGCCGGGAAGAAGTTTGTTCATGGATGTTAGTCCTCCTTTTATTTTTTATCGCCCTGAACCGGCTCGCAGGTCAGGTCGATACCAAGCTTTTTAAAAATTTTTGTGTCCACATCTGATAAGAGGACGGAGGTGTGAAGCTGGCAGCCGCGGAGCCTTGGAAGCTGCTCTAAAGCTTTCTGGGCGTTTTCATCGGTAGCCGCGCAGGTTGATAGGGCGATGAGAACCTCGTCTGTATGAAGCCTGGGGTTGATACTTCCCAGGTATTTTACCTTTAATTCCTGGATGGGAGCGATGGATTCCGGAGAGATCAGGTCCAGACCGTGGTCAATGCCGCCCAATTCTTTTACTGCGTTTAAAAGAACAGCGGCGGAAGCGCCTAAGAGCTCTTTTGTTTTTCCCAGGACGATTTTTCCGTCAGGAAGCTCTAAAGCGGCAGCCGGAGCCAGAATGGACGCCGCCAGAGAGAGGGCGGCGGGAACCACGGCGCGGTTTTCGGGAGAAATTTTTGCCTGCTTCATAATCAACTCAATTTTATAGGCCTCGCCGCTGGCGGATTCGTCCTTTATTAACTTTCCAAGGGCCTGATAGTAACGGCGGATAATTTCCTGGCGGGATGCTTCGCGGCAGACTTCATCGTCCACAATGCAGAAGCCCGCCATGTTGACGCCCATGTCAGTAGGAGATTTATAAGGGCACTCCCCGAAAATTCCCTCGAAAATTGCGCTTAAAACCGGAAAGATTTCCACATCACGGTTGTAATTTACGGCAGTTTCTCCATAGGACTCCAGATGGAAGGGGTCAATCATGTTTACATCGTTTAGATCGGCGGTAGCAGCTTCATAGGCAAGATTTACCGGATGTTTTAAGGGCAGGTTCCAAACGGGGAAGGTCTCGAATTTTGCGTATCCGGCCTTGATTCCCCTTTTGTTTTCATGATAAAGCTGGGAAAGGCAGGTGGCCATTTTCCCGCTTCCGGGCCCGGGGGCCGTGACCACAACCAAAGGTCTTGAAGTTTCGATATAATCATTTTTTCCGTATCCTTCATCACTTACAATGTAAGGGATATTGCTGGGATAGCCGTTTATGGTATAATGGCGGTAAACCCTGATCCCCATTTTTTCCAGCTTATTTTTAAACTGGACGATGGGGGGAATTTCAGAATAGTGGGTGATGACCACGCTGCCTACATAAAGGCTCCGGTCTGTGAAAACGCGGATCAGGCGGAGCACGTCCAGATCATAGGTAATTCCCAGATCATATCGGATTTTGTTTTTTGTGATGTCTGCGGCATTGATGACGATGATGATTTCCGCCTGATCGGCAAGCTGCATCAGCATGCGGAGTTTGCTGTCCGGTTCAAAGCCCGGAAGGACTCTGGAGGCATGATAGTCGTCAAAGAGCTTGCCGCCGAATTCAAGATACAGTTTATCACCGAACTGGCCGATACGTTCACGGATGTGATCGGACTGCATGGCCAGGTATCTGGCATTATCGAACCCCTGTTTTTGCATGATTGCATGTTCCTCCTGCATATTTTTCGCATATATTTCTATTATCTTACAAAAATTTACATTTGAACAGTAGTTTTTTAAATTTTTTTCTTTTCATAATGGCTATA
>CAJUDN010000030.1:16049-31559 GCA_910585355.1 uncultured Lachnospiraceae bacterium
ATAGAGAAAGTAAGAAACTACGGAAGAGGAACGAAAAACATGAAAAGATGGTTATTTGCGGTTTCCCTTGCAGGACTGCTGACTTTGATAGGCTGTTCCAGACCTGCGCCGGAGGGAGAAACGGTGGCTGAAACTTTGCTGCCGGAGGAAGCTCCTTCCGAAGAGGAAACCAGCGGAATTAAAGTCATCGAAAACGTAGGTCCGGAGAAGAACAAGACCATTTCTGTCCGCATTGTGGATGAAAATAATCCGGCGCTGCCGGGGCGCGAGCCCACAAAGGTACGCGGAATTTATATTTCCGGCCCCATGTCAGGGAGCACGGAATTGTTCCAGAACATTCTGGACAGTATGGAGGGAACGGAAATCAATACGGTGGTCATCGACTTTAAGGATGATCAGGGCCGGATTACCTGTCAGATTGATTCTCCGGTGGCGACGGAGATCGGCGCATGCCGCCCTTACGTGAAGGATATCAGGAGCCTGATTTCTTCCTTAAAGGAACGCGGGCTTTATGTCATTGCGCGCGTGGTAGCTTTCAGAGACCCCTATCTGGCGGAGCAGAAGCCGGAGTGGAGCCTCCATCTGGCGGACGGAAGCCTTTACCGGGACAGGCAGGGAATGGCTTGGGTGGATCCCTACCGGATAGAGGTCTGGGATTATCTGGTGGAGGTAGGAACGGCCGCAAAGGAAGTTGGTTTCGATGAGGTTCAGTTTGATTATATCCGGTTCTCCACAGAAGGAACCATGAAACAAGTGGTTTTTGACGAGGAGGTTACGAAAGGGCGGTCCAAAACAGATGCGATTACGGAATTTGTGAAATATGCCTATGAAAATCTGGCGTCCCAGGGACTTTTCGTGTCTGCGGATGTGTTTGGGACTATTATAGACAGTGAAATCGATGCAAACGCTGTGGGCCAGATCTATACGGAGATGGCGAAGCATCTGGACTATATCTGTCCTATGATCTACCCGTCCCACTATGGTGCGGGAAACTTCGGGCTGGATTATCCGGATAAGCAGCCATACGAGACGGTCCTTGCGGCTCTGCAGAAGTCGAAAACCGTCATGGAGCAGGCTGCCGAAGCCGACGGACATGTGAGCAGCCAGGCTGTGGTAAGGCCGTGGCTCCAGGATTTTACGGCTTCCTATCTGGGGGAGGGCAAGTACATTTCCTATGGATATGAGGAGATACAGAAGCAGATACAGGCAGTGAAAGATGCAGGATATGATGAGTGGATGCTTTGGAGCGCCGCCAACCGTTATCATTTCCGACCGGAGTAGGCTGGCATCCCTTGATTTAAATAACCTTACATTTCACTGGTCTGCTTTCTCGACGGCACAAGGGAAAAATGTTCAGCGCAGCGCCACTGCGTCTCCGCTTTTTCCTTTTCCACTCCCCAAAAGTCTCTTCGTCGAAACGGAAAGGTATTTAAATTGGGTTACACTAGAAAACAATATAAGTCCAGGCTCCATTCGCCGCAGGCGAACTTTAAATGGACGCAGTAATTGCTCCCCGCATGGAAGCGGGAGGAGGAAAAAGATGAATCGGGAAAGAGCCATACCAGTGCCGGGAGAATTCTACCGGCACTTTAAAAATAAGATGTACCAGATCGTGACCATTGCCTGCCATTCTGAAACAGGAGAGAAGATGGTGGTGTATCAGGCCCTTTATGGAGAGTTTAAAGTGTGGGCGCGTCCACTGGCGAATTTCATGGAAGAGGTGGACCGCGAAAAGTATCCGAACGCAGGACAGAAGTTCCGTTTTGAAAAGGCGGAAGAAAATGCTGTTAACAAGGCATTGGACAGGAAGGAAGAGATGCCCCTCTGTCAACCGGGCCCGAACGCCTGTCTTTTGGAATTTTTCGATGCCATGGATGAAAAGAAATATGACGGAATGCTGGAGGCCCTGCAGAAGCTTTCTAAAAAGGCCTCCAGGAAAGAAGTGGATAATATCTGCACAGTCCTTGATATACAGGTGTCCGGGGGAACCATAGATGAGCAGATTGCCGAAATCAGACGGCATATTCTGACGCTGAAAAAATTTGACGGAGAGCGATTGCGTTGACAGAGAATGAAAATCCTTTCAATATAGAGGAAGAACTGAAAAAACTCCCAGCTTCGCCGGGAGTTTATATCATGCATGATAAACATGATGAGATCATTTACGTGGGAAAGGCCATCAGCCTGAAAAACCGGGTGCGCCAGTATTTCCAGAGCAGCCGTAATAAAACGGCAAAAATTGAAAAAATGGTTTCCAGAATCGCCCGGTTTGAGTATATCATTACGGATTCGGAACTGGAAGCGCTGGTTTTAGAATGTAATCTCATAAAAGAGCACCGTCCTAAGTATAATACCATGTTAAAGGACGATAAGACGTATCCCTATATCAAAGTAACCACAGATGAGGCGTTCCCGCGGGTTTTGTTTTCCCGGACCATGAAAAAGGATAAATGCAGGTACTTTGGTCCTTATACCAGTGGGGGCGCAGTGAAAGATACCATTGACTTAATCCATAAACTCTGGAAAATCCGGACCTGTACTAAAAAACTTCCGGGAGATATCGGAAAAGACCGTCCTTGCTTAAATTACCATATCAGACAGTGTTCGGCTCCCTGTCAGGGGTATATTTCACAAGAGGAATACGGGAAAGCCGTGGCTCAGGCCCTGGAATTTTTAAACGGCCATTACGCCCCGGTTCTTGCAATGTTAGAGGAAAAAATGTTAGCCGCCTCGGAGGAGATGGATTTTGAAAAGGCCATTGAGTACCGGGAGCTTTTAAACAGCGTAAAGCAGATTGCTCAGAAACAGAAAATCACCAGCCAGAGCATGGAGGACCGGGATATTATCGCCATGGCCAGGGACAATGAGGACGCAGTGGTCCAGGTGTTTTTCGTCCGGGATGGGAAGCTTATCGGCCGGGAGCACTTTCATGTATCCGCTTTAACAGCCGGAGACGACAGCCAGATCATCGGCAGCTTTGTGAAGCAGTTTTATGCCGGAACGCCGTTTCTTCCCAGAGAGATCTGGGTACAGCAGGAGTTTGAGGAGATGGATTTAATCAGCAGATGGCTCGCCAAACGCCGCGGCTCAGGTGTTAAATTTGTGGTGCCGAAAAAGGGGCAGAAGGAGCGTCTGGTAGAACTGGCGGCCAAAAACGCTCTGCTGGTGCTTTCTCAGGATAAGGAAAAAATAAAGCGGGAGGAGTTAAAAACCATCGGCGCCATGAACCAGGTGGGAGAGTGGCTGGGGCTTTCCCGTGTGAAACGGATTGAGGCCTTTGACATTTCTAACATAAGCGGATTTGAGTCCGTGGGCTCTATGGTGGTTTATGAGGACGGAAGACCGAAGCGGAATGATTACAGAAAATTTAAAATAAAGACCGTACAGGGACCGAACGATTATGCCTCCATGGAAGAGGTGCTCGCCAGAAGATTCCGCCATGGATTGGAAGAGAAGCGGGAGCTTAAGGAGGAAAACCAGAATGAGGCCTTCGGAAGTTTTACCAGATTTCCGGATCTGATCATGATGGACGGAGGCCGCGGCCAGGTGAATGTGGCTTTGAGGGTATTGGAAGAACTGAGACTTTCCATTCCGGTCTGCGGTATGGTAAAGGACGACAATCACAGAACCAGGGGCCTCTACTATCAGAATGTGGAAATTCCCATTGACAGGTACAGCGAGGGTTTTAAGCTGATCACAAGAATCCAGGACGAGGCCCATCGGTTTGCTATCGAGTACCACAGAAGCTTAAGAAGCAAAGGGCAGGTCCGCTCCATGCTGGATGAGATTGAGGGCATCGGCCCTGCCAGAAGAAAAGCCCTGATGCGCCGGTTTAAATCCCTGGAGGCGGTACGGGATGCGAAAATGGAAGAGCTTGCGTCCACAGAAGGGATGAATCAGAAGGCGGCAGAGAGCGTATATGCCTTTTTCCATCCCCCCAAAAAGGAAAATCAGTGACAACCAGGGGAATCTGTGCTAGAGTGTGTTTGGAGATTTCTTTCTGTCAGATGAATTTTCAGACACACTTTAGTGATCCATCCAGACAGTAATCATACGTTCAGTACCGCCTATTTTGCCATCTGCGGCGTTGGTCTACGTTCCGCTTTGGTCCGTGCTAAACGTGTGCCACTGGCACACAGCGCCGTCAGTCAACGATGCCGCCGCATCGCCTCCTTCCTCCGCCTTGCAGGCTGACAAAAGATTCGGTACTGGCAGTGCGATTACTGGCCGGATGGAGCATTGGGAATAAGGAAAGATGCATGAAGTAACAGAAAGGGGAATAGTATGTACGGGGTTACCATTACCGAATTAATCAATAAAATGGACTTTAAAAACCTGACTCCGGAGCTGGACACTGGTAAAATTGTGCTGTCCCATCCGGATGTGAACCGTCCGGCCTTACAGCTTACGGGATTTTACGATCATTTTGACAATGAGCGCGTCCAGATGCTGGGAAATGTGGAGATGGCCTACCTTTCCGGTCTTTCAAGGGAGCGGAGGCTGGCCATGTATGACAAGTTAATTTCCAGCAAAATTCCCTGCGTGGTCTTTTGCAGAAACCAGATTCCGGAAGATGATGTCGTGGCTCTCTGCACGTATTACGGCGTTCCCTGCCTGTCCTGTGCAAAGCCCACCTCCGATACCATGGCGGAAGTAATTCGCTGGCTGAAGGCTAAGCTGGCCCCCTGCATCAGCATTCACGGGGTTCTGGTGGATGTGTTCGGAGAAGGAATTCTCATTATGGGGGAGAGCGGCATCGGAAAGAGCGAGGCAGCGTTAGAACTTATTAAGCGGGGACACCGCCTGGTCAGTGACGACGTGGTGGAGATCAGGAAGGTGAGCGATGTGACTCTGGTGGGGTCTGCTCCGGATATGACCAGATATTTCATCGAGCTTCGGGGCATCGGCATTGTGAATGTGAAGACGCTGTTTGGAGTGGAGTGCGTAAAGGATACCCAATCCATTAACATGGTAATTAAGCTTGAGGAGTGGGATAAGGATAAAGAATACGACAGACTGGGACTGGAAGACCAGTATACGGAATTTCTGGGAAATAAGGTGGTCTGTCACAGCATTCCGATCCGTCCCGGCCGGAATCTGGCGGTGATCGTGGAGACCGCGGCTGTCAATTACCGTCAGAAAAAGATGGGATACAATGCGGCCAAGGAGCTTTACGACCGGGTGCAGGCCAACCTTGTAAAAAAAAGTGAATAAAGGTTTTAGGGGCGAAGACTCATGGAAGTGAAAATCAGGGAACCGATGAAACGGCATACGTCCTTTAGGGCCGGAGGACCGGCTGACTGGTACGCGGCTCCGGAAACCGCGGACGAGCTGGCGGCGGTGTGCCGGGCGTGCCGGAAGGCGGGAAGCCGTTTTTATGTGATTGGAAATGGAAGTAATCTTTTAGTCAGTGACGAGGGCTTTCGCGGCGTTATCATCAGCACAGAGAAGTTCCGGAAACTGGAGGCTGCCGGAAGGAATTTAAAGGCCGGAGCAGGAGTTTTATTGTCGAAAGCTGCCAACGAGGCATTAAGGGCCGGACTTTCAGGGCTTGAATTTGCTGCCGGAATTCCCGGCAGCGTAGGCGGCGCTGTGGTGATGAACGCAGGCGCCTACGGATCCGAAATGAAAGATGTATTAAAAAGCGTGACAGTTCTGAATTCGGATGGAAATGTTCTTACACTGGATGCGAAGGAACTGGCGCTTGGCTACCGGACCAGCATCATACCGAAAAAAGGTTATGTGGTTCTGGAGGCTTTATTTTCTCTGGAATGTGGGAATATGGAAGCAATCCGGCAGAAAATGGATAAGCTGGCTGAAAAGAGGAAGGAAAAACAGCCGTTGGAATATCCGAGCGCGGGAAGCACCTTTAAGAGGCCGGAGGGATATTTTGCGGGGAAGCTGATAGAGGACGCGGGCCTTAGGGGGTTTTCCGTGGGGGGAGCCGCCGTTTCAGAAAAGCATGCGGGATTTGTCATAAATAAGGACAATGCCGCTGCGTCCGATATTTACAGACTTTGTGAGGAAGTGAAGAGGCGTGTAAAGGAGTACTCGGGAGTTACACTGGAGATGGAAGTTAAGCTTTTGGGCCAATTCGGGGAGGAAACGCAGTGAAGCTTGTCATTGTAACTGGAATGTCGGGGGCAGGAAAGACCACGGCGTTAAAAATCTTTGAGGATATGGGATTCTACTGTGTGGACAATCTGCCCATTCTTCTGATTGAGAAATTTGTGGAACTGACTTTAAGAGACTGGAATGAGCCGAGAGATGTGGCCCTGGGAATTGATATAAGAAGCGGAGAGGATTTACCTCTGCTGAAAAATATCATTAAAAAATGGAGGGATAACGCCCATCCGTTTTTTATCCTGTTTCTGGATTCCAGCGACAGCTGCCTTATTAAGAGATATAAAGAAACCAGGCGGAGCCACCCCTTATCCAGATCCGGACGGATTGAAAAGGGAATTGCCATGGAGCGGGAGAAACTGGATTTCCTTATGGATGAAGCTGATTTCCGGCTGGATACCAGCAGGCTTCTCACAAAGGATTTGAGGAAGGAGCTGGAAAACCTGTTTTTCGGGGACAGGGAGAAGAGCCATCTTTTTATTACGGTGCTGAGTTTCGGTTTCAAGTACGGAATCCCTTCCGATGCAGATCTGGTTTTTGACGTGAGGTTTCTGCCAAACCCATATTATATAGAAGAGCTGCGGTTCCATACAGGGAATGAAAAGGCTGTGCAGGAGTACGTGATGCAGGGAAATACCGGGGAAGAGTTTCTGCAAAAGCTCATGGAGCTTTTATATTTTCTGGTTCCCAGGTATGAGCAGGAGGGAAAAAATCAGCTTGTCATTGCTATCGGATGTACCGGAGGAAAACACCGTTCCGTGACCATCGCCTGCGAGGTCTATGAACGGCTTATGAAAGATGCAAGGTACGAGGGGCGTCTGGAGCACAGGGACGCCAAAATAGATGGAGGGAGATAGATGTCGTTTTCTTCCCATATTAAAGAGGAATTGTCCAGGCAGCTGAGTCCAGCCAGGCATTGTCAAATTGCGGAAATTTCCGCTATTTTAAGTCTCTGCGGCCGGATTCAGATTTCCGGAGACGATCGTTACAGCATTAAAATACACACGGAAAATGTAACAGTTGCAAGAAAATGCTTTACATTATTAAAAAAAACATTTAATATAGGTACTGATATATCGATTCGGCGGAACTCCCATCTGGGGAAAAACAGAATTTATTCTGTTTGCGTGAAGCAGCATGAGGATGCGCTTCGCGTATTGAAGGCCACAAAGCTGCTTTCTGAGGACGGCGAAATAGGAGAGAATCTTTCTGTGGTTGGAAATGTGGTGGTACAGAATCCGTGCTGCCGCCGCGCCTTTTTAAGAGGCGCTTTCCTGGCATCCGGCTCCATCAGTGATCCGGAAAAATTTTACCATCTGGAGATTGTATGCGCCACGGAGGCAAAAGCAAAGCAGATCCGGTCCATAATGGCAACCTTCAACATGGAGGCGAAGATTGTCATACGAAAACGTTACTTTGTGGTATATATTAAAGAAGGAAATCAGATTGTTGATATGTTGAACGTAATGGAGGCCCATCTGTCACTTATGGAATTCGAAAATATTCGGATTCTGAAGGAGATGAGAGGCAATGTGAACCGTCAGGTGAACTGTGAGACGGCCAACATCAATAAAACTGTATCGGCGGCCTTAAAGCAGGTGGACGATATTGTTTATATTCGGGATACAATCGGTTTTGAAAGCCTTCCGCCGGGGCTTTTGCAGATTGCGCGGGCGCGGCTGGAAAAACCGGAGGCAACACTGAAAGAACTGGGTGAAGACCTGGAACCGCCTGTTGGAAAGTCGGGAGTGAACCACCGGCTCAGAAAACTCTGCGACATGGCGCAACGTTTGCGCGAGCAGGGAACGGGCAAGCAAGGAGGAGGAATATTATGACAAAACGAACTGTAACCATTGAGCTGACTTCAGGCCTGGAGGCCCGTCCGATTGCGATGCTGGTGCAGCTCGCAAGCAGCTATGAGAGTAAGATCTACGTGCAGAACGACGACAGAAAAGTGAATGCAAAAAGCATCATGGGAATGATGACGCTGGATCTTCCCGTTGGCGAGCAGGTTGTCGTGACGGCTGACGGGGTGGATGAAGAAAAAGCAATCAATGATATTGAAAAATATCTGAGCAATAACTAACGCTCTAAGTCCTCAAGGCTGTTTCAAATAAGAAACAGCCTTTTGCGTACAATGGGTGCGCTCTACTGCACACACAAACAGCCCCGCTTAGAGCCGCACTGCGGCGGAGAGGAAGATGTTCTGGATTTTGGAGGAAATATATGGCATTTACACATTTGCACGTTCATACAGAATACAGTCTTCTGGATGGCTCCAGTAAAATAAAAGAACTGGCAGTCCGTGCCAAAGAGCTTGGAATGGACAGCATGGCCATTACCGATCATGGGGCCATGTACGGTGTCATAGACTTTTACCGGGCGGCCAGAGAGGCCGGAATCAAACCCATCATCGGTTGTGAGGTTTATGTGGCTCCCGGCTCCCGGTTTGACAGAGAAAATGTCCACGGAGAGGACAGGTATTATCATCTGGTTCTTCTGGCTGAGAATAATGAAGGCTATCAGAATCTGATGAAAATTGTATCCAAGGGCTTTGTGGACGGTTTTTACTATAAGCCCAGGGTGGATGAGGAGGTCTTAAGGGAGTACCACAAGGGAATTATAGCCTTAAGCGCCTGCCTGGCCGGAGAGGTGCCGAAATATTTGGAGCGCGGGCTTTATGAGGAAGCCCGAAAGGCTGTCTTAAAGCATCTGGAAATTTTCGGGGAGGGAAATTACTTTTTAGAGCTTCAGGACCACGGAATCCCCATGCAGCGGCAGGTGAACCAGGGAATTCTAAGACTTTCCAGAGAGCTCCATGTTCCCCTGGCGGCCACGAACGACTGCCATTATATCAACGCGGAGGACTGGGAGGCCCACGACATTCTCCTCTGTATTCAGACAGGAAAAAAGGTGGCCGACGAAAACAGAATGCGTTATGAGGGCGGCCAGTATTATGTAAAATCTGAGGAAGAAATGCAGGCTTTGTTTCCCTATGCGCCGGAGGCTTTGGAGAATACCCATAAAATTGCTGAACGGTGCAATGTGGAAATCGAATTCGGCGTGACAAAGCTCCCGAGATATGAGGTGCCGGAAGGCTATGATTCCTGGACCTATTTAAAATATCTCTGCGAGGAGGGCTTTAAGGAGCGGTATCCGGAGGACGACGGCACTCTGCGGGAACGTTTACAGTATGAGCTTCAAACCATAAAGGGCATGGGATATGTGGACTATTTTCTGATTGTATGGGACTTTATCAACTTCGCCAGGTCTCATGATATTGCTGTGGGTCCCGGCCGCGGTTCTGCGGCCGGAAGCATTGTGGCTTACAGTTTAAAGATCACGGACATTGACCCTATCCGCTACCAGCTTCTGTTTGAGCGTTTCTTAAATCCGGAACGCGTATCCATGCCGGATATTGACGTGGACTTCTGTTATGAAAGACGGCAGGAGGTCATAGATTATGTGGTGGAAAAGTATGGAAAAGATCAGGTGGCCCAGATTGTGACCTTTGGTACTCTGGCGGCCCGCGGCGTTATCCGGGATGTGGGCCGTGTCATGGACCTGCCATACAGCTTATGCGACCAGGTGTCAAAAATGGTCCCTGCGGAGCTTAACATTACATTGGAGCTGGCTCTTAAGAAGAATCCGGAGCTTAAGGCCCTTTATGATACGGATGAGCAGGTGAAGAAGCTCATCGACATGTCCATGCGGCTCGAGGGACTTCCGAGACATACCTCCATGCATGCGGCAGGGGTGGTCATAAGCCGCACGTCCATTGATGAGTATGTCCCCTTATCCAGAGGGGCGGACGGAACCATCACCACCCAGTTTACCATGACAACCCTGGAAGAGCTGGGCCTTTTAAAGATGGATTTTCTGGGCCTCAGGACACTGACGGTAATCCAGGATGCCGTCCATATGATAGAGAAGGATCAGGGAACCAGGCTTAATCTGGACCATATTGATTATAACGACCGGAAAGTCATGGAAGCCATCGGTACGGGAAAAAACGAGGGCGTGTTCCAGTTAGAAAGCGGAGGATTTAAAACCTTCATGAAGGAGCTAAAACCCACCAGTCTGGAGGATATTATCGCCGGAATTTCCCTGTACCGCCCGGGCCCTATGGATTTTATTCCAAAGTACTTAAAGGGTAAAAACGATCCGTCCTCCGTCACCTACACCTGTCCGCAGCTTGAGCCGATTTTAAGCCCCACATATGGCTGTATTGTTTACCAGGAGCAGGTGATGCAGATCGTAAGAGATCTGGCAGGCTATACCCTGGGACGGAGCGATCTGGTGCGCCGTGCCATGTCCAAGAAAAAGGCGTCCGTGATGGAAAAGGAACGCCAGAACTTTGTGTATGGGAATAAGGACGAAGGCGTGAAAGGCTGCGTCGCCAATGGAATTTCCGAGGCTACCGCCAACCAGATTTATGACGACATGATTGACTTTGCGAAATACGCCTTCAATAAGTCTCATGCGGCCGCCTATGCGGTGGTTGCTTTCCAGACCGCCTATTTAAAATACTATTATCCAAGGGAGTTCATGGCGGCGCTTATGACCTCTGTGATGGACAACGTGACCAAGGTGTCTGAATATATTCTGGCCTGCAGGAACATGGGAATTGACATCCTGCCGCCGGATATCAATGAGGGATACGGGGACTTTTCTGTATCCGGAAACGGAATCCGCTATGGCCTTTCCGCCATAAAAAGCGTGGGCCGCTCGGTAGTGGAGGTAATCATAAAGGAAAGGGAGAACGGGGGCCCATTCTCCACCCTGGAGGACTTTGTGACCAGAATGTCCAACAAGGAAGTCAATAAGAGAACGCTGGAAAGCTTCATAAAATCCGGCGCGCTGGACTCCCTTCCGGGCACCAGGAAACAGAAGCTTTATGTCTCCGCAGAACTTCTGGAAAATAAAGCGCGGGAGAAAAAGTCCGTGATGGAAGGCCAGTTAAGCTTTTTCGATATTGCGCCGGAGGAGGAAAAAACAAATTTTCAGATCGTATTTCCAAAGGTGGGAGAGTTTGACAAAGAAATGCTTTTGGCCTTTGAAAAAGAGACTCTGGGCATTTATGTAAGCGGTCATCCCATGGAGGAATACAAGGAGATATGGCAGAAAAACGTGACGGCCAAAACCTCGGATTTCATTGTGGACGAGGATGGAAAAACCGTGGCAAAAGACGGTTCCAGCGTGGTTCTGGGCGGAATGATAACGGCCAAAAAGGTAAAGACTACTAGGAAAAACCAGCTGATGGCTTTCGTTTCCTTAGAAGATATGGTAGGAACCGTGGAAGCGCTGATCTTTCCGACGATTTACGAAAAAAGCAAGCAGAATCTGACGGAGGAAGCCAAGGTATTCATGCGGGGGCATGTCTCCATCGGAGATGACCCGGTGGGGAAGCTGATCTGCGAGGAGATCATACCTTTCCAGAACATCCCCAACGAGCTGTGGATCCAGTTCCAGAACCAGAACGACTATGACCGGCAGGTTGACAGCGTCATGGCCGCATTAAGAAATTCCGAGGGAAACGACCGGGTGGTAATGTATTTAAAGGAAGAAAGAAAATTAAAAAGGCTCTCCGAAAACTGGTCCATAGACGCCAAAGATCCGCTTTTGTCCGTATTGTATGGAATACTTGGTGAAAAAAATGTCAAAGTTGTGCAAAAAACCATTGAAATCAAGGGAAAAATAGATTAAAATGTTTTATAGCTATGAGCCGGGCGCAGATATACATCTGAATCCCGAAAGAGGTGCTTGCACCTCAGGCGGGATTCAGGTGTATATCTGCATGCGGCGACAGCCGCAAAGCGAAAAAAGCCAAAGGCTTTTCGAGCGAGCCCGGCGGAGTCACCCGAAGAGAGATGCCAGCACCTCAGGCGGGATTCAGGTATATATCTGCATGCGGCGACAGCCGCAAAGCGAAAAAAGCCAAAGGCTTTTAGAGCGTGCCCGGCAAAGTCACATGCTTCGCGTTACAATGTTTAAAAATCCCTGTCTGAACAGGAAGTTCATGGAGGAAATCATATGACAAAAAAAGAGGTTAAGACCATCGGAGTACTTACAAGCGGGGGAGACGCTCCCGGAATGAACGCAGCCATCCGTGCCGTAGTAAGAACGGCAATTCATAAAGGTCTCAAAGTCAAAGGTGTCATGAGAGGTTATGCAGGACTCCTTCAGGAAGAAATTGTAGACATGGACGGCGTAAGCGTAGCGGACACCATAAATCGCGGCGGTACCATTCTGTACACGGCCCGCTGTGAGGAATTCCGCACAGAAGAGGGGCAGAAGAGGGGAGCCGAAATCTGCAAAAAACATGGAATTGACGGCATCGTAGTCATCGGCGGAGACGGTTCCTTCCGCGGAGCCGGAAAATTATCGGCTCTTGGCATAAATACCATTGGTCTTCCGGGAACCATTGACCTGGATATTGCCTGTACGGACTACACCATCGGCTTTGACACTGCTGTCAACACTGCTATGGAGGCTATCGACAAAGTCCGCGACACATCCACATCCCATGAGCGGTGCAGCATCATTGAGGTAATGGGACGCCGCGCCGGCTATATCGCGTTATGGTGCGGCATCGCAAACGGCGCTGAAGATATCCTGCTTCCGGAACGATATGACGGCAATGAACAGTATCTGATCAACCGCATCATAGAAAACAGAAAGCGCGGCAAAAAACACCACATCATCATCAATGCCGAGGGTATCGGCCATTCTATCTCCATGGCAAGGCGTATTGAAGCTGCCACGGGAGTTGAAACAAGAGCTACCATCATCGGCCACATTCAGCGCGGCGGTACTCCGACCTGTAAGGATCGTGTTTACGCATCCGTCATGGGTTCCAGGGCTGCCCAGCTTTTGAGTGAGGGAAAGAGCAACCGCATCGTGGCTTACAAAAACGGCCAGTTTGTGGATTTTGACATTCAGGAAGCATTAAATATGAAGAAAGACATTTCAGAGGACCAGTTTGAGGTCAGCAAGCTCCTGGTTCGATAGAAACAGTTTCCGGAAAGGGGCCAGAACGTGGGAAGGAAAGAAGACGAAAAAATTGCTCCGCACTGTGATTTCATATACGTACATGAACAGGTGGTAAAGCAGGTCATGGAAGTAATGCCTCAGGGTGAGGAGCTTCAGAATCTTGCGGAATTTTTCCGGGTGTTTGGAGACTCCACCAGAATCCGCATTCTCTATGCCTTAAGCCAGTCGGAACTCTGCGTCTGCGATATTGCCAGTCTTCTTCAAATGGGACAGTCCGCCATTTCCCATCAGCTTAGGATTTTAAAACAGATGCGGCTGGTAAAATTCCGCAGGGACGGTAAGAGCGTTCTCTATTCCCTGGCCGACAGCCACATAGAAACAATCCTCGCACAGGGGATGGAACATATTGGAGAATAAATCATGAAATTTACAAAAATGCAGGGAATCGGAAACGATTATGTCTATGTGAACTGCTTTGAGGAAACAGTGGAAAATCCCTCTGAAACGGCAGTGAAGGTCAGCAACCGGAATTTTGGAATCGGTTCTGATGGTCTGATTCTCATAAAGCCGTCCGGGATTGCAGACTGTCAGATGGATATGTACAACCTGGATGGCTCCAGAGGCGCTATGTGCGGGAATGGAATCCGTTGTGTGGGAAAATATGCATATGATCACGGGATCGTGGATAAGACAGAAATTGACGTGGAAACAGCCGTGGGAGTGAAGCATTTGAGTCTCCATGTAAAGGACGGCAAGGTGGAGACGGTGACTGTGGATATGGGAAGGCCGGTCCGTACGTCTGAAATAGGAGAAACCATTACAGTCTGCGGCCAGGAATATTCTTTTACAGGGGTTTCCATGGGAAATCCCCATGCTGTGGTGTTTATGGATGATGTGAAGAATTTGAAAATTGAAGCAATCGGCCCGTATTTTGAGGTCCATGAGAAATTCCCGGACAGAACCAATACAGAATTTGTTGAAGTAAAGGACAGAAAACATGTGACCATGCGGGTATGGGAGCGTGGTTCCGGGGAAACCCTGGCCTGCGGAACCGGCGCCTGTGCTGTGGCCGTTTCCTGTGTGCTGAACAAAAAAACGGATCCGGAGGTGGAGGTGGCTCTTCCAGGCGGAGCTCTTTTCATCCGATGGGACAGGGAGAAAGACACGGTTTACATGACGGGGCCTGCCATTGAGGTATTCCACGGGGAAATAGAAATGTAGCACTGGCTGCTATGGAGCAGCAAGATAAAGGAGAAGGATCATGGATCATATTGACAGGGAAATACTTCAGATTTTGCAGCAGAATGCAAGGACATCCTTAAAGACCATTGCGGAAAAGACGTTCCTTTCTTCTCCTGCAGTGTCGGCAAGAATTGAAAAGCTGGAGAAGGATAACATCATCACGGCTTACCAGGCTCAGGTGAACCCCACGAAATTAGGATACCATATTATCGCCTTCATCAATCTGAACGTTTTGCCGGAGGATAAGCAGAAGTTTTATAAATATGCGGAAAAGATCCCGAACATCCTCGAATGTAGCAGCGTTACAGGTGAATTTTCCGTGATTATGAAGGTGGCTTTTGAAAGCACCATGGAGCTTGACACCTTCTTGGGCCAGCTTCAGAAATTTGGAAAGACAAGCACTCAGATCGTCTTTGCCACCCATGTGGGGCCAAGGGGGATCCAGGTGCAGGAAAACTAAAATTGTACTTACGATGGAAAGGCCGATTCCTGTACCCAGGTGTCGGCCGCTTTGTTGCAGGTTTCCTTGATACCGTTCCCAGATGATCTTTCTGGTCTCCCTTGGGAGGAACGCTCCGGGGCTGCGAACAGACAAAAGCAGCCAATTTGCGGGAAATAAGCAGACATTCACTTTCGCAGCGTTTGACGCCTATATCCGTCAGCTGGATTTTCATGTGGTAATCATTTTTAACCTCTGCTTTTTCAAGATACTCTTGAATTGATGCAGGAATAGGATATTTTCCTTTTGGATAAGGCTTTTCCTCTATGATCTCTTTGATACGGTCGACCCGAAACACTCTGATTTGATTTGCCGCCGTACAATAGGCGGGGCAATACCAGAGTCCATTCATGGCATATAAGCCGATAGGTATTATTGTACGCGTGCTTTCAGAATGAGCTGACGAATACCGTATGGTTGCGGCATGGCGGTTTATGGCAGCAAGAAACATTGATTGAAGCAATGGCGAATCACAATGTCTGTCTGGAATCCAAAATACAATCTTGTTTTGAATCTGCGTGATACTGTTTTGCATATCCAATGGCAGACAATTCAAAAATTTTTTCATGACGGATATGGTTTCCTGTTCAAACGGCAGGTCACGGTGATATTGCAAGGCTTGACAGGCAAAGAAAATAGCTTTTGCTTCGCTT